>JASJEA010000062.1 GCA_030064935.1 Crocosphaera sp. | reverse complement strand
ACTGGCTTGAATTCCTGTGTTTATTTTTCTCAAGATTATCCTTAATTTTTTAGGAATTTATGGCTCCTGCTTACATCGAACTCAGGTCATCAATGCTGAACTCTCAAAAGTATTTTTCTGTCAAGGGTAGTTCAAAAAAGTTAAAAATGTTTAGTAAAAGTTTAGCTTACCGTCGACAAGCCACGCACTGTACCG
Source organism: Crocosphaera sp. (assembly GCA_030064935.1). Taxonomy (GTDB): domain Bacteria; phylum Cyanobacteriota; class Cyanobacteriia; order Cyanobacteriales; family Microcystaceae; genus Crocosphaera. The sequence continues at coordinate 38,744 of JASJEA010000062.1, read as the reverse complement.
CAGGTGAGTCTCGCTATGAAAGGCGGGTAAAAAATAAGGGCGAGAAGGGGGCTTGAATAGACCTCATACCAAATCCGCTTTAGAATCATATTAAGAAGGCAGAGGGAGCAGGGGAAGCAGAGGAGGCAGTGGGAGAAAGAATATTACTCTACGATAATAAGCGGATCTGGTATCAGCTAATGTTCTTCCATTAAAAGTTTTGGTTGTCCAAGGTTTAAGAAATATTGTCAGTACCGCTCTATAATATTCGCCGAAGATGTGACATCCTCCCACACCAAATCACAGATTATGGTGTGGGAGGATGTCACTAAACAATCTAGGCAAAACGACGACGCAATAAGGGTTGAATAGCTAATAAAATCAGTAAATCAAACCCTAACAGTAATAATAAAACTCCTAGAAAATTAATATCTGTCCAAGGGGTTTGTAAAACAATACTGGCTAAAGACCATTCTCCATTAAGGTAAATGTAGCGAATGGGCTCAATGGCATAGGTTAAAGGGTTTAAACTAGCGATCGCTTGTAACCATCCTGCCATAAAGGATAAAGGAGCTAAGGCGGTACTGGCAAATAATAGGGGCAAGTTGGTCACAAAAATGACGGCAATGAGTTCAATATGACCTGGTAAGGCAAAGGCCAGTCCTAAACTTAACCCGGTTACACCAGAAACGATTAACAAGACAATTAAGGCGATCGCCCCTAAACCCACTAAACTCGGTAAACCAGCACCTAATAAAGCACTTGCACCCACAATAACGGCGGTTTGGATAAAACTGAGGACAATAATATACAGGGTTGAAGAAGCGACAATGGAGTAACGTGAAGCCAAGGGAGCTACCAATAAACGGTTGAGAAAGCCAAATTCTCTATCAAACATCACAGGGAGTCCTGCGTTTAAGGCTCCAGAAAAGGCAGTAAAGACAATGATTCCAGGGGCGAGAAACTTAGCATAGTTGAGATCATCCCCAAATAATCCCTGTGGTGCGTTATAAAATAAAGCCCCAAATAAAATCAACCACATAAAGGGTTGAATAATCCCTGCGATCAAGGTTGACGGGCGACGCTGCAATTGTATAAAAAGGCGTTTGGTCATGGCCAGGGTTTCTTGAGAAAAGTCTGAGAACCAATTCCCTTCTGGCGTGCGATCGCTAATTACACTGGGGGCTAAACTATTTTTACTTTGAGATGGTGTAATGGTTTGACTCATATTATTATCTGTTATTCTCCAAGCTTATTTTTGATCATATAGTCTTTCTCAAGAGACAGGGAAGATCATCAATACTGTTTTTAGCTTCCCCATTCCATAAGTTCAACAATTCTTAATAGTCTTTTATTGCAAATAACTCTAACTTAGAATTATACTTATTGATAATTACTAGCAATAAGTATTCGTTGTGTTTCTCCGGTGAAAAAACCATGCAAACTTACGATAATCCCACAGTTAAATATGATTGGTGGGCCGGAAATTCCAGATTTGCTGATAAATCTGGTTTATTCATTGTTGCTCATGCTGCTCAAGCTGCTTTAATCATGTTTTGGGCAGGAGCCTTTACCTTGTTTGAACTTTCTAACTATTCTCCTGACATACCGATGGGAGAACAGGGATTAATTTTGTTACCCCACTTAGCCACATTAGGCTTTGGTGTTGGTCAAGGGGGGGAAGTAATCGATAGCTATCCTTTCTTTGTTATTGGGGTATTACATCTTATTTCCTCTGCTGTCTTAGGTGCAGGTGCATTGTTCCATTTATTACAAGCTCCTCAAGACCTAAAAACCACAGAAGGAGGCGCACGTCGCTTTCATTTTGACTGGGATGACCCCAAAAAACTGGGTATTATCTTAGGGCATCATCTCTTATTTTTGGGCATAGGTGCGCTGTTACTGGTTGGTAAAGCCATGTATTGGGGTGGATTATACGACTCCACCATCGAAGGGGTTCGTTTAGCAACTCAACCGACTTTAGATCCCTTAGTTATCTATGGGTATCAAACCCATTTTGCTACGGTTAACAGCCTTGAAGACTTGGTTGGTGGTCATATCTATGTTGGTATTCTTCTCATTGCAGGTGGAATCTGGCATATTATCATTCCTCCGATGGAATGGGCGAAAAAGCGTCTTATTTTCTCAGGAGAAGCCATCTTATCCTACTCTTTAGGGGGTATTGCTTTAGCAGGCTTTGTAGCAGCTTATTTCTGTGCAGTTAATACTTTAGCCTATCCTCCTGAATTTTATGGCCCAATCTTAGAAGTGAAATTAGGTGTTACACCCTATTTTGCTGATACGACGATTTTAGACTTCGGTCGCCATACATCCCGTTGTTGGTTAGCCAATGCTCACTTTTTCTTAGCCTTTTTCTTCTTACAAGGCCATCTTTGGCACGCTTTGCGGGCGATGGGCTTTAATTTCAAACAAGTCGAAACTGCTCTGAATAACCTTGAGCAAGTGTAAATAAAAAGGGGTTAAGGGGTGTCTAAAGAGTTCTTGCAAGACACTGATTAACATCCTCTTAACCTTCCCAATTCAACTCTATCTTTTATTGTGCCTCAATTTTTCTTGATTTGGAGTTTTTATGTCTTCTATTCCTACTGCTTTGTGGTTAAGTGTCAGTCCTGCATTAAATCGTTTTAACCGTCCCTTAATTAAGAAAATTTCTCAACAATACTCTCTAGCTTTGTGGGAATATGAGCAAACTCCTGATGAACCCATAACCCTTGATGTGGCTTTGGTTTTACTACAGGACTATTGTAAACAACTGGATCATCCTGTTAATTTAATTGGTCATGGTTTGAGTGGGTGGTTAGGAATGATCTATGCTCAACGCTATCCTGAAAGAGTCAATTCTCTAACCTTATTATCGGTTGGGGCTAATTTAGGGGTGGATTGGCAGAGTTATTATTATGCTTTACTCAAGTCCTTACCCTGCGATCGCTATACCATTTTAACACAAATTGTTTATAGTTTATTTGGTCGTCAATGTCCTTTTAAAACGGAGTTATTCATATATCTTCTCGAACAAGACTTATTATCTTCTCCCTCTCCTAACACTTTAATAGAACAATTAAGTGTTACTCCTGAAGTAATTTCTGTGCCTTTATTTGTGCTAGGTAGTAAAGATGATATGGTTATTTCTTCCTATCAACTTAATGCCTGGAAACCTTGGTTAAAATCAGGGGATGTTTTCTGGGAATGTCAGGAAGGAAAGCACTTTTTTCATTATCTGAATCCTCAAGAAGTGAGTGACAAAGTCGCTTTATTTTGGGAAAGTGTGGCGACAGATAACCAAGTCAGAAATCAGAAGTCAGAAGTCAGAAGTTGTTTTTGAGAGGAAGATTGCGGTGCGCTTTAAAAAGCCAGGTTTTAGCCCCTATTATCTCGAAAAAAAATAGACGACAGTTACTTATTAAGTCATTGTCAACAATCCTAGTAGTGTTCGTTGTTTTCTAAACAAATCTCATGGTTTTGCAACAAATTATTGTTAGCCAAATGGGTTGGTTTTTTCCTTTACTTATTTGGTTGGTTTTACTGTGCTTTTTTTGTTCCATTTTCTTAGCGATACAAGATGGAGTTATCTATTTAAAGAAACTTCATAACATTCCTTGCGATCGCTGTATTTTTTATACAGGACAAACTTGCTTAAAATGTACCATCCATCCCTATAAGGCTTTAACAGAAGAAGCCATTAACTGTCAAGACTGGGAAGCAAATACCCGAAATTACTCATCTTGAGGCAGTTTAGGAGGAATTTATCTTCATTTGCGCCCTTGAAAACTCAATAATCCCCACACCCCACAGCTTACACTCTATCTCAACTCGAAAATTAGTTGGTTCAATATCTGAGTATAAGAAAGCTGATAAGAAAAATTGGAGCTAAAAAGCATCAAAAAACTCTATTTACTCAATATAGAACGTTTAATGCCGAATAATACGCTTTTAAAGAGCATTAAACCTCTTAAGTGACGTTGATGTTCCCGTCAAAAATACCTAACTGAAAAAAAAATTGACATAGGGTATCGAAATTGATCAGCCTTTGGGGTATGATTGGGGTCATTAATAATGTTTTAATCTATTGAAGTAAAACTACAGAGGGTAAGACGCAGTGATTAGAGTAGCAATCAACGGGTTCGGACGTATTGGACGCAACTTTTTACGGTGCTGGTTAGGTCGGGAAAATAGCCAGTTGGAAGTAGTCGGTATTAATGATACTTCTGATCCCAGAACTAATGCTCACCTGCTAAGATACGATTCCATGCTTGGCAAATTAGATGCCGACATTGAGGCAGATGACAACTCCCTAACTGTTAACGGGAACACCATCAAGTGCGTTTCTGATCGTAACCCCTTAAACCTACCTTGGACAGAATGGGGCATCGATTTAATCATTGAATCCACTGGAGTCTTTGTTACAGAAGAAGGAGCATCTAAGCACATTGTCGCTGGGGCTAAAAAGGTCTTAATTACGGCTCCTGGAAAGGGTGGTAATGTAGGCACCTTCGTAGTTGGGGTTAACGAAAAAGACTACGATCCCGACAAATATAACGTTGTTAGTAACGCGAGTTGTACCACCAACTGTCTCGCTCCTGTGGTGAAAGTGTTAAATGATAACTTTGGTATCATCAAAGGCACCATGACTACCACCCACAGTTATACCGGGGATCAACGCATTTTAGATGCTTCTCACCGTGATCTTCGTCGGGCACGTGCTGCTGCGGTTAACATTGTTCCTACTTCCACTGGGGCAGCCAAAGCAGTTGCTTTAGTCATTCCCGAAATGAAAGGAAAATTAAACGGAATCGCTATGCGGGTTCCTACTCCTAATGTTTCTGTGGTTGACTTAGTAATTCAAGTGGAAAAAAGCACCATTACTGAACAAGTTAATGAAGTCATCAAGAGTGCTTCTGAAGGAGCAATGAAGGGCATCATCGAGTACAATGATTTGCCTTTAGTATCCTGTGACTATCGTGGAACCGACGTATCTTCTATTGTAGATGCCAGCCTAACAATGGTTATGGGTGGCGATATGGTTAAAGTCGTTGCTTGGTATGACAACGAATGGGGTTACTCTCAACGGGTTGTTGACTTAGCTGAGGTTGTTGCTAGTAAGTGGAAGTAATTCCTTTAAGCATTTAACCAATTAATTAATTTATCTTAGCCCCCGACTTACGGGGGTTTTTTCAGCAAATACATTAGGACATTTTTGCATTCATCGTAAAATAGGCGAGTGGAAACCCCGACGTTTTCAGACGACGGGGAGGAAACGAGCATCAACTAACCAACAGTTGCTCCAACGAAGTCCGTTCCCTGTTTACAAATTAACCCCGTAGAGCGTTGGAGCAACACTACTTTCGAGGCAGTAAATTGTCCTAGTCTTTTCCAATTAAAATCGGAAACTGAGACCTGTTTTGCTGTATCACCAGAACACCAACCATAGTCAACCTTGCCAGCTTTTTCAGCCTTAACAAAATCTCCTTTTCTTAAGTGCGTCTTGCATTCCGAGGACACCTCGGAATTACGCACTCGCTTTCTAATACCATGACGGGTGATAGTTCCTCCATATTTACGCCTTTTTACTCCTTTGCTTGGAAGCATTAAGTGAAGTTGACGACGACTAATTGGAGGACGCTTAATTATCATCAATTGGCAGGGAGTAATAGTTACATTTCCTTGCCAACTATGTCCATGATTATTGCCTAGATGATGGGGTTTATAATTCAAGAATTTGTAACAAGCTAAAGTGACACCATCAACAGCATGGGAACTAGCTGTTTGTTCAGCTTTGTTTTTAGACTTTTCTAATCTAAGGTGTTTTCTTAAGTTAGAAGTTTGCCAACCATAAATAGTATGGAAATTACCCAAACTTGCTAATTGTTTGAGCATCCATTTTTGTCCTACCATAACGACTGAAAAGCCTTTCCCTGACTTAGCTTTTTTCCGCCCTGATGTTAAATACACATCGGCTTTGACGTACTCAAAATAAATATCAGTAATAGGAAATATCTTGCACAGTTCTTGAATAACTCTTAATTCAAGTTGTCTATTAGCTCGAATTGATGGTGGTAATTTACCTTGTTTTCTGTTGTTAAATCTTTTTTGACGATGGGCTCTTAATTGAAAAGGTAGCTGACGATTAATGCGTCTTCCTCTTCTTCCGCGTCGCATCATCCGACGATTATCCATTCTTTCTCGAACTTTTTTAAAAGGTAGTTCAAGGTGAGCAGTAAACAAGGTAAATTTAGCTGATTGGACTCCAATCCCAGAAAAAAGTTTTCCAGGGTCAATACCTACAGAAATAGGTTGAGTTTTACTATCAGAAGGTTCTGCTACAAGCTGGACATAAAATTGCCCTAGCTTATTGAACTTCTTGATAGCTTTTCCTTCTTTTATCCACCGTCTCGCTCGACTTGGTTTTGTCGGCATTAAGGGTGTTCCTTTAAGTGATAAAACAGGTACTCGATACAGCACTAAGATAATTCCTCAAATGAATGAGTTTTTTGTGTCTTCGCCCACCTAATCTAAGATGTCCTTTCTAAAAGCGTTTGCCTAAACAAACTTACAAATAACTCAAACTAGACAAGTATTTGAGAGTGTGTTCCAAGACTAGGCTCTATGGGCTATTCAACGCTTTCGTCGCCACTTTTAGGAGTGGCAATCCCGCGCCTTCAACGTAGTGAAACGGAGTAAGTTAGGGTTGTTGAATTGTAGTAATCATATTCCCATCTAATTACTGGGTTTGATATAAACCAATGCTTGTCGCCAAATCAAAAGGGATTGACCCGATTTATCTGACAAACAGAGACACTGAGGATCTTGCCATAAAATTTGACCCGTAATTGTTTCTGCAGTGTTTAACTGAATGACAATTTTTTGTTTATCTTTAATATACTTTTGAATCTGCCGAATACTAGGCAAACCGGTATCAAATTCAGTCATTACTCCCTATGTTTTATAAGGTTTCTATCTCAATTATATTTGCTTGACGCTGACTTAAGAGAATAACACAATTAAGTTAACTTTTAGGTCTTGCCATTCTCCATTAAAACTTCTATACCTGAAAAAATAACGTTTTGGTCAACTCTAACTCGTTCTGACCAAGAATAGTTCTGTTCTCGAAGATAATTGTACCAGTCTAAAGCATCCCCTCCTGTTAAGATAATTTGACTTTCAGAATAATTTCTTAACCAATCTTCACAAAAAGTCCTAAGTCCATTTAAAACCGTATAGATTATCCCGCTCGCAATGGCATCAGAGGTATTCATCGCCCAAAGCTGAGGTAATTTTCGAGGCCAGGTAACATGAGGTAATGCAGCCGTTTGAGTTGACAATGACTCAAATTGTAATTTTAGTCCTGGTAAAATTGCCCCTCCCCGAAAAGTGTAATAAGTGTCGACTCCAGTTAAGGTCAAAGCCGTACCCGCATCAATCAGTAAACAGGGAAAATGATATCGTTTTCCTGCACCTAATATACCTAAAGCTCGATCAATTCCCATCGTTGCATAAATATTTTTCAAAGGGATATCTTCTAAAGTTAAGAGATTAATAGAATGATAACCCCGCCATAATTTTGTTTGAGACGGCACAACAGAAGCCACAGTTAAAGGTAAGTTTTTAGGAATATGAGCCAGTAAAAACTCAGAGGGTAAGCTCAGTCCAATAGACTCAGAAATATGGTTTGTATCCCAAGTGTTTTCTAAGTGTTTATTGATGAAATATCCCCAGTGTAGCCTAGAGTTACCAATTACTAAGGCTAAACATTCTCTTGCGTTTAGAATCGTCACAATGTTCTTGATTTTGAGTTCCTTGTTGAAAAGCCCCTAGCTTCAAAACTTCACCAAAATTTTATGGGCAAACATCCCTAAAATTGACAATAATAATGTTATCATTTCTCAGTGTTAACCCGCCAATTATCCTTTTATGAGTCAAGAAAACGAATATATTAAGGAAACTGATGCTGACAGAGTGCGAGTTTTAAGCGAAGCTCTTCCCTACATTCAACAATTTGCCGGACGTACCGTTGTCATTAAATACGGGGGGGCTGCGATGAAAGATAGTTCCCTCAAAGATAAAGTTATTAGAGATATTATTTTCCTCGCTTGTGTTGGCGTGCGTCCAGTTATCGTTCATGGTGGTGGACCAGAAATTAATACTTGGCTCAATAAATTAGGCATTGAAGCCCAATTTAAAGATGGTTTAAGAGTAACCGATGGACCAACGATGGATGTGGTAGAAATGGTTCTAGTGGGTCGTGTAAATAAAGAATTGGTTTCCCTGATCAACCGAGCAGGTGGTCATGGAGTTGGGCTCTGTGGAAAAGATGGAAAGTTGGTTCAAGCTCGTCGTGTGGATAAAGAAGGCATTGGCTTTGTTGGGGAAGTCAGTAAAGTGAATGCCAAAATTGTTCATTGTTTGGTTAATAATAGCTATATTCCCGTTATCTCCTCAGTAGCAGCCGATGAAAATGGGCAGGCTTATAATATTAATGCCGATACCTTCGCTGGAGAAATTGCTGCGGCTTTAGGAGCGGAAAAGCTGATTCTACTAACCGATACCCCTGGTATTTTACAAAATTATCAAGATCCAAGTACATTATTGACTAAATTGGACATTAAACAGGCCAGAGACTTAATCGCTGAAGGGGTTGTAGCCGGTGGCATGATTCCCAAAGTCAATTGTTGTGTGCGATCGCTGGCTCAAGGGGTCAGGGCAGCCCACATTATTGATGGTCGTATACCTCACGCTGTTTTACTAGAAATATTTACTGATGAGGGTATTGGTTCGATGATAATCGCTTCAGAGTATCAGTCTTCGTGAAATATCCTAACTAAACTTTGTAGGAGTTTTACCTTGACAGAAAATCTGAAATCTAAAATTACTCTAAAAAGTATCTCTTGATACTTTATTTGTGGTGGCTAGTTTTCGCAAACAATAGAAATTCCCTAGTCAAGCATAGTATTTGTCTAGGGTGCAAAACTCCTAAAATATAACCCTTAACCGAAATCTTGATATTCTCAAGGGAAAACTGCTATCAATGTGGGGTTTTACCCCTATAATTGTCGTAATTACCGTACTATGCGAAAAAAAGAGTTGCACAAATTGGATATATAAGTTATAAATGAATGGATAGAAATGCTTCTCGAATCGCCTCCTTAGATAAATATCTACGATTCTATAACATACAGAAATACCAAGAGAAGCATTGCTCCTAGAGCATTTGTAAAATTTAGTAAACGCAAATTGATTGAGTCTATGACTAAACAAGTCGCTCATCCTATGATGAAGTTTCAGCGTAAAGTTTCCTCACTGGTGGACTCTAATGTTCTCAAACCCAGTGATAGTCTTTGGAAGTTAGCCCTTCTTTATGAAAAGGACTGGTCTTATTGGAAAGGAGAATTGTTAGAGTTTGGTTTTACTATGCAAGATCCCGTCAGCGAAGTCCTGGTGGTAGAAGCATGGGATGAGGAATAAGGATAGCTGTGAAAAAAGTTAACCCAAACCTCATGAATATTCCAGAATGTTACTTTGCGAAGAATTTGAAAAATATAGTTCTTTCAACGTGGCATGGATATGATTTTTAATGTTAAGGTAAAATTATTAACAACTGTTACCTGATCAGGAGATATCTATGCTACACCGCAAGATTTATCAACTCTGTACAGAAGGCCGAGAAGTTTGTCTGTTCTTGCGGGATCAGCAACGTTGGATCGAGGGTGCAACCATTGTCTCTCTAGAGGGGGACTTAGTGGCCATTCGTTATGAGACCGAAGAGGACGACGAAATTAGTTCTTGGGAAGAAATGGTAAGACTAGAAAGTATTGGCGCTGTCAGCCGAAAACTAGCCTCTGTTCCGAGATACAACTCAGAGATTTTTGTTTCTGATGATTGTCCTGAAGCCGAGCAGATTCATCCTCACTCTCCTGATTCTAATCAGGAGCAGACCGGTTAGCCATTTTTTCTAGTCTATCAAAGCCGGAATTATCCGGCTATTTTTTTGTGAATTTATAAACGACTAATAGATATCCTATAATGAGGGGAAGAGACAAATAGTGGTAATTTATCGTTGTTCGTGATCATTGAGCAATCGACTAATAGATTACCGTCAACTTTTGGAGTTTGACAAACGAGAAAATTATGCAAATATTGGATAAAAAGTCAGGAAACCATGACACAATGGACGCACCTAAACATGGCTTGCCTGTAACGATTATTACAGGGTTTCTCGGAAGTGGAAAAACAACACTTCTCAACCATATTTTGACAAATCAAGAAGGAATAAAAACAGCAGTTTTAGTGAATGAGTTTGGAGAAATTGGCATTGATAACGAGTTGATTGTTACCAGTGAAGACAATATGGTGGAACTTAACAACGGCTGTGTTTGTTGTACAATTAATGAAGATTTAGTCCAAGCGGTTTATAAAGTTTTAGAACGTTCTGAAAAGGTAGATTATATGATTGTTGAAACCACTGGTTTAGCTGATCCTTTACCAGTTGCTCTCACATTCTTAGGAACAGAATTAAGAGATATGACTCGTCTAGATTCTATCGTTACTATGGTAGATTGCTCCAATTTTAGTCTAGATCTATTCAATTCAGAAGCAGCACATAGTCAGATTGCTTATGGAGATATTATTGTTTTAAACAAGACGGATTTAGTGGACGAAGGGGATGTTGATTCTTTAGAAATTAGAATTAGGGATATTAAAGAATCTGCAAGAATTTTACGTACTGAAAAGTCACAAGTTCAACTACCTTTAATTCTGAGTGTGGGATTATTTGAGTCTGATCAATACTTCGATCATCAAGAAGCTCACCATGATCATGATCACCATTCTCACCATGATCATGATCACCATTCTCACCATGATCATGATCACCATTCTCACCACGATCATGATCACCATTCTCACCACGATCATGATCACCATTCTCATCACTTAGAAAATGATGGCTTTATTTCTATTTCCTTTGAGAGTGATCAACCTTTTTCCATCCGAAAATTCCAATACTTTCTAGATAATCAACTCCCCTCTAACGTTTTTCGAGCTAAAGGGATTTTATGGTTTAATGAAAGTGAAAAGCGTCACATTTTTCACCTCAGTGGGAAGCGTTTTACCTTAGAAGATGATCAATGGAAAGGAACCCCAAAAAATCAATTAGTTTTGATTGGACAAAACTTAGATAAGGATAAGTTATATCAACAGATCGAACATTGTTTATCTCTTCCGCCTAAAACAAAAGGGGAAGGGTTGGGTTAATTAGATGATTTTTAAGGGGTAATTAATGATTTAATTGCCCTTATATAGCATTTCCTCTACTTGTGAGTTACAAAACTTTTTAGTTTTGGGAGTTGGGAGTTTGGGAATAAGACAATAAGTCTACCTCATGGAAGTGAGAAACGCTATATTATTACTCTTGAACTTAAATGACAACCCCATGCTGTATAAACTGGATCAGCGTAAGTAGGAAGTCACTAGGTGGCACTATAAAATAAAGAGGTAGAAATAACTGTTTTTGAGAAAACTTTGTCATAATCTTGAATAGGGAACCCTGTTATTATCAAAATCGGAATATCATGCGTATTAAACAGCTAGGTGTCTATATAGGACTATTGATCTTAGGCGGCGGGATGGGAGTCTGGGGGAGTCGCTATCTTCTGCAAACCTCTCAAGAACAGACAATAAACCCTCCAGCAGTGGTTCCCACCAACCTCAAACCTTTTCCCTTTCCAGCACAAAAACCTTCATCAAAAAGCAATTTAAACTTTATTGCCCAGGCCGCCCAAAAAGTAGGACCAGCAGTTGTTCGTATCGATGCAACCAGACAAGTATCTGATCAAATGGGACAAACCTTTGAACACCCATTTTTTCGTCGCTTCTTTGGCAATGATCTTCCCATTCCCAGAGAACATATTGAGCGGGGAACGGGATCGGGATTTATTATGAGTGCTGATGGACAATTATTAACCAATGCTCACGTGGTAGATGGAACCGAGGAAGTTAAAGTCACCCTCAAAGATGGTCAAGTATATCAAGGGAAAGTATTGGGAACTGATCCCATGACTGATGTAGCTGTGGTGAAAATAAATGCTACCAATTTACCCACAGTCGATATTGGCAGCGCTGAACAACTGAACCCAGGAGAATGGGCGATCGCCATTGGAAACCCTCTAGGATTGGATAATACGGTTACAGTGGGAATTATTAGTGCTTTGGGTCGTTCGAGTTCTGAGGTGGGTGTGCCAGATAAACGGGTAAGATTTATTCAAACCGATGCTGCCATCAACCCAGGTAACTCTGGAGGGCCGTTACTAAATGCCCAAGGACAGGTAATCGGTATTAATACAGCTATTCGGGCTGATGCCCAAGGCTTGGGCTTTGCCATCCCCATAGAAACAGCGCAGAGAGTTGCTAATCAGTTATTAACTACAGGAAAAGCAGATCACCCTTATCTGGGTATTCATATGGTGACGCTTAATAGTGAATTACGTAAGGAACTGAATCAAGATCAACAGTTAGATTTTAAAATTACTGAGAATGAAGGGGTGTTGGTGGTGCGAGTAGTTAATGATTCTCCGGCTCAACAAGCAGGGTTTAAGCCAGGAGATATAATTGTTAGAGTAGGAGGTAAACCAGTTAGAGAAGCGGTTGAAGTCCAAGAACAAGTAGAACTTAGCACCATTGGCCAAACCCTTTTGGTAGAGGTTACCCGTGATGGACAGCCTAAAACTCTAAAGGTGTTACCTGGTTCTTTTCCAAGTAATTAATGTGAAATCAAGAATGCAGAATCAAATTCATGCCCAATTCTACATTCTCAACTAGGGGATTGATTTACTCCCATTCAATGGTTCCTGGGGGTTTCGATGTGATGTCATAGACCACACGGTTGACCCCTTTGACTTCATTAACAATACGGTTAGAGATGATTTCTAAGAGATCGTAAGGAACCCTCGCCCAGTCTGCAGTCATACCGTCTTCGCTGGTGATGCAGCGTAAAACAATAGGATGGGCATAGGTTCGTTGATCTCCCATAACACCGACGCTACGAACAGGTAAAAGAACTGCAAATGCTTGCCAAAAGTCATGATACATTCCCTGTTTACTAATCTCGTCCCGAACCACAAAATCGGCATCTCGTAAGATATTTAAGCGTTCTGAAGTCACTTCTCCAATAATACGAATAGCCAAACCCGGTCCAGGGAACGGATGACGGCGTACAATTTCTTCGGGAAGACCAATGGATCGACCGACTTTACGCACTTCGTCCTTAAATAACTTACGGAGGGGTTCAACTAACTTAAAGCGGAGGTCTTTGGGAAGCCCGCCCACATTATGATGGCTTTTAATTTTAACCGCAACTCGTTCCCCTGTTTTCGGGTCAACATTGGTATCAGCTGACTCGATAACATCAGGATATAGGGTTCCTTGGGCTAAGTAGTCAAAGGGGCCCAGACGCTTGGACTCTTCTTCAAAGACTTGGATAAACTCATGGCCAATGAGACGGCGTTTTTTCTCAGGATCGGTGACACCTTCAAGTTTGCTGATGAAACGTTCCCTGGCGTTCACGTATTCAACGGGTATGTGAAATCGTTTATCGAAGATGTCCATGAGGCGTTCTGGTTCCCCTTTGCGCATGAACCCTTGGTCGATAAACATACAGGTGAGTCTATCCCCAATGGCCTGATAGAGCAAGAAGGCTAGGGTTGAGGAGTCTACTCCACCAGATAAAGCTAGTAAGACTCTTTTTTCTCCTACTTTGGCCCTGATCTCACGAATGGTTTCATCGACAAAGGCTTCTGTAGTCCAAGTGGGTTCACAGTGACAAATATGATAGACAAAGTTGCGAATCAGGGCGATCCCATCCACCGAATGGACAACTTCAGGGTGAAACTGTACCCCAAAGAGTTTTTTCTCATGATGGGCGATCGCTGCACAAAGGGTGTTTTCTGTATGGGCTAGAATTTCAAACCCTTCAGGAAGACGGGTACAAGAGTCTCCATGACTCATCCACATAGTAGAACCGTCTTCCACATTGGTCAATAAGTCGGTGGGATCGTCAATATGAAGGGATGCTTTACCATATTCCCCTCGTTTGGCTGGTTCAACTTTTCCCCCCAATTGTTTGACCATTAGCTGCATTCCGTAGCAAACCCCTAAGATGGGGATACCGAGTTGCCAGATATCGGGATCACATTGGGGAGCGCGATCATCATAAACCGAATTGGGACCCCCTGATAAGATAATCCCTTTAGGGTTCAGTTGGGCTAATTTTTCGGCAGTAGTACGATAGGATAAAACTTCGGAATAAACCTGGGTTTCTCGAATACGACGAGCAATTAATTCCGAGTATTGAGAACCAAAGTCTAGAATAACTATTATTTGGCGATTAAGACTTTTCTCAAAGGGTTTGGGGGGTGAAGTCTCTGGGGTAGTAGGAAGGGAAGGTGTTTGAGTAGTCACGTTTTGAGGATAGAAAAAATTAGAGATAATTGAGAGAACACAAGTCGATAATTACTGAATAAATTATCTTTAAATATTCCTGTCAGTATAGCATTGTTTTTCTTTATGGTTAGTATCAATAGTTTGATATATTGACCCAAAAAAAGGGTTCCAAGCCTCCTACTCAAGTTGGAGGTAATTCCACATTCTACATTCTACATTTTGATTGACCTTCTTATTCAAGGGAGCAAGGGTTCATGATTGTTCCTTTGGGAAAAGTATAGAGACGTTTTTAGGTAACGTCTCTATCTTTAAACTTAATTTAAGCTTAACCTTAATTTAAGCGGGGTTGAATTTGATATGGAAAGAGTTTTCTGGATAGCTATAAATTACAGGGAAATCATCAACATTTTCGGGGACACCCAGTTTAAATAATTCTTTTACCGCTAGGGGAATATGGGCCATAGAAAAGTATTTTCCATGACAAGTATGAAGTCCTGCTTCAAAAAAAGTATAGGCTAAATGGGGAGGTCTTCCTGTGATAAATTCTTCAGGAGAATCGATCACACGAGGATCATGCATCGCTCCACTACTACAGATAAAAACGAGGGTTCCTTTGGGAATCACTTGTTCATAATCAGTGCCATGTCCTAGGGTATAATCTTCAACACAGGTGCTAATAAAACCACACAAAGAAGGACGGAATCGTAAGGCTTCCCAAACATATCCTGCGAATTCTTCGTCACGATCATTTTTGGCAGCAATGACGGCTTTTTTGAGTATCTCAGGGCGTTGCATTAGTTCAACAACAATGTTAGTAATTGACCCAGAAGTTAAATCAACACAAGAGGTCATCATAAATAACAAACTACTGATAATATCTTGATCATCTGTGTAAGTTGTATCTACAGACTGCATCATTAAATAACGTTGCAAGGTGCTGGGTTCAGTCGGTGGTTTAGGAGCTTCTCTATATTTATGTAAACCAAACAAACGCTCGAAGAAACCGAGTTCATCCTCTGATTTTTCTTGCGGTAATTCATCTCTAGTTTTTTCAAGAATATTCATCATTCTTGATTTTATTTCTTGACTAGATGTCGTTGCCTTTTCACTAATTTTTGGATCGTTATAGAGGTTTCTGATAGCACCATCGTTGATTTCATGAGTCCATTGAACAACTTTTTCAGGGGGTAATTCGTCAAAACCTAAATATCGAGATAAAGAAGCAGCCGGTAGTCTTTTGGCATAGTCAACCAAATCAAAAGGAGTATCTGGTTTAACTTGACTTAATAACTTTTGAGATTCTTCTAGGGAAATTCTTGCATAACGCTCAACATCTTCCATCGGAAAGGCTAAACGCAAAACTGATTTTCGCCTTTCATATTCAGCAGATGGAGGCAATTCAATTACTGTATTACCAATATATTTAAGAGTACCTTCCTTGAGTAAATCGGTGCTAAAAATATGGTTAAGTCGCAAAACATCTCTAACATCTTGATAGCGAGTTACTAATGTAAATGCTGGGGTTGGTAGGATGGGATTATGTTCTCTTAACTCGTTAAAAAAGTCCACAGGACAAACAGCAATCCATTTTCCGACTAACCTAATTTTAGCTAAAGCAGCCGCTTTAGGATCTTCAATACCTTGGGCAGCATCTTCTAATTGTTGGAGGAAACTTTTTGGAACTTCAGTCACTAATTTACCCTATAAAAAGTGGTTGATTTCAGCTTACCATGCCGATGATTTTTTTCTTTTTTTGATTACTTAATATAAGTTTTATAATTTATACAAATATTAATCATTTTTAATACTTAGTCATCTTTTTGATGCCAAAAAGTCAGCCCATCTAGAGAGCGATTGGTTGGTTTTTCACTCAGCAGGGAAATAGCTAAACCGAATATAACGGCAACAGGAGCAGTAATAGCAGAACGCCAAATACCAGGAAAGGTAAACCAACCGAAATTTGAACCAACTATGAGCAAGATAATTGAAGCAATGGTGCCGTAAAATGCCCCTTTTGCATTAATACGAGGTATCAAAACTCCCATCAAAAAAATCCCTAGTAATGGTCCCAAAAATAGAGTGGTATATTGAATAAGAAAGGGTAGCAATGGTTCTCCCGTTGAAGCGACATAAAAGGCTGCCAGAATACCCAAAATTCCCCAAAGGATAATTAAACCTTGTGCGACTCGTAACGATTGAGAATCACTGGGTTTTGATGGGGCATAACGTTGGTAAAAGTCAACAGTTATGCAGGTGGCTAAGGAATGAAGGGCTGAATCAATGGATGACATGGCTGCTGCAAAAATGGCTGCCACCAGAAATCCTGATGCTCCTGGAGGTACTTGGTTGACAATAAAATAGGAAAGAATGCCGTCGGGTTTGATATCGTTGGGAAGTCCAGAATTTAGGGAATAAAAGCCAAATAATAAAACACCCAGTAACAGGGTAGCAGCAACCCCAACAAACCCCGAAAACCAACCCAGAAAGATGGCTTTGCGCGCGTCGGAAACGTCAGCACAAGAGACATAGCGTTGTACAGATTGTTGGTTGGTCCCAGCCACCGCAAAGGAAAGCATACCATAGGCGAATAAAGCAGTGGGTAAGGAACGAATCGAGGCGGGTTCCCAAGATAGGTTAATTAAGGTTAGTTTTCCCCCTTCTGAGGCAGCAAGCCAAAGTTCCCCCAAACCCCCAGAAACGGATGATTGTAGAGTCCAAATCCCGGCTGCTAAACCCAGGAAAATCATGACAAACTGAAGTACATCAGTCCAAACGACGGCGGCAATCCCTCCTGTGACGGTGTAAACGATGGAGATAATACCCACCAACAAGATGCTTACGGGTAAGGATAATCCCGTGACGGTAGCAACCACCAGAGAAGCTGCGTATAAGAGCCCCCCTAACCGTGCGATGACGAATAATAAAAAACAGAGTGAGCCGAATGAGCGGGTTTTGGCATCGAAGCGTCTTTCTAGATATTCATAGGCGGTGGTGAGATTTAAGCGTACAAAAAAAGGGATGAATAACAAAATGACAAGACTATAGCCAATTAAATCCCCCAATTGAAGTTGTAGGTAGAGAAAACCATGATTATAGCCTTCTCCTGGTCCCCCTAACAGTGAGGCGGCAGAGAAGGAAGTGGCAATAATGGAAAAACCCACTGCCCACCAAGGGAGTTTCCGTGAGCCCCGAAAATATTCATCGGTGTTATTTTGTTGGCGACTCGCAGCAATACCAATACCAATGACAATGATGGCATAAATGGCTACAATAACCCAATCAATGCTACTCATAAAGCTTTTAGCTCACTCCAATTTTTTCACCCTAAAAGGCGTTTGAACCACTTTAATTTACCTTTATAGGGGGGAAAGCGCAAATTAGTTTCTAACCAAAAAGAACGATTTAAGACACTTTTATAATGGGAGAATATATCAAAACTTGCTTTGCCGTGATAACTACCTATCCCACTATTTCCAATGCCTCCAAAGGGTAACTGGGGAACCCCATACTGCATCACTGTATCATTGAGACAAACTGCTCCAGATATGGTTTTTTCTATGACTATCTTCTGCTGTTTTTTATCATTAGAAAACAGATAGATTGCTAAAGGTTTAGGACGTTGATTAATGAAGGTAATGGCTTCTTCTATTTCCTTATAATCTATGATGGGTAAGATAGGTCCGAAGATTTCTTCTTGCATAATAGGAAAATTTGCGGAAACTTCATCCATAATTGTAGGAGAAATATAACGCATTTCAGGGATAAATTGACCACCTATAATAATTTTTCCCGACTGTAATAAAGCAGATAATCTTTTGAAATGATGCTCATTAATAATTCTGCCATAATCTGGACTTTTGGAAGGTTCTTCTCCGAAAAATTCTTGAATTGCTTGACAAAGTGCTTCTAATAATGTTGATTTTATTCGTTGATTAACTAATAAATAATCAGGGGCAATACAACTTTGTCCTGCATTGATAAATTTACCCCAAATAATACGCTTTGCTGTTTCTTTTAGATTAATATTTTTGTCAACAATACAGGGACTTTTTCCGCCTAACTCTAAAGTAACTGGTGTTAAATTTTTTGTAGCCGCTTCCATAACAATTTTTCCAACAGAAGGACTTCCTGTAAAAAAAATGTGATCAAATTTTTCTTGTAATAATTTTTGACTTATTTCTTTTCCTCCTTCTACAATTTTAATATAAGCAGAATCAAAATTATTATTGATGATTTTTTCGAGTAGTTTGGAAGTATGAATACTTATTTCTGAAGGTTTAACAATAGCACAATTTCCAGCAGCTATCGCTCCTATCAATGGTAGTACAGCAAGAGAAAAGGGATAATTCCAAGGACTAATAATTAACACAACACCTTTAGGTTGGGGCTGAATAAATGCAGTAGCAGGAAATTGTTCAATGGGCGTAGAAACAGAGCGAGACTTAAGCCATTTTTTGAGGTGTTTTAGAGCATAATTAATTTCTTCTTTTATTATTCTAATTTCTGCTAAGTAACTTTCAAATTGAGATTTACCTAGGTCCTTATATAAAGCTTCTGATATTTCATTTTCGTAATCAATCATTAACTGTTTCAGTTTTTTTAACTGTTGCTTACGAAATATAATACTTTGTGTTCTTCCTGACAAGAAATATTGATATTGTTCCTTAACTATCATTGTAATAGTTTCATTTTTTAACATTAATTTATTACCTAGAATCAAATTTCAGCGTTTATAAAGTAACAGATTTTGAAGGAGACAACAACTAGGAATAACTGCTCAATTCTCAATTCTCAATTCTCCATTCAATAGCCTTATCTAATAAACTATAACCTTCCTCAACTGTTTCAATACGAGATACTTTATCTCTCAATTCTGATGCGCCAGGAAATCCTTTACAATACCAACTAAGATGTTTTCTGGCTTGATAAATACCTCGTTTTCCTTTATATTCCCATAAACCTTGTAAATGTTCTTTAGCACATTCTAATTTTTCGATTATAGTTGGACTGGGATATAAATTTCCTGTACGAAAAAAATAGTCAATTTCTCCCGCTAAAAAAGGATAACCTAAGGTTCCTCTAGAACACATTACACCATCTGCTCCTGTTATTTCTAAACAGTTGATAGCCGCTTCAAGAGAGAAAATATCTCCATTAGCGATCACTGGAATTTTGACAACTTCTTTGACTTTTTTAATCCACTCCCAACGGGCATTACCTGTATAACCTTGGGCGCGGGTTCTACCATGAATGGTTAACATAGAAGCACCAGAATCTTCCATTTTTTTAGCAAATTCTAAGATATTAATTTCATTATCATTCCAGCCTATCCTAGTTTTTACGGTTACAGGAATATTAACAGCTTTAACAACTTCTTCAACAATTTTTGTTGCTGTTTCTGGTTGTCTTAATAATGAAGATCCTCCTCCTTTTTTAGTTATTTTATTAACAGGGCAACCCATATTAATATCGATTGTTTTTGCACCTTCTAATACTGCTTTTTGTGCTGCTTCTGCCATAAAATCTGGACGACAATCAAATAATTGAATACTAATCGGTTGTTCATTAGCATCAATTTCCATAAGCTTAGGAAGTTGTTTTAAATGATGAATTTCTGTGGCACTTACCATCTCAGTATACATCATAGAATTAGGGGCATAACGTCTAACTAAACGACGAAAAACTAAATCAGTTACCCCTGATAAAGGAGACTGTAAAACTCTACTTTTCACTTCAACAGAACCTATTATTAAGGGTTGGGATAATTTTTCTTTCAGGTGAGATGAAATTGATAGCATACAGTATTTATCCTCGACATATGAATAGTAACATAGTCTTTTAAATATTATGTTGATTAATTTTCTAGCTGACTTTTATTATCTTTTGATTCACTTAAGGGAAGCAATTTTGTCCAGGTTAAAGTAAGTTGAATCATTTGCAAATAAGTTTGTAAGTCTAATTGTCCAGTTTTCAACATCTCTTGATATTGAGGATGACTAGATTGTAATTGTTCGTGTCTGACAAATAAATTTTCTGGTAGTTGTTTACTCCATTCATCCATCAGTTTTAAGATTTGATTACGAGATGATTCTCTCTGTTTTTCTTGCCATCTCTCACACTGCTCTGAGAATATTTGTGTCATTTTTTCAATTTGTTCATAAACTTCTGGTGCTACTTGACCATCAATTAACATTAAACGATATTTTTGACGTAAATCTTCAATTTCTTCCCTTGCTTTTTGAGGATTTTTATCTAAAAAATGTCTTAATTCATGAATGGTTTGTAGGTTAGCTTTGAGCAGATTTTTTTGCTTTCTTTTTCGCCACCAACGGATTAAAAAACCAATACTACTGGTACTAATTAACATAATAAAAGCAGCTTGTAAAGGCTTATTTTCTTGTAAATAACGTTGCCATGCCACTCTAGGATCACCATTATTAAATACTTGTTGTGCCCCAGGATGAAGATAAATTAAACCTTCTGTTAACAGTTTAGCATCTTGTTGAGAAGCTAATTCAGGATAGAAAGGAGCATATTTACGAAAGTTAGAAATAATCGCCCATGTCAATAAAGAAACTTTGCGTTGATTGACATCAGGACGAGTAATTAATGCCCCAGGTGTTGAAATAGTTAGTAAGTCTTGATTCGGTAATTCTGGTAAAGGTTTATAGGTTCCTTGGGGAATAATTTTACCTTGGTAAGACTCAGGAAATTGAATAGTTAAATAATTAATTAAACTAGAATCTATGGGAAGAAAACGCAGTTTTGGAGACTGCTTTAATTCCTTTTTAAAACTTTTACTGGTAGCTAAAGGTCCAACATAAATAAAGGCATCAACTTCATTATTAATTAGCTTATTTAGTCTATCGTCATTCGATTTTACTTCTGTAACTGTTATATTACTAGCTTCAAAAATTCGCTTAGCTGTAAAATAAATTCCGCTACCTTCTGCCCCAACAATAACTCTTTTTCCTTGTAAATCCGCTAAAGTTTCAATCTCAGAATCAGCTTTGGTTACTATGTGCAAATATTCCTGAGTTAAGACTAATAAAGTATTAACTTTGCCCTCCTTCATGGCTTCACTGGCTACATCTAACTGTACGATAGCAAAGTCCACTTCTTTATTTAATAAACGTTGTAGGTTTTGTTGTGAACCTTGAGAATTATATTGATCAGTAACTTTAATTTGTTCTATTGTATCGGCTGATAATTTAATTTGAGAACTAATTCTTTGATAGCCACTTCCATCCGAACCACTGGAAATTGATAAGATAGTTTTTTGGCTTGTACAACTTCCTAAATAAAACGGAATAATTACTAATAAACTGCTGAAGAAAAGTTTTTTGAGCATCTTAATTTTGCTTACTTAATTATCTAAAGATAAATCATAAATTTGACGACGGGAAAAGTTTGTAACCTTTGCCAACTGACGACTCGCTTGTGAGCGCGTCATTCCTTTATCTAATAATTGTCTTAATTCTGTCTTCAATTGTTCCGTAGTTAACTCAAGAAAATGACTTTGAGAGCAACCTGCAATAATTAAGGTAAATTCACCTTTAATCTGTTGAGAATTATGATAGTATGATATAGCATCTTTTAGGTTTCCTCTCCACAATTGCTCATATCTTTTAGTTAATTCTCTTCCTACTGTAATTTGATGATTATCACCAAAAATTTCCTGAAAATCTGATAAAGTTTTTAATAAACGATGGGGAGATTCGTAGATAATAATAGTGCGAGTTTCTATCATTAATTGATTTAAACGTTCGCTTCTATCTTTTTGTTTGAGGGGTAAAAAACCCTCAAAAATAAAGCGATCCGTAGGCAAACCAGAAACAGAAAGGGCAGTAATGGCAGCAGTTGGGCCAGGAACGGGAATGACAGGAATACTTGCTATAATACAAGCATTAATTAAATCATATCCGGGATCAGAAATACCAGGCATTCCCGCATCTGTTACTAACGCAATGCTTTGTCTTTCTTCAAGATAGTTTAACAATTCAGTTTGACGAGCTGTGCGATTATGGTGGTGGTAGCTAATCTGAGGCGTAGTGATCTGAAAATGATGCAAAAGTTTAGCAGTATGACGGGTATCTTCTGCGGCGATAAGATTAACTGATTTTAAAATTCGGAGTGCTCGAAGGGTAATATCTTCTAAGTTTCCGATGGGCGTTCCTACAATGTAAAGTGTTCCCTGCTGTAAACTTTCGTTGTTCATTATAATTATTAGTCATGAATGGATTATTTGTCGGTTTAACGACTCTCGATATCATTTATCTTGCTGATCACTTTCCCCATTCTAATGAAAAACTTGTCGCACTTGATCAAACCATTGCCGCAGGGGGCCCGGCGACGAATGCAGCCATTACCTTTCAGCATTTTGGGCATCAAGGCACTCTTTTAAGTATGATTGGCAATCATCCCATTAGTCAACTTATTTGTGCAGAATTAGAAGATTGTTCTTTGAGTGTTTTTGATCTTTCTCCTTATCATCAAGATCCTCCTCCTACCTCTTCAATTATTGTTAACAAACTGACAGGAGAAAGGGCAGTTATTTCCATTAATACCACTAAATCTCAGGCTAAAGCTGGTAAATTATCCTTAGAAATTTTACAGGATATGGATATCATTTTAATTGATGGACATCAGATGGGGGTCAGTGCAATAATTGCCCAAGAAGCCCAAGCTAGAGGTATTCCTGTTGTTGTTGATGGGGGGAGTTGGAAACCTGGATTTGAAAAAGTTTTACCCTATGTTGACTATGTTATTTGTTCTGCCAATTTCTATCCTCCGAATTGTTATGATAGTAACGATGTTTTCAACTATCTCAAGCAATTTGATATTCCTAACATTGCCATTACTTATGGAGAAAATCCTATTAAATATTGGACAGAAGAAAAGTTCGGTAGTATAGAAATTTCTGAGATTAATGCTGTTGATACCTTGGGTGCTGGTGATATTTTTCATGGGTCTTTTTGTCATTTTATTTTGAGACATAATTTTATTGATTCTCTGGCAAAAGCATCAGAAGTAGCTGAGGTTGCTTGTCAATCATTTGGAACTCGAAAATGGATGGATAATGTAATAGTTAATGAAAGCCAAAAAAGACAGCAAGAAACTGGATTTTTTTTTAATGAAAAACAAAATTGGTTAGGATCTCTTTTTTTGTTTTCCTAAAATTTTCTCTTTTCCCTAACTTTAATTTTAAGTCTGAGTATTGTAAAATTCAAGAAAAATGAACAGCAGAAAAATAGAGAACTTTGGGCTTAATTTATCAATATTTGTAACTCTATTCATGTCAGTTTTAGGCATCAGTTTTGGTATCTTGATTCAATCAGAAGCCATTTTGTTAGATGGTTTTTTTAATGTTGTTAGTTTTATTATGGCCTTGATTACCCTTGGGGTAGCTTGGTTACAAAAACAACCAGAGAATAAATATTTTAACTTTGGTTATCTAAGTTTTATTCCCTTAGTTAATCTTTTTAAAGGACTATTGATTTTTCTCTTATCATTATTTGCTTTAACCTCTGCCATTAGTGCTATTTTACACGGTGGTAGAAACCTCAATGCTAATTTAGCTGTAATTTATGCCTTAATTGCTGCTGCTGGGTGTTTAATAACTGCATTAATTCAAAAAAAAATTGCTCAAAAAACCCGCTCACTGATGATAGAAGTTGATGCTAAAAACTGGTTGATTAACGGATTGATTAGTTTATGTGTTGGGGTAGCTTTCTTTGTTATTATGTTTATAAGAGATAGTTCTTTATCTTGGTTTATTCCTTATGCTGATTCTACTTTAGTTATTCTTTTAGTCTTAATTACCCTCCCTGTGCCAGTTAAAATTATTATTGATAGTTTAAAACAGCTACTATTAGCTTCTCCCAGTGCGAATATTCAACAAGAAATAACCCAATTATTTGAAAAAACAGCCCAATCTTTTGCCCTAGAAAAGCATTGGTTAAGAATGACACAAATAGGAAATACTATATTTATTAGTATTTATTGGCTATTACCTCAAGAATTTACTTTAAGCAGCATTGAAGCATTAGATGATATTAGAGAGGAAGTCAGCAGAGTCATCTATCAAAAGTACCCTGATTTAATAATTGATATAATCTTTACAAAAGAGCCTAAATGGGCAGAAGATATAATCATTAGAGAAAGACAAAAGTAGGATTGAACGACTGTTGAACCCTAACCCAAGAAATTCTACCTCCTGAGAAGCGAAAAACAAGAAGATGGATTAAAATTGGAGGTAGATATTGCCAACTAACATTATGAGGATTAAATATGACTAACTTAATTGGTCTCATTTTTCTAGGAATTTACCTCTTGGGAATTTGGAAATTTATCTCAGGTTATAATTTGACCAATTTTAATCGTCAGTTACCGACTAAATTGATGTTGGCCCTTTTGTGGCCTGTGTTACTAAGTGTTAATACCTCTTATCGTCAAAACTTTACTAAAGCCTTGAAAGGACGAAAGTATTAAACCTTCGGTGGACAAAACAACTAAACTTTGGTTAATCGGTGGAACAGGAGATAGTGCTATGATCGTCGAGGCGATCGCTTCTCATAACTTTCCCTGCGTTGTTACTGTGACAACTCCTACAGCCAAGTCTCTTTATCCACATCATTCTAAGATTAGGGTTAGAGTAGGTAAATTAGATACTGTTGCCATTCGGCAGTTCTGTATTCGAGAAACCATTAACGGTATTATTGATGCTTCTCATCCTTTTGCCCTCACCATATCTCAGCAAGTGATGAATGTGGCTCAGTCTTTATCGATTCCTTATTTGCGTTATGAAAGACCGAGTTTAAACCATAACCCTCAAACAATTTATCTAGATAGTTTCGATGAGTTAATAACAGGAAATTATTTAAGAAATCAGCGAGTTTTATTAACAGTAGGATGTCGAGCTTTGTCTAAGTTCAAATTATGGCATCAGCAATCTGTCTTATATGCTCGTATTCTGCCTAAGTTAGAGTCCCTAGAAATAGCTTTAAAAGCAGGATTTTCTGAGGATAAATTAATTTTGTTGCGTCCTCCCATTACCTTAGAATTAGAAAAAGCATTATGGCAACAGTGGAAAATTAATTTAGTCGTAACCAAAGCATCAGGAAAACAAGGAGGAGAAAACATAAAACGTCAAGTAGCTAATGCTTTAGAGATTCCTTTGATTACAATCAAAAGAACCTCCTTGAATTACCCACAACAGACAGAGCATTTATCTGATATTATTAAATTTTGTCATCAATGTTTTCAAGCTTAAACTTATGTCTGATCCTATTACCCCTGCTGTGAGCGATCGCATTTGTCAACATATGAACAAAGATCACCAAAACGCTATTGTTTTATACGCTAAAGTATTTGGTAATCTTCCAGAAACAGAAACCGCTCAAATGGAATCTATCGATCCCCAAGGCATGAATTTATCTGTTGTAATCAACGGAGAAACTAAGCCAATTCGTGTCCCATTCGCTCATACTTTAAAAGATTCAGAAGATGCTCATCACACTTTAATTGATATGGTAAAACAAGCCCGAATTTCTCATAATTAGTCTTCTTAACTATTGGGGATTAATAATGATGAATCCCTAGAAAAAAACCTATTGGCATCAATAGGTTTGTATTTTTTTGCTCATAAACCAGTATATATGTACTAATAAAAGCTTAATGTTCTGAACTTTTGTCAAGGGAATGTACGAAATCTTAACTTTTTATTGTTAAGATATGTAAACGTGGACAACAATTCAGTCAATTGTCATCGCAATAGAGAAAACAATGATTAAGCAATTCACTTTAACCAAAGCCTTAAAAAGCACCTCTTTATTAACAGGATTGTTAATGGCAACCTTTTGTTCCCTTTCTCCGGCCATAGCTGACGGACACACAGAAATGTCAGACAAACACATGGAAACCGAAGTCATGGAATCCAGCCAAGAAAAGATGAACCTTGTAGAAACAGCCATGGGGGCTGGAGAGTTCAATACTTTGGTCGCAGCCGTAAAAGCTGCTGGCTTAGTAGAAACCTTATCTGGAGATGGTAAATTTACCGTATTCGCTCCTACAGATAAAGCCTTTGCTGCCCTTGGAGAAGATACCCTCAATGAATTACTCAAACCAGAAAATAAAGACCAATTGATTGCAATTTTGACCTATCATGTTGTTTCTGGTGTAGTGGAATCTAGTGATCTAGAAAGCGGTGAAGTTAAAACCGTTGAGGGTAGTCCCGTTAAAATTAAGTTAGGAGAAGCTGTTAAAGTCAACGAAGCCGTGGTGATAAAAGCTGATATCAAAGCCAGTAATGGCATTATTCACGTCATCGACACAGTTATGTTACCCCCTAAAAAATAAACGCGACCATCATTTACTCCTTCAACTAATTCGCAACTGTAGAGACATTTTCCCTAGTGTTTCTACAGTTTCTATTTTTCCTTGCATTATAGTTAATTCAAATAAAAATGAGACAAAATCAATCTCCCCTCTTATTGGCATAGTGAGCAAGATGCTCACATTCCCCTATATATAGCGTTTCTCACTCTCATAAGGTAAACCGATGTCTTCTTCGCGAACTCCGAACTCCGAACTGCCAAAGTTCAAAAATTTTTCACCTCACAAGTATGGGACATGGTATAGATTACCCTAAAAATCGGAACAATTAAGGGTTTTGGAGCATCATAACCTCATAAGCTTTCTCTAAAAAATAAAACTAGACATAGTTTTTCGTCTTGCAGAGTATGTCATAGTTGAACGTGGAGATCAGCAGTAAATTTCAGCTTTTAATTACCCTATCATTGATAATTCTGATGAAACCCCTTCCTCTTCCCTCTCTTGTTCATTACGAATTACTATTACAATTGCTAGAGCGTAAAACCCTAGCTATGACTTATGAAGAACCCCACTTAAAACAACAAGTACAACAATTGATCGTCACCTTACGTAAGGCCAGGGCGCAACAAAAACAACTCGAAGCCATTTGTCAACAAACCCATATCCCCACAGAATATTATTGGTCTTTAAACAGTGTTGATGCAACCCTTGATAGATCGGAAAACACAGAAATGAAATCTTGAAAATGAATGAATTGAACTATAATGTAACCTTAAAACGTTGCGTGTGGGAATGGAATGCTTAAGCCACTTAAAGATAAACGTCCTCTTGTTCTTGTTTCTAGCGTATTATTACTGGGTACAATAGCTACAGTTACTATTGCCCCTAGAGTGGTAGAATGGCTAGAACAAAAACAACAAACTCAAATCGAAACAACCCTCAAAGAAGACATCAACAAGCCTTCTGTTGTTTTAACCTTAGCTGAAATTCCGGCCGAACAACGACAACAAACATTACAAGAAATTGCTTCCTCCGAAATTCTTTCCCTCGAAAGAAGTCGCGCCCGTTACGTACTGGCCAACGATCTCCTTAAAAAATACGAAGGTGGTCCGGCTTTGCGGCAACTAGAAGGGTTAGAAAAAGAATACCCCACCTTAGTTCCCTATATTCTCCTCAAACGTGGTAGGGGCTACGAATTAACTAACGAAACTGCCTTAGCCCAACAAACTTGGCAAAAACTTATTGAAACCCATCCTGACTCCTTAGCTTCGGCTGAAGCCTTCTATCAACTTGGAAAATATGATGCTCAATATTGGGATCAAGGCATTACTAACTTTCCTCAACACCCTAGTATTCAAAAGGTAATTCGGGAACGATTAAAAGAAAACCCCAAACAACCTAAACTATTATTATCCTTAGCCACATATGCGGCCAACGAGCCATCAACGAATGCGATGCGCGATCGCTTGGTTAATGAGTATCCTCAACAATTAACCCCCGAAGACTGGCAGATAATTGCCGATGGTTATTGGTCGGTAAATCAGTATTATAAAGCAGCGTTGGCCTATAAAAAAGCACCGAAAACTCCAAAAAATTATTACCGCATTGCCAGGGGACAACAGGTACAACCCCAAGGCAACAATAAAAATGAAGTGATTGCTGCTTATAGAACATTGATGTTTGGCTTTCCACAAGCCCCAGAAACAGCGACTGGTTTGAAACGACTGGCACAGTTATCCCCTCCTCAAACAGCTATTAGTTATCTCAACGAAATCATCCAAAGATTCCCTGAACAAGCCCCAGAAGCCCTTCTTGATAAGGCTGAGTTGTTGGATAAGTTAAACCGAAAGGCCGAAGCAGCAGAAGTTCGTCAAACTCTTCTCTCCGATTATCCCAAAGCCGATGCAACCGCAGAATATCGTTGGCAAGTAGCTCAAAGGGCCGCCCAACAAGGTGATGCCCTCAAAGCTTGGACCTGGGCTCAACCTATTACCACCAACAATGTTGAGAGTTCCATTGCTCCTAAAGCAGCCTTTTGGGTGGGGAAATGGGCCCAACAACTAGGACGGATACAAGACTCCGAAGCTGCATTCAAGCACGTTGTAGCCCGTCATCCTCAATCTTATTATGCCTGGCGATCCGCCGTTCATTTAGGCTGGAATGTAGGTAATTTTAATAATGTCCGTCAAGTAATGCCCAAAGTGGATAAACCTGGGGTTCGTCCTTTGCCCCCTGCCGGTTCGGAAATGTTCCAAGAATTGTATCGTTTAGGACAGGATGGGGATGCCATCACCTTATTTCAAGGGGAGATAGGCGATCGCCAAGAATTAACCGTCAAGGAAGGATTTACGGATGCCCTATTAAAGTTAGTTCAAGGCAAAAATCTTCAAGGTATTAATCAGGTTTGGGGACTCCAAAAAAAGGATGATCCCGAACAGGAAAAGGAATGGCAAGCATTGAGAAAAACTGATAAATATTGGCAAGCTTTATTCCCTTTTCCTTTCTACAGTACCATCATCGATTGGTCACAACAACGCCAATTAAATCCTTTATTAGTAACGTCTTTAATGCGTCAAGAATCCCGTTTTGAACCCGAAATTAAATCCCCTGTGGGTGCCACGGGTTTAATGCAGGTTATGCCAGCAACGGGAGAATGGGTGGCTAATAAAATTAATCTACAAGATTATTCTTTAACTAATCCCAATGATAATGTTAATTTAGGTACTTGGTACTTAAATTATACCCATGATACATACAGTAATAATTCTTTGTTAGCGATCGCTAGTTATAATGCAGGTCCAGGAAATGTATCTAAATGGGTGAGAAGATATCGGGTAAGTGATCCTGATGTTTTTGTAGAAAAAATACCTTTCCGAGAAACAAAAGGCTATGTGGAATCTGTATTTGGTAATTATTGGAATTATTTACGGATTTATAATCCAGAAATTTCTCAATTATTAAAACAGTATTCTCAGCAATAAGTGATATAACCTGAGTTCGGAGTTATGATTTTTAAACAAAAGATCAAATTTTAAGACTTCTAAGAAAGAGTCAACTGTCTATAAGTTGCCTTCTATTGAACTCAGGTTACAAAAGGTATAGGTTATTATAACAATCATTAAAGAACAGTATCATGATTGATATAAATAAAAAAAATCAAGATTCTATCAACTATTTATTTAAAATACGACAAATATCTCCTCCCTAAAACTGTTATTGTTGCGCAACAGTTAAAACCCTCATGGTCGTTTCAAGGTAAAACCCTAGCACTAGAGTAAATGAAGTGATTTCACTAATTTTGAGAACTGGTACTATTGCGCAACAGTTAAAACTCTCATGGTTGTTCCAATATAAAACTCTAGCACTAGAGTAAATCAGGCGATCGCACTAATTTTGGGACTCGTACTATACCGCTACGCGAAAGGCAAAAGGCAAAAGTCAAAAGGCAAAAGTAGATCAGAAAAGGGTTTCAGGGTTTGTCAATGTCCTAACAAAAATGTCTATTGCTATATTGCGCAACAGTTAAACCTAAACCTTTATAACCTGTTGTAACAGGTTATATAACAGAGAGAAGACAAATATCTCCTCCCTAAAACTGTTATTGTTGCGCAACAGTTAAAACCCTCATGGTCGTTTCAAGGTAAAACCCTAGCACTAGAGTAAATGAAGCGATTTCACTAATTTTGAGAACTGGTACTATTGCGCAACAGTTAAAACTCTCATGGTTGTTCCAATATAAAACCCTAGCACTAGAGTAAATGAAGCGATCGCACTAATTTTGAGAACTGGTACTGTAGCGCAATATTAATGAATAACAATTTTGGGTTTGAGTAAGTAATAATTATCTATCAAAGTTACAAAACCCATTCCTAAAAAATCTCCAGCTTGGTTATTGACTCGAATAACATCCCCAGAAGCATCAATATTGTCCCTATCTATAACAATTTTTTGTCCTTGACACCAGCGTTGACTCTCTTCATTGGAAAGGGTAATTTCAGGTAAATGTTGTAACAATAATTCGGGTTGTAATAAGGAAAATTTTTCCTCTTCAATTTGTGTTTTGATTTCTTCTAATGTTATTGTTTCTGATAGTCTCATACCACAACTTTCCGTTCTGGTTAAGCCAGCTAATGTCCCCCCAACCCCTAATTTTTCTCCCATATCTCTGGCGATAGCCCGAATATAAGTCCCCGGTCCACACTGAATATTGAGTATCAATTCAGGAAACTCACCAGGATACCAGTTTAAGATATCAATTTTATCAACTTTAACCTTTCTTACAGGAACTTCAACCGTTTCTCCCTTTCTTGCTAACTCATACAACCTTTTTCCATCTTTTTGAATCGCACTGTACATGGGTGGTATTTGCTCAATTTCTCCTAAAAACTCCTCTAATAGCGGTTCAAGCGATGCTAGGGTTATATGAAGTGCAGATTGTCTTTTAATAATCTCCCCTTCTAAATCATCAGTAGTTGTTTGCACACCGAAGCGAATTTTAGCATCATAAGCCTTATTTTCGGGCAAAAATTGTAATAAACGGGTAGCTTTTCCTACAGCGATGGGTAATACTCCTGTTGCTGCTGGATCGAGAGTTCCTCCATGGCCAACCTTTTTTATTTTGAGGATTCGTCTTACCCTGGCAACACAGTCATGAGACGTTAAACCAGACGGTTTATTTAAAGGTATAAATCCAAACATTTCAACGTTTTCTGGTTTAAGGGTTAATAATTTTAAGTGGATGAGAAAGATACCATTGCTTAAAACCAATCGAGTCGCATTTCACCCATCGCTTAAAAGACAATGGCTTTCATGCTCCCGTATTATTTTCGGAGAAAGGTGTAGAAACACTGACAACATCACCCCAAAATCTATAAGCATCTTTAGCATAGGGATAACCTTTTATAAGTTTCCAAGGTTTTGTTATCATGAAACTTAAAGATACATGAAGTTTTATTAAGAACCTTGACAGCTAACTTGAAACCCTATCAAAAAAACACTTTAGCCCATCAATGGCAGGCCCTAGATATTATCTGGGAAGGAGACGAAAACGTAGTTAAATACGGACTCTCCCACGAAAAGCTGCCCCCTGCCTGGCAAATGTTATTATTGGGAGATGGTTCCCCAACTCGTCACTTACAACTGTTGACCAGACAAAAAACAGAAGTGGATCTCATCGATATGTCTCCTATCGGTAACGAAGATGATGGTGCGCCACCCCAGGTTGAAACTATTCTTGAACCCCGTTTAAGACGACAGGTATGGTTACGCACCGCATCAGGACAAAGACTCGCTTATGCCACCTCCTGGTGGGATGCTAACCATGTAGACGAATATCTACAAAATCGGTCCTTACCCATCTGGGAGAGTTTATCACGACTCCACACAGAATTATATCGTGATATTCAAGGCATTTATTACGGTCATTCTTCGGCACTTGAACAGGCATTTCAAGAGAAAGGCCCCTTCTGGGGAAGACATTATCTATTTTGGCACGATCGCAAACCACTAACCTTAATTTACGAGGTGTTCTCTCCTTACTTAAGCAAATATTTAGGAAAAATTAATTAATGATTGGGTTCATTGTCAAGACAGATGGGAAAAGATAACTTAGGTTAAAATTAGGCAACAACCTGTCGAAGTTTTCTTTTAATAAACCAACTATCAATGACCATATCTAACAAAACTGTCCCATTTGTCGATTTAAGTCTACAACATCAACCCATACAAGGGGAAATCGAACAAGCGATCGCCAGCGTTATCCAACGGGGCGACTTTGTCTTAGGAAAAAGCTTACAACAATTTGAAGAGGCATTTGCGCAAGCATCTGGGGTTGATTATGCCGTAGGAGTTGCATCTGGCACTGATGCTATCGCTCTAGGTTTAAAAGCTTGTGGTATTACTCAAGGAGACGAGGTACTGGTCCCGGCAAATACCTTTATTGCCACAGTGATGGGAGTAATTCAAGCCGGTGCTACTCCGATTTTAGTGGATTGTGATCCCCATACCGCCCTGATTGACTTAAACTTAGCAGCAAAAGCCATCACCCCAAAAACCAAAGCCATTGTTCCGGTGCATTTGTACGGTCAAATGGTTTCCCCAACTCAGTTACTTGATTTTGCCAACAGTCATAATATCATCATCTTTGAAGATGCCGCACAGGCTCATTTAGCCCAAAGAGAAGGCTATACAGCAGGAGCAGTAGGAATGGCTGCAGCTTTTAGTTTCTATCCTAGTAAAAATTTAGGAGCTTTTGGCAATGGAGGAATCCTAATTACCAAAGATGAAGACATTGCCCAAACTTTGCGTAGTCTCCGCAACTATGGCGCACCGAAAAAATATTATCATACCCAAGTGGGTATGAATAGCCGTTTAGATACGTTGCAAGCAGCTATTTTACAAGTCAAACTCCCCCATCTTTCTCAATGGAATCAATTGAGAAATCAAGCAGGACAAATTTATGATCAGGCATTACAATCATTAGAGGCTCAGACTATCGTTCCCATAAAAAATGTTAGCCAAGAGGGTCATGTTTATCATCTCTATGTTATTCGGGTTAAGCCAGAATATTCTGTATCCCGTGATCGGCTGCAAGACATTTTAGGGGAAAAAGGCATTCAAACAGGTATTCACTATCCCATTCCCTGTCATTTACAACCTGGATACAAAAGTTTAGGCTATCAATTGGGAGATTTTCCTCAAGCGGAAATGCTCTGCCATAGCATTTTATCTTTACCAATGTATCCTGGTATCACCTCAGAACAAATTTCTTGGGTGGTTGAACAATTATCTTTAATTCAAGCATAAGGTTAAAAATCTCCATTTTTAAAATCATTTAAACTAACATTAATGGGTAACTCACTATGCAAGCAACTTCAAAAATAACCCCTTTTTTAGAACGAAATTTAGGGAATGTTTTGATCCTAGCGTTCCTCGCTATTTTATACGTTCCTATTCTGGGACATTGGTACGATGGTTGGCTCAATAAAAGTATTAATATTGACCACGAATATTTTAGCCATGCCATTATTGGCTTCCCCTATGCTGCTTATCTTATTTTTCTCAAAAATCGTCAAGTATGGCAAAAATTACCCAATAAAATTCATCCCTTAGGAGGATTTTTAATCGCCTTGGCACTCACTTTATACATCACAGGAACCAGAGAATTAACTTCTCTATCTTTTCCAATCATGCTCACTGGAATCATGGTTTGGCTAAAGGGAATTCCTGGATTAAAACTAAACGGATTTCCTTTGCTTTTGATCTTCCTAGGAACCCCTAACTCAGTTCCCTATTTAATTACTCCTTACACTCTACCGTTACAAAAATTTATTGCTAGTGTGGCTCACTTTTTATTGCAACAGTTCAGAATTGATTCGCAAGTAGATGGAATTTATCTTTATGTTAATAATATTCCTGTGGAAGTAGCCCCTTATTGTGCTGGCTTAAAGATGCTATTCACCAGTCTTTATGTTGCTTTATTATTATTACATTGGACTGGTAATATAAATAATCGAAATCGAGTCATTACATTACTAACCGGCTCTATTTTTATTAGTGTTACTGCTAATATCTTTCGCAATACATTACTTGCAATATTTCATGGTAATGGCATGAAGCAAGCCTTTTATATCCTCCATGACAGTTGGGGTGGGGATATTTATTCTGTGGGAATGTTAGCAACCATTGTCGGACTTAATTGGCTCTTAAATCGTTTTCAAGAAAGTTTAAACTTAATTCAGGAAAATAATGATGATACTGTTGCTCAATAGTTTTATAACGAAAATGCTTCCCACAATGGACATATCTAAAGCTAAAAAAGGAATATTAATTTCTCAAATAATTGTCTTAGCCCTTCTTACTTTAGCTATTATTTTTGTAGCGATTCCTGGCTATTTTTCCACCAAATGGTCTTGGTCTGATCTACCTCGTGTTCCCGAAGTTAGTCAGATGAAACAGGTTCCTAAAACTCAATTAAACTTTGAAAATTGGACAACCATTACACAAAAGGAAGTGCCACTTAATAATTATCCCTGGTCATTTCAAGTGGTAGAAAAACCTGGACAAGATCCCATTGTCATTGCTTTAAAGGCACAAAAATATTATCAAGATAGTCCTGAAGTAGAATGGGCTGATTTACAAGGTTTAGAAAAATGGAAAACTGATAATCATCAAACCCTAAAGTTTCCATCATCAACTAACCCAAAGAATTTAGTCAAGGCTCATTGGTTTAAAGCTTGGAATAAAAAGACCTATGGTATACTCCAATGGTACGCTTGGCCAGGGGGTGGAAACTATAGAAATTCTCGCTGGTTTTTAGCTGATCAAAAAGCCCAATTAAGTCAGAAAAGAATCCCTTGGGTTGCAGTTTCTCTGAAAATACCGATGAGCCCTTTAGGAGAATTAAAAGATGTTGAATCTATTGCTGAATCTCTAGCTACCGAAGTACAAAAAACCTTAGAAAAAGAAGTTTTTGTCATTCAGTAATTGATAATGAGTAATGGATGGTTTATGGTTAACTGATTAATAGAGTCCAATTAGAGAATATTGGTCAAACAACAAATCAAAAAACCTTAACAAACTTGGCCCCCATGAAGATGATAAAATCAAATCGAGTTCTTAATCAAGTGATCAACTTCTAGGAGACTTTTCTCATGACTCAAGACTTCGTAATTGGTGGTAATCAAATTATTAAGCGCCAACTACCAGATAGTGCTAGTAATTTATATATGGTTGATACCAATAATCCTATTAAATTTGATGCAAACATTAGTTCTTGGGATGTTTATGCAGACAATGCATTACCTGTACAACTTGTTATTTTCAGAAAATCTGGAAATGGTTGGTCTATTGTTTACAAAAGTGATACAGAACAAGCCAGAATTGGATCAAATTCATTTATTTTGTCTCATGCTATTGAAGTGAAAGCTGGAGATTGTGTAGGCTGGTATTGTCCTCAAAAGGGATGTGTTAGTTTTGATTATGCCGGTGGTACATCATCTTGGTTTTACGGTGCTTCTTTTTCTGGTTCACCGTCAGGCTCTGGGAGTCGTACCTATTCAATTAGTGTAGATGGGGTTCCCATTTCTGATACATCAAAAGTCGGAATTGCTGACATTTTTTATGATGGTAATTGGGACATTCAGAAGGCTGATCAATATATAGAAATTAGTAACCAAGGTTCAAGTATAATAGACTTATCAGGTTGGCAAATAAAATCCTTGGAAAAATCTAAAAAGTTTGTCTTTCCCACAGGCACTAATTTACAAGCAGGCCAAACTATTAAAGTTTACACTAATCAAGTTCACCCAGAGTCAGGGGGTTTCTCCTTTGGTCAGGATTGGGGGATTTGGAAAAAAAGCGGTGATACCGGCATCCTTTTAGATGATAAGGGTGATGAAGTTTCTACTTTCAGCTATGGTGATCACATCAAGTAAGCACTTGATCATAGCCCGCCTAAAATCACAGATTAGATTTTAGGCGGGAACTCGGAAAAAGAATTCTGTTAAATTCACATCTCTAGGATTTGTGAAGAATTAATTAAATTTATAGTCTATATTGTTAACTTAAGTAAACTCATTATTAATCCAATCAAAAGATTAGGAAAAGTTCCTAAAAATTAAGGCACAAATCCTGAACCCTTCAGTAGAATCTGACTAGCTCTGCTTTTAAAGAGACAAAATTTTGTAGCAAAGTCAACACTTTGCCAAAAACAAGATGTGTTTAATAAAGTGATAGGATGCTATGACAGAATCAGTTCTAACAGGACAAATAACCTCCCCCAGTGATCCCCCAAAAGTCCAAAAATGGATGAGACTTCTTGTCTGGAAAATAGCCATTGCCACCCTGTTATTAATGGCAGTAGGGAGTGCCACTAGGGTAATGAATGCGGGGTTAGCTTGTCCAGACTGGCCCTTATGTTATGGTCAGTTAGTTCCCACTCAACAGATGAACCTACAAGTGTTCTTGGAATGGTTTCATCGTCTCGATGCTTCCCTAATTGGACTGAGTACCTTAGCCTTAGTGGGATTGTCTTGGTGGTTTCGCAAAGAACTCCCTAAGTGGCTACCTTGGTCATGCCTTGGTGCATTAGGTTTAATCGTCTTCCAAGGGATATTAGGGGGACTAACGGTTACCCAAATGTTGCGCTTTGACATTGTCACTGCTCATTTAGGAACAGCCCTACTCTTTTTTGCCACCCTAGTGATCATCGCCCTCTGTCTCACCCCCTATCAAGGCACCACCACCGCCGGAAAACTAAAGTGGGTAAGCCTAAGCGCTGCTATTTTAGTGTACATCCAATGTTTATTAGGGGGTTTAGTAGGTTCCCGTTGGGCCCTACATCAATGCTTCGGAGGTTCTCAACTCTGCGCTGTGATGAATAGTCATATTATCGGAGTTGTTCCCGCAACCTTGGGAACATTAACCGTAGTCTTCATGGCTTGGCGAACCCCTGCCCTTCATCCTACCTTAAGAAAACTAGCTTGGATAGTAGGGGGTGTTGTCCTCTTACAAATTTTATTGGGAGTCGCCACATTTTACTTACATCTACAAGTAGAACCCTTAACTGTCACTCATCATACCGTTGGGGCTGCTTTATTTGCCACTTTAGTAGCATTGACAACTTTAGCCATGCGAGATGCTAACTACTGTACAGAAAATAACAGATAACAAGGAGGAGATCATTCTGAGATTTGTTTAGCAGAAGACAAATAATTGCTTATTCCCTAGTGCATGGCACTCGAACTTATCAATTAACAGAATTTGGTGTGAATTAATGATTGGGACTGATGTTGTCCGTCGAAACGAGAACTTTTTACAAGTGGTTAGAAGTTACTATCAACTAACCAAACCGAGGATTATTCCTCTTTTACTGATTACCACTGCTGCCTCCATGTGGATCGCTTCAGGAGGAGAAGTGGAGTCTTTTAAACTGTTTATTACTCTAATAGGCGGAACCCTAGCGGCTGCCTCAGCACAGGTGATGAACTGTATTTACGATCGAGATATTGACTATGAAATGTTACGGACTCGGGCGCGTCCCATTCCTTCTGGCCGAGTTCAGTCGAGTCATGCCCTTATTTTTGCCCTTGTTTTAGGGATTCTCTCTTTTAGTTTGTTTCTTGTCTATATAAACCTCCTTAGTGGCTTATTAGCCATGTCTGGCATTGTTTTCTATATGCTGGTTTATACCCACTTTCTCAAACGCAACAGTGCCCAAAATATCGTCATTGGTGGGGCTGCGGGTTCCATTCCTCCCTTGGTTGGTTGGGCCGCAGTTACAGGAGATTTAAGCTGGGCCCCTTGGATTTTATTTGCCATTATTTTCCTCTGGACCCCCCCTCATTTTTGGGCCTTAGCCTTGATGATCAAAGATGATTATGCTCAGGTTAATGTTCCTATGATGCCTGTGGTAGAAGGAGAAGAATCAACGGTGCGTCAAATTTGGTGGTATACCCTGTTGGTGATTCCTTGCACCCTTCTCTTAGTCTATCCTGTTGCGGTTTCTGGTTGGCTTTATGGACTAATAGCTGTGATTTTAGGCTTTATGTTTATCAAGAAAACATGGTTGTTGAAACAAGATCCCTTCGATAAAGATAAAGCCCGATCACTGTTTAAATTTTCTATCCTTTACTTAATGTTGTTATGTACAGCAATGGTGGTGGATAGTTTACCCATTACCCATCAAGTGATCACAGCTATGGGAGATAATTTTGTTACCCTTGTCTCCTGTTTCTTTCCCATTGGCTAAACCATCATATTAAACCCTTATCTTAGGGGTTTATCTTTTCTGTAGAAACCTTTTTTGATAATCCCCGCACTACCAGTGCGGGGATTTAAAGTTAAGTGGTAATAACTAACTATTGCCGATTTGACGGGGTGACAAGAGTTGGAAAAAACGGATCAAATAACGGTTTCAGAATCTGAGTTGACTAAAAAATCAACCCTCTTAATAAGTAGTGATGATAATTAAGCGGTTTATG
>JASJEA010000227.1 GCA_030064935.1 Crocosphaera sp. | reverse complement strand
CGAACGTCAGTTCATCTGTTTTCCCACTCATCCCTAGCGGGGTTCCAAGCCATAATTTTTTATGGGACAAATGATGTGCGGAATGTGGGATACTTTATACGCAATGCGTGGCCTCTTAGTCGGTCGGGGGGGTCGCAACAAGTAACCAGGATAGCACAGAACAAGAATAAGTAGAGGCTACGCCGTTTATATTTTGGTCGGGCATTCATCCCTAACCTATAGAGGAATAGGGAATTCTGCCCGACATTCGGTTAATACTAAACCTTGGAAACCATTAACTTCTCAAAAACATCGACATACTGAGCCGCAGGCTTTTTCCAGGAAACATCATTGGCCATACAGGCAAGACGCATTTTTTCAAACTGGGGCGTACCGTACTCTGCCAAAGCTTTTTTTATGCCAACAATCATAGCCTCAACTCCTTGTTGTAAAAGCTCTTCAGAAACCTTAACGCCAGGCTTTGTTGGCATGGGAATCTTGTCCATCAAAAAACCGAATAAGGGGGGGACAGTATCAACAAGCCCACCAACAGGGGCAACCACCGGAATTGTTCCATACATCATGGCATATAGTTGGTTCAAACCGCAGGGTTCAAAGCGAGAAGGCATCAAACAGTAGTCGGCTCCGGCGGTAATCAAGTGAGCTAATTCAGGATCAAACCTAGCGACTCCCTTAGCAAACGAGTGCTTCTCGCCGATAGATTCGAGTTGCTCTTCCAATTTTGGCGATCCGGTACCAAGGACAATGATTTGACAGTTGAGTTTTTCTAAGAGGGGCATGGCAGCCATGATCACGTCGGCACCTTTTTGGTTTTCCAAACGACCAATGAAACCAAAGAGGGGAATCTCTGGATCGACTTCTAACCCACACTCTTGTTGTAAGGTTGCTTTACATAATTTCTTACCCTCACTCATTGTCTGGGCATCATAGTTTGCGGGTATGTACTTATCTTTTTGGGGGTTCCAGGTTTCTACCTTAGTACCGTTGGTAATACCCGTTAAAGCTACGGCTTTAGCAATGGCATCCAATTCCACCCCACCGGCTGGATTGGATGTAACTTCCTTGGCAAAGTTGGGGGAAACCGTCACAGCCTGATCACAGTTTAAGAAGCCTGCCTTGAGCCAGTTAAGCATCAGCATGGGTTCGGTGGCTGTAATGGGTTCGGTTGTCTTTTCGTCCAATGGAGGAGGGGCAAATTGTGTGTTAAAGGACAAGTCTGGTAGATATTTCTCTGGCAAGTTCAAAACGTCAAATTTTGACATAGGGAAACGCCCTTGGAAGGCAATATTGTGCAGCAACATGACCGTTTTAGCGTTTAAAAACGTCCCATAGGATTGATAGTATTCCTTCAAGTACAAGGGAAGAAGCGCGGTGTGCCAATCATTGCAGACAAAGATGGTATCTTCCCCCATCGGACCTTTGCTACCATCGGGACCCAAGGGAACGAGTAAAGGTACAGCAAGAGCAGCCTGGGAGAGCATGGCAAAGCGTTCGGCGTTATCTATGTAATCAACGGAAGCTTTGGGACCGTACAACTTTTTGTTTACTAAGGGTGTCTTGGATAAGTAAACGTGATGATCTACCCAAATTCGATCCACTCCTTTTTTATGGGAGTGGAAGTAACGAACTTTTGTGGTTTCCTTCCCATATTTGACTGATTCAAGGATATCCGTGTCCCAAGCATCCTTATATTGGTCAAAACGAGGTGCAACCGTACAAACGGTATGACCCATTTTGGCCAATTCTTCTGGTAAACCTTCAGTTACATCCCCTAAACCACCGGTTTTACAATACGGCGCAACTTCCGTACAGACAAAGCAAATGTTCAACATATTGATGTTAAATGTCTTAGAAATGAATAATAAATAGAATATAGGAATTTGAAATCCTTTCAGAAGAAAAACAAAAAACAGTTCTTCATCTTATTGGCTCACCTGAAAATAATTTTGCAATGAGCGATCGCTTTTCTTTCTGTTGCGCAACAATAACAGTGCCAAAAATCCAGAGATGATCTCATTTAATCTAGTGCTAGGGTTTTGATGTTGAAAATAGGGCGATCGCTTTTTACTACTGTTGCGCAACAATAACAGCCCCAAAAATCCAGAGACGATCTTATTTACTAAGGGTGCTAGGTTTTGAGCTTGAAAATGGTGCGATCGCTTTTTACTACTGTTGCGCAACAATAACAGTACCAAAAATCTAGAGATGATCTTATTTAATCTAGTGCTAGGGTTTTGATGTTGAAAATAGGGCGATCGCTTTTCTTACTGTTGCGCAACAATAACAGCCCCAAAAATCCAGAGATGATCTTATTTAATCTAGTGCTAGGGTTTGGATGCTAAAAATAGAGCGATCGCTTTTTTACTGTTGCGCAACAATAACAGTGCCAACAATCCAGAGATGATCTCATTTACTAAGGGTGCTAGGGTTTGGATGCTAAAAATAGGACGAGTGCTTTTTACTGTTGCGCAACAATAACAGTGCCAACAATCCAGAGATGATCTCATTTACTAAGGGTGCTAGGGTTTGGATGCTAAAAATAGAGCGATCGCTTTTTACTACTGTTGCGCAACAATAACAGTGCCAACAATCCAGAGACGATCTTATTTACTAAGGGTGCTAGGTTTTGATGCTGAAAATAGGGCGATCGCTTTTTACTACTGTTGCGCAACAATAACAGCCCCAAAAATCCAGAGATGATCTCATTTAATCTAGTGCTAGGGTTTTGATGTTGAAAATAGGGCGATCGCTTTTTACTACTGTTGCGCAACAATATTTTCCTTTTTATCAACAAATAGTTACCTTTTTCCAAAAAGGTATTAATTTCGTAGAATCAATAACCTTTCTAAAGTTTTTTACTGGTTCTTTTTTAGGGATTATCTTTACGGGCTATGGAATTTTAGAGATATACATTAAGAAAAAAGATGCAGAAAATATGCTGGTAGGTGCAATTATTTTTACTGTGATTACAGGTACGCTAGGTTTTTTGATACCAATTGTTTTCTTTCCAATAATTAACTATATACTCTATCCTGTTTTCCAAATATGTTTACTTCTATTACTTTCCAAATTTTCAAACAGTCAAACTAATGAACAGCAATTAACAGAATAATAATAAATTGTTAGAAAATACTAATTTTAAAAGCGAATCTTAAGGACAGTATAAACTCTCTAATTCTAATAATTATCTTTCTCTTAAAAATATAAAATTTTCATTTTAGTCAATAGAAATTGCTATAGAATAAAAGATATTCCTAGAAACTATCAATAATGATTACCATTGCACTCCCCAAAGGGGCATTATTATCAGATTCCATTGAACTATTTAAAAGCATTGGATTAGATTTTAGTGCTTTTTTAGACTCCAAAAACCGTCAATTACAAATAACAGATCCCACCAATACCGCCCAAGGGTTATTGGTTAGGGCAACAGATGTCCCCGTTTACGTGGAATATGGACAAGCACAACTAGGCATAGTAGGCTACGATTTATTACTAGAAAAAGGCCCAGAAGTTGCCCATCTAGCCGACTTAAACTTTGGTGGTTGTCGGATGTCTGTGGCCGTTCCTAAAACCAGCCCCTACCAAAACCCCAGAGAATTACCACCAAATAGCAAAATTGCCTCAAAATTTGTAAACTGTGCTAAAACATATTTTCAACAGCTAGACCTACCGGTGGAGATTATACCCCTATATGGTTCGGTTGAACTAGGACCGATCACCGGAATGTCAGAAGCGATTGTTGATTTAGTCTCCACAGGGCGCACCCTCAAAGAAAATGGCCTCGTGGAGGTGGATACCCTATTCCAAAGTACGGCTCGCCTCATTGCTCATCCCTTAAGTTATCGGTTAAATTTAGATAATCTTAATGATTTAGCCGAACAAATCAAAAATTCTGTGTCAAAATCATAAAAACAATTGACCCTAAAACATTATAAATGGAGGAATGAACAGAAAAAAATCAACAGAAAATTGGAAAACAGTAGTTAATGCTACAAAATCCAACATTAATAATAAGGACAAAAAAGCTGTGTTAAAATCAGCTAACAAGGGCAAGCAACAGGTGATGGATAAAAAAAGATATGTTTGAACGCTTTACAGAAAAAGCTATCAAGGTAATAATGCTGGCGCAAGAAGAAGCGCGTCGCCTCGGTCATAACTTCGTGGGGACTGAACAAATTCTTCTTGGCCTCATCGGTGAAGGAACCGGAGTAGCCGCCAAAGTTCT
This sequence comes from Crocosphaera sp., assembly GCA_030064935.1. Taxonomy (GTDB): domain Bacteria; phylum Cyanobacteriota; class Cyanobacteriia; order Cyanobacteriales; family Microcystaceae; genus Crocosphaera. The sequence continues at coordinate 2,372 of JASJEA010000227.1, read as the reverse complement.
CAAATCAATGGGAGTTAACCTAAAAGATGCTCGCATTGAAGTTGAGAAAATCATTGGCCGGGGATCTGGATTCGTCGCTGTGGAAATTCCTTTTACCCCAAGAGCAAAACGAGTTCTAGAACTCTCCTTAGAGGAAGCTAGACAATTAGGACACAACTATATCGGGACTGAACATCTTCTCTTAGGTTTAATTAGAGAAGGGGAAGGTGTTGCTGCTAGGGTTCTCGAAAACCTTGGTGTAGACCTCTCCAAAGTCAGAACCCAAGTCATTCGCCAATTAGGGGAAACCGCAGAGGTGGCCGCTGGTGGCGGTACACCAGGACGCACTAAAACCCCTACTTTAGACGAATTCGGTTCCAATTTAACCCAGTTGGCCGCCGATGGACAGCTTGATCCCGTTGTTGGACGACAAAAAGAAATTGAACGGGTAATCCAAATTCTCGGCCGTCGGACAAAAAATAACCCCGTTCTGATTGGGGAACCTGGTGTCGGTAAAACAGCGATCGCAGAAGGATTGGCCCAACGCATCGCTAACAAGGATATTCCTGACATCCTCGAAGAAAAACGAGTCGTTACCCTCGATATTGGTTTATTAGTGGCTGGAACCAAGTACCGTGGGGAATTTGAAGAACGACTGAAGAAAATTATGGACGAAATTCGTCAAGCTGGAAACGTGATTCTAGTAATCGACGAAGTTCATACCCTGATCGGTGCCGGTGCTGCTGAAGGGGCGATCGATGCTGCCAATATTCTCAAACCTGCTTTAGCACGGGGCGAATTACAATGTATTGGGGCTACCACGCTCGACGAATACCGCAAGCACATCGAACGAGATGCGGCCCTAGAACGTCGTTTCCAACCCGTAATGGTAGGGGAACCCTCTGTAGAGGAAACCATCGAAATTCTCTTTGGTCTACGGGAGCGTTATGAGCAGCATCATAAGCTAAAAATCTTGGATGAGGCTCTAGAAGCAGCGGCCAAACTCTCAGATCGTTACATTTCTGACCGTTATCTCCCTGATAAGGCCATCGATCTTATCGATGAAGCGGGATCACGGGTACGCTTAATCAATTCTCAACTGCCTCCTGCAGCTAAAGAATTAGACAAAGAACTGCGGACGATTTTGAAGCAGAAAGATGATGCTGTTCGTTCCCAAGACTTTGATCGTGCGGGAGAATTGCGGGATCAAGAAATGGATATTAAAGAGCAAATTCGCTCTATTTCCACCGCCAAGAAAGGAGAAGGAGAAAGCGAAGAACCCTTTGTGGATGCAGAAGAAATCGCCCACATTGTGGCTTCTTGGACTGGGGTTCCTGTGAACAAGTTGACGGAAACTGAATCCGAAAAACTTCTCCACATGGAAGATACTCTACATCAACGCTTGATCGGTCAAGAAGACGCGGTTAAAGCTGTTTCTCGGGCTATTCGTCGGGCAAGAGTCGGGTTGAAGAACCCCAACCGTCCTATCGCTAGTTTTGTCTTCTCTGGACCTACTGGTGTAGGTAAAACCGAGTTAACTAAAGCCTTAGCAACCTACTTCTTCGGGTCAGAAGAAGCCATGATTCGCTTAGATATGTCCGAATACATGGAACGTCATACGGTTTCTAAGTTAATTGGTTCCCCTCCAGGGTATGTAGGTTATAACGAAGGTGGACAACTCACAGAAGCGGTTCGTCGTCGTCCCTATACTGTTGTCTTATTCGATGAAATCGAAAAAGCACACCCCGATGTCTTCAATATGCTGCTGCAAATCTTAGAAGACGGTCGTTTAACGGACGCTAAAGGGCGTACAGTGGACTTCAAGAACACCTTATTAATCATGACCTCTAACATCGGTTCTAAGGTCATTGAGAAGGGTGGCGGTGGCCTCGGATTTGAGTTTGAAGACGACCAAACCGAAGCACAGTACAACCGTATTCGCAACTTAGTTAACGAAGAATTGAAACAATACTTCCGACCTGAGTTCCTCAACCGACTAGATGAGATTATCGTCTTCCGTCAGTTGAACAAGGAAGAAGTCAAGGAGATTTCCGAGATTCTGCTCAAGGAAGTGTTTGCACGGTTAACCGAGAAAGAGATTACTCTACAAGTTACCGACAAATTCAAGGAACGTCTTGTAGAGGAAGGTTATAACCCTGCTTACGGTGCAAGACCTCTACGTCGTGCTATTATGCGTCTTTTAGAGGATGTTTTAGCAGAAGAGATTCTTTCCGGACGAGTTGGCGAAGGCGATGTCGCAGTAGTTGATATCGGTGAAGATGGCAAAGTTCAAGTGGCTGCTAATGATAAACAGCAACCCGTTTTAGCTAAAGCTACCGATTCGTAATACTTCAGATTTAACCCTCAAGCAACGGTAGAAGTTTCGCCCTTCT
>JASJEA010000226.1 GCA_030064935.1 Crocosphaera sp. | reverse complement strand
TATTAATAATGAAGTAAAAGGAACAAAATTTTTAATCTCAGACATAATTAACTTAGTTGATTACTATATTTTTAAATTAACTTAATCTACAAATGTAAAAGTCTCAACGGTAAAATAACTCAACTCAGATGCTTGATAATATACAATTCCTCGTTGTAGTAAGTTATCATTTATTTGCCAATCAACTCCAATTAAAAATGATTTATTTTGCTCTACTGTTTTAGGACAAGTGGCGATAATATTATCACCAAGGTCTTGTATTAAATAATCTTTTTTCAATTCTTTGATTGATTTCCACTCAGTTTTTATTGGTTCATGAATTACCTTTTCAGGTGTCATTTTCTGTAAACTTCCTATCCAATTTTGATCAGCTTTTTTAATTTCAGGATCACTGTTTTCATTTTGTTGAGTATCTTGATTATTCAAATATTCGATTCCAGTTGAACTATATTGCAGTGTTCCAGTTTCATCATATCGAAAATAACAAAGCACTCTTTTATCTTCATGTCTAAACCCAAATTCAAAAATAAAAATGGCATCAGGTTTAACTATTTTAGAACCCCAACAAAATGTACTATCTAAAAATAAAGCACTGGTTTGAGGTTTTTTATAGATCCCATAATTCTTAACCTCATTCGTTCCATCACTATAAAATAATTCATCCTGATGGGTTATTTCACTTTGATCTTGATTAACATGAAGATGAGTAATCACATCCCAAGTTCTAATCACTTTACCCTGTGGAGAATAGCGTTTTTTGCTTCCCTTCCAATCTCCAGTATGATAACGACAAAAATTATGCCAATTTTTAAGTTGTAGATTCATAAGATTATTCAGATAAAAATTGCTGACTATATTATAGTAGATATAGATTTTTTAGGTATTAATAGATGACAAATCCATCCATTAGCGGATTATATGAAATTGTTATAGGTATCACAGCAGTAGATGAAAGCAATGTAATCGACTATTGGGAAAAGTTTGGCTTTACAGTTAATCTCTCTGGAAAGCTGAATGTAGAAGCTGCTAAAAAGTTGTATGGAGTTGATTCTAATGTTCGTTCTCTGCGTCTTCAAAATAAGGTTACAGATAGAAGTTTATTACGTCTGATGATTTGGGATAACCCTATCAATGAGGGATTAGGATTAAGTCCTTTAAAAGTCGTAGGAAGTCGTTGGGGAACTGCGCTATGTTTAGATGTGTTTAATGTTGCTAATCATGCTGAAGATGCTCAAGCTTTGGGACTTCCTATATATTATGTTCCTCCCCAACGTAATTTAATTAATCGTCCTGAAAATTTTCAGCCGTTTTATGATGCTAATCCTTGTGTTCATGAAATGGTTCTAATTCAACCCTTAACACGACAAGTTATCTTTCAACGCCATGATTATCATCGGCCTAATTCTGGTATTTTTAACCCAGATTCTCATTTTAAAGCATCTGAATTTATTCATGCTGGACTCATTGTTGATTGTAAGGATGAAACCTTAGATTTTTATGATCAAGTCTTAGGATTAGTTCGTGCTGTGGATAATGTTGAAAGTGGATACAGTGTCGCTTCTCGTAACATATTGGAAGTCAAAAAAGATAATCCGGATGAAAGAATGTTTAACACTTATTTTACTGCTCCTGGTTATGACTTAGAAGAAAAAAATCAAATTCACTCAGGTAACATTGAAGTGTTACGTTTAGAAGGAAATTTGGATAACAAACAGACTTATTCTCGTCCTGGTTGTCTAGGAACATCTTTATATACTTTAAAAGTTACTGATATTGGCTCATATCATCAAAAAGTGAGTAACAGTGAAGCAACAAAAGTCACAGATATAATTATCAATGAATTTACAGAAAAAAGCTTTTCTTTTATTGCTCCTGATGGCTATTTTTGGACATTATTAGAAGCTCAAGTATCTATCTAAGCCTTAATTGCTGATATTTTGGAGTGATTGGTAATCCCTAAATTTCAAACAGCCAATCAATTTACTGTAAATGTAATCCGCCATCAATAGGCAGAGAAATTCCCGTAATAAAAGCAGCTTTAGGAGAACATAAAAAGGCGACAACTTGACCTATTTCTGTCGGAGAGCACCAGCGTTGCATCGGCGTTTTTTTAATTCTTTGCTGTGTTATTTCACCATCAACTCCACCCCATTTTGCTGTGACACTATTCCAAGCTTCTGTTTTAGTAAATCCAGGAATAACCACATTAACAGTAATCTGTCGTGATGCTAAGATTTTGGCATAATATCTGGTTAAAAATTCCACTACTGTTTTACCGGTTCCTGGCAAAATATAAGAGAGTTTTGGAGTTTGCGTCATATTACATCCTGGAGAAGAAGTGGCCACAATATAACCATTACCATCTTCCATATAATTAACCGCTTTTTCTACACAGCGAATAAAGCATTTAGGATAGACATTTTGATAATATTCATATTGTGCCAAACTGGTAAAATTACCATCTGCTAATAATTGATTTTGTTTATCTGCTGCTGCTTTTGCTTCTTCTGACTCAGGAGTAGTTGTCATACCTAAATATAACCCTGCATTATGAATAAGTGCAGTTAATTTCCCTTGAAAATTGTTTTCTAAACAAGCAAAAAATTGGTCGATTGTTTCTGCTTGAGCAACATCTCCTTTGATGGTATACACTTGAACACCATAATCAGCTTCTAGGCTTTTTTTAGCCTCCTCTGCTGCTGTTTCATTACTATTAAAGCCAATGATAAGATTATATCCATTTGCCGCAAGTTCTTGAGAAATACCGAAACCAATACCACGAGTGCCTCCAGTAACAATTGCTACTTTGTTTATCATGATTTTATGACCTGTAAACTAGAAATTATTAGATTATCTTGGCTATATTATAGAGAAATTAACTTAATTTTTCATCCCTTACTTTAAAAATTACTTATGACAGTCGCTTCTAATGAAATAAAAACAGACCAAACAACAGAAAGTTTACCTAAATCAGAAACAGAGAAGCAGTTTAATTGGAAAGAATGCTGGTATCCTGTTACTTTTATTCAAGATTTGCCAACAAATCGTCCTTATGGTTTTACCCTTTATGATGAACCTTTAGTGTTATTTAGAAACAAAGAAGGGAAGTTAATTTGTCTCAAGGATCTTTGTCCTCATCGTGCAGCAAAACTATCTGATGGACAGATTATTGATGGCAAAATAGAATGTTTATATCATGGTTGGCAATTTGGTAATGATGGTCAATGTGTACATATTCCACAATTAGCAAAAAATGTCAAAATTCCTGTTAATGCTTGCATTCAAGCTCATCCTGTGGCAGAAATACAAGGGATGGTTTGGATCTGGGCAGGAACAGCAGAAATGGCTGATGAAAAAGATATTCCAACGGTTCCTAACTTGAATAATCCTACTGTTGTGAGTTCAGATTATATGCTGGATCTTCCTTATGATCAAGGCATTTTCATCGAAAATATTCTCGATCCTGCGCATATTTTTATTAGTCATAATGGTTCATTACAATGGAGAGCAGATGCTCAACCTTTAGAGATGGAAATTCTCAAAGTTTCTCTATCAGGAATTGAAAGTAGATATCGTAGAACAGAAATTCCACACCCAGAACAGCATTGGGTTAACATGAATTTTATTGCGCCTAATTTAGTAACATATACAAGAATAAATTCAGAAGTCATTCTTGGTTCTGGTCTCTATTCTTTGCCAACAGGAAAGGGTCGCTGTCGTATTATGCTGAGGAACTACACAAATATTTCAACCTGGAAATTCAAACTAAAACCGCGCTGGTTTGAACATTGGTACCGAAACAAATTTGTAGAAGAAGATTTATCTCTTGTTGTCGGACAAGCAGAACAAATCAATCGTTTACAAAAAAGTCTCAAGAAGCTATATTTACCTCTTAGAACATCAGATTTAGTCTTGATTGAGTACCGTAAATGGTTAGATAAATATGGTGGTTTATTACCCTTTTATCAGGGCTATGAAACCTCCTATAATATTGACACCCAAAACATTGATTATGGGACGCGCTTAACTCGTCATACACAAATCTGTGGGTCCTGTAATCAAGCTTATGAAAATACTAAGAAGATAAAAAAAATATTAATCGCAGTTGCTATTCTTTTAGCAGCGATCGCCTTGGTTTTAGACCATTCTTGGGTTCAATATTGTCTGGTTGCTGCTTCGCTGTTATCCGTTGCTTTAGTGTTTATCGCTGAACAAGTTAAAATTAAGTTTGAACGAGCTTATACTCGTCATTGAGCAGATGGTTCGAGTCTTTTTGAGGAAATACAATCATGGATCTGAAAACACAAAACTGGAAAAATTTTACCGATCAACATTTGTATGATTGGCATGGTATTTGGACAAGATATACACCAACTGGAGAAGTACAAGAGTCATTTCGTAGTCTGAGACATTTTGAAAGTAATGTTGAGAAAACAGAGATTTATCAGCTAAATCAATATATTTATGCTGAAGATAATGTCAAAGAAGAACAGTGGAATTTTAATCAGACAGAAAATGGTTTATCTGATGGGATGTTTCATCCTCAAGCTGAGTTAATGCGGGGTTATTTCTTTCCTTCTGGTCATTCTATTTGGGCGACAACTCAGTTAAAATCAGAAGCTTATTTTGCAATGGAGTTATTTTTTAGATACCAAAGTCTCAGACATAGTGTTGGTATCGTTTATGATCACCAAGGAAACTTGTTTAGAACTGCTAATATTCGAGAAGATTCTACTGGTTATCCTTCTTCTTATTGGTCACAAGATTTAGGACAGTTATCTCAAAGGGATTTACAAAAAAATTGGCAAGGAACATCCATAACCATTACTGCTGATTTAGAAATTTCTGAACCTGTTATTGCTGAATTTAATTGGGGTTGGGAAGCACACAAAACTTTCTTTTTACCTGATGGTGTTTCTATAAGTTGTCCCGAAAAGGTAACTATCGGGACATCTTTTGATTGTGTGGTTAATTGGTTAATTAATGAAACCCAAATGCAGCAATTAATTTCTAGTTATGATGCTTCGGGTAAATTTCAATCTTTAACTCTACAAAGATATGAGTTAAAGTAATCATTGTTATTGTTTAAATGAGGATATCACCATAAATAAACTGATATCCTTCTTGTTTGATTTTACTGTTATCAACCCTTGCATTTAAGGAACTAAAAGAGGGTTTACTTGTGTCCCAAGAAACTCTTTCTAATTGTTGGCGATCGCAGATTAAATTGCACAATTCTTTGCTATTTAATTTGACATCATTAACTAAATTATAAACCCCATGACATTCTTTCTGATGGACAAATTCAATCCCCTTAACAATATCCTCTAAATGTATCCAAGCAACACAATTTTCTCCATTTCCTGATAAGGTTTTTCCCGCCATTCTTCCTAGTCTTTTATCTAACTCTCTTCCGGGCCCATAAATACCTCCTAAGCGTAACAAACATACTTTAATATTTTCTCTGTTTAACCCTAAAATAATGTTTTCTGCTTCTACTAAGACTTTGCCATAATCACTGTCAGTATCTAAAGAAGAAGTTTCATCAACCCATGCCCCTTTTTTGTCTCCATAAACAGATCCACTGGTGAGATAAATAACCTGTTTAACTGTTGAGTTATTGTTTAATATTTTGACTAAATTTTTCGCTGTTGGGATGTAAGTTTGTGCATAAACTTCTGCGGAAACCTGGCGATCGCTAATAGGAGCAATACTTACTAAAATAGTCTCTTGAGCCTCTATAACTTTTTCTATATCTTCTAGGTTATCACCACTAACAACTAGAGGATTATGAGTGATATTTTCTAAGTCGGTAATTTTCTCGTCTCTAGTAGTAGTTCCTGTTACGATATAATCTTGTTGATACCAATAATTGGCCACTGCTTTCCCCACATAACCACAACCAATGACTGCTACTTTCTTCCCTATCTTTGGCTGGTTGTGTTGCTCCATAGGACTTTGAGATATAGGATTATTAAGGGTGAGACTTTGATCGTTTATTGTTGACATTATTAATAAGTTTGTGTTGCTTTTTTTATGACTATAAATATACTTTTTTAGCATAGCAAAGATAATTGAAGAACCCCAACTTGCTGTCGCTGAAGTTGGGGATTCTAACAGGGAATTGCTTCCCCATTCACCCACTCAAACAGACTTAACTGTTGAGGGTTCCC
>JASJEA010000023.1 GCA_030064935.1 Crocosphaera sp. | reverse complement strand
TGGTAGTGAACATTTGTATTAATCAAAAGACTGTTATATTTAGCTGCATCTGAAACCATATTTATTGCAGAGTTTATAACCTGTTATAACCTGTTACAGTTAACTACACCTGAAACAGTATCTTATGGACTGGTAGTGAACATTTGTATTAATCGAAAGACTGTTATATTTAGCTGCATCTGAAACTATATTTATTGCAGAGTTTATAACCTGTTATAACCTGTTACAGTTAACTACACCTGAAACCATATCTTATGGACTGGTAGTGAACATTTGTATTAATCAAAAGACTGTTATATTTAGCTGCATCTGAAACCATATTTATTGCAGAGTTTATAACCTGTTCTGTTTAGCCGCATCTGAAACAGTATCTTATGGACTGGTAGTGAACATTTGTATTAATCGAAAGACTGTTATATAAATCCAAGCTAAAAAAATCGCCCCTTAAAATAAAGAGGCGATCGCTTAAAATGTACCCAACAAAAACTTATTGAACGAAATGCTGACCACGATTATAAAGTTCACGGGCGTAGTCAGTCCAAGCACCCTGCCCCCAATAGCGGAAACAGCTAGTTTCAACTAACATGGTGTACAAGAGAGCTTCTTGGTACTCAGAAGTGCGAGTCACATTAGGATCTTGTTCTACACGAGAATCGAATTTTCCGTGAAAACCAGCACTGAGTTCATTCATGGGCTCTAAGACGTTTTCGTAGCCTTTTACCCAACTGAGGTCATTAGTCCAAGATGCACCATCCATGTGGAAGCGATCGTCTGTTTTTTCTAACTCTTCGATCGCCTTAGCAACAGCTTCTGGAGTTACCTTATCCGTTCCAATTTTATTCCAGATTTTATGTTGTCCTACCGCTTGACAAACAGGATAATCATCTTCAGTTACCCCTGCTTGTTGTAAGAGTTCAATGTATTCAGTACCATTCAACCCAACTACACCTTCATGGTTATCCTTGATGCTGTAGAAAGCATTGCGGAAACCGTCAGGAAACTCATTCATCATCACGCCGCCGTTTTCTCCATCAGCGATCTGAGACACACAACTAGGCACTTCTACATTACCTAATTTCTGCTTTCCTCGGCTCTTAGCTTCATGATAGGGCTGCATTTGGGCAACTAACTTAGTATCAGAGCCTTGAGTTTTAATCAATGCTGTAATACTTATGGTTTCCCCATGAGAGTTACGAGCGATTAAACGGTTAGGAACATATTTATCATCACCGTTTTTGTGTAAGTCGTCCCCATTTAACCGTTCAACAGAGTCTTCTTGTACCAATAGCCAACGATAACCACACTCTTTCAGAGCCTTAATGTATTCATAAAGAGTATCAGGATTATTGGGCAAGTGCATTTCTGGGGGAGAGAACCCTTTAACCCGTCTGAGGGCATCATAACCGAATAAAGCAGCAAACTGATGTTGCCAAGCTTGTATCTGTAATTTTAGGTCAGGAATGGGGGTAGAAGGGGCAACAGCATGACTCCACATGGTTCCCAACCACTCTACATAGGGATGATATTGGGGATCACAAGCCATTCGCTTTAGAGGTTCGAGGATATCATGGCGAGGAGTTTGTTGAAAATCCCATAATAAATTACCTGAATAGTCCAACATAATGCGAGGATTGCATCCATTGTTAACCAAATCAGGGATAAATTCACCAATACGCTTATAACACCAAGCAAAGGTAGGAGCATTATGATTATCTCCAATATGCTTATTGTCAAACATATGTTGTAGGTTACTAATCAAAGCACCATCATGACCTGCGGGTATAGTCGGTTGGTGCATATGAAGGGCGCAAGCAAACCCTGATTTTACATTAGCGAGATTAATATTAGAATGAGGGGCAAAAATAGGGTCATCATGATTAACCACTGAAGCGATTTCGGCTTCCCAACCACTAATGGGAGGTAATCCAGGTTTTGTCCCATGAATATGGTATCCGTTGGAAGATTGTGCTGCTGCAATCATATTCTATGTATTTTCCTTAAAGTCTTGGTCGAGATACTTTTAATCACCTATCACACCTAACTACTCAAAAGTTATCTCCTGAACTGAATCTTACTATACATTTAAGGAACATAAACCTTAAGATTTTCTAAACTTTTATCAATCAAACCCTAAAGTAAATCAGCAATTATAGGCATTTCATAACCATTAAAAAAGGCGTGTAGCGTGATTTTTGTTTTTGCCTCTATCATAGAGCAGAATGCCTCATTTTAGGGATTTAATTGAAATTAACCGAGGAGGAGACTAACCATGAACGCATCAGAAAAAGCCCAAGGTGTTGAAATAGCTACAAAAATCGCATCAATTGTCCATTCATTTAAAAACCATTTTCCTGATGCCAAAGCCGATCTTAAACCTTGGCACAACGATCCAGATACCCTGGAATTAGTTGATCCAAACTCCATTGATATTGGGTTTCATTTACCTGGATGGAGTCCCCGTTTTCAAAGTCGCAGTATGTTAGTGCAAATTAGATTTCATCAAGATCCTGTGGACAAAACCCAGAGGTTGATTGGTGTAGAAACAACGGGTTTTAATCATCAGGGACAAGCTTGGCGGCTTTCAACTGTAGAAAACTGGCAATTAGAAGGTGATTATCAACCAGCGATCGATGTAGCGGAAAAATTAAAGTCTTTTTGTCGTCAAGTGTTTGAAGTTTTCCAGCAAAATGATAATCGTTTTTCAGCTTAGGGTTAACTTGAGAGAAGATTATCGAGATTTTGACGATTGATCTGTTACAGTTCTGAGGAAAAGCCAGGAAAAATCCTAGCTTTCTCCAACTTTTAGGTGTGTTTGAGTCGGAGTTTATGAACGACGGTAACAATTAGCATTTTTCATCCGGGTCCCCAGGACAAGGTTGGCCATCGTTATTAACGACGGTACTCTCGGCAAAGGAATTGGACGAATGAGAAGAGGCTACCGCCATTGTTTCCACACCGAAAACAAGGAGAAGCGAAATGGCGATTACCGTTGCTAGTTTAGATTTGAGGGTGAGCTTAGTGTTCATGGTTAGTTATCTCCTGTATTCACACCTGGATTTGGGAGGATTAATTAAGAGAGTTATGACCCTCTACTCTTATAGTAGAGATAGCTTCACAGAATGTCAGTCCCATTCAAAAAAATTTTGGGACATTGTTGTGAGGCTGAACATAGAACTAAGTAGAAAATAGTAGAATTCTTTCAATGAGTTCAAACCTGCCCAAGAAACGACAAAAGCCGAGGAGTGACATCCTCCCACACCAAATCACAGATTATGGTGTGGGCTTCCCGACTCACATTGATGATCATTTAGGGGACTCTACAGACTGTCGGTTTTACTCTGGCAATGTGAAAGTTAACTATAAAGATGAATATTATTACCTAAAATGTCGGATGAATGCCCCCGCTACATTTTTCCAGAAAATATCCACCAAAATTAGCGGGGGATGAAATTCGACCAATGAATTAAGGCGAAGCAACGATTTTAATTCTACCATCTTTGGGTAAACTGTGTTAAAGTTAATCTACCAAGGTCGAGGATTAATCAATGCTAGTCGTAGAAGCGAAATTAAAAAACGGAACACCAGAGCAATACCAGAAACTAGATGAAGCCATTAGGACATCTCAGTTTGTGCGTAATTCCTGTGTTCGTTATTGGATAGATAATAAGGGAACAACCCGTAATGAGCTCCAAAAACTTTGCTCTAGATTAGCTAAAAATCAAGACACCCCTTGGGTAACTTTATTAAACTCTCAAGCCCGTCAATCTTCTGCTGATAGGGCATGGCAATCAATTAATAGGTTTTACCAAAATTGTCGTGCTAAGATACCAGGGAAGAAAGGGTTTCCTAAGTTTAAAAAATACAGTCGTTCTGTTGAGTATAAATTAACAGGATACAAGCTATCTGATGATAGACGTAAAATAAAATTTACTGATGGATTTAAAGCAGGAGAATTTGATTTATGGTGTAGTCAAAGAACGTTAGTTTATTATTCTCAACAACAAATTAGGCGGGTAAGAGTTGTTAGGCGTTGTGATGGTTATTATTGCCAGTTTCTTATTGATGTAGAAAGACAAGAATACCATGAACCAACTGGACAAGTAACGGGAATTGATCTGGGTTTAAAAGAGTTTTATACTGATACTCAGGGGAATACTGTTAATAATCCACGCTATTTGAGAAAGTCAGAAAAACGACTTAAAAAAGCACAAAGGAGATTATCAAAAAGATTCCAGAAAGGAAAGAAGCGGTGCGACCCCGGCGATTCGCAATCGCCTAGGGAACGCGCACCAAGACAACAATCTAACAACTATCATAAGCAACGAGTAAAAGTTGCCAAGCTTCACCTTAAAGTGTCAAGACAACGTAAAGACAAAGCTATTAAAGACGCTTTGGCGTTAGTCCAATCTAATGATTTGGTAGTCTATGAAGCTTTAAAGGTTAGAAACTTGGTAAAAAACCGTAAGCTTGGCTTATCAATTTCTGATGCGTCTTGGTATCAATTCACTGAATGGTTGAATTATTTTGCCAAGATTTATCGTATTGTTTGTATTGCTGTACCTCCCCATTTCACCAGTCAAGATTGTTCAGTTTGTGGCACAAGAGTTCAAAAGTCATTAAGTACCAGAACTCATCAGTGTCCCAACTGTAAAACAGTCTTGGATAGAGATCATAATGCAGCAATTAATATTCTCAAGAAGCGATTCAGCGCGGTCTTGGGGGTTTCCCCCATGAGCGACTGAATCAAGAAGGGTTTGAAATATTTGGGAGAACATCTCAACGGTAGCGTAGGGCATACGCAAACCGACCCAAACGCCTTGGGAGAGTCCGACCTCTGGATTCTTAATGGCAACGTTGAGAATTTAAGCCGTCTCGTTGAGCAAGGAATTTCTAACAGTGATGTGGAAAGAATCCCCCGTTAAACTAGGTTGTAACGGGGGAGTATGTCAATTGACTTTAATCGCATACTGTGGTAAGCCTAATAAGAGTGTGTGAAGAATCTTGATGAACAATACAGATATTTCTCCTCTCTTGGAAAAGGTAGAAACGGCAGATTCCGCCGAGAGTTTATTAGAGGCAGTGGAAACACTAGCAAATGCCGATGATGAGGCTTCTATTCCTACCCTCATCAAAGTTTTAGGATACAACAACCCAGGTGCATCCGTCGCCGCGGTAGAAGGATTAATCAACCTTGGAGATCCAGCCGTTCCCTATCTCTTAGAACAAATTGATGGTTATAATTATGGTGCAAGAGCTTGGGCAACGCGAGCCTTAGCCGGGATTGGTCATCCCCATGCCTTAGACTTGTTGATTGAAGCAGCCAGTGGTGATTTTTCCCTCAGTGTCCGTCGTGCCGCAGCTAGAGGACTCGGAGAGATTCATTGGCTTAAATTGTGCGATGAGCCCATCGAAAAAGCCCAGACAAGAGCTTTGACAACGCTTTTAGAAGTGCTAAAAGACCCAGAATGGGTAGTGCGTTATGCAGCCATTGTCGGTTTAGAAAAGTTGGCCCTATCATGGGGAGAAGCTCAAGCGATCGCCTTGACGGATATTGAAAAGGTGTTAAAGGATCTCATTAAGACTGAATCTGAATTAGCCGTTGCCCTTCGTGCTAAATGGGCCTTGAGAAACTTATCCTTTGATGAAAATTAAAATCAAGATGGAGTCCCCTACTTTCCGGGTAATCTCATTGCTTATATAATAAGCAATAAGATTATTATCAGCCATAGGTTATTCATTTTAGCAGAATGTCTACTACACATAACGAAGAACAATTAGAAAAAAACATAGAAACCCCTGAAGTTGAAGTTGAAACAACTGACGAGACTTCTGTAACCGTTGAAAGCGAAGCATCTACAGAAACAACGGCCACGACATCAACTGAATCGATTGTGGAAGAAGAAACTGAAGTCAAGCCCTCTGAAACCTCTTCAGAAGAATCAACCGAAACTACGGTTACCGCTTTAACCGAACAAATAGAAAGCCTACAACAAAAACTGCAAGAACAAGCTCAACAATACGAGCAACTCAGAAACAGTCATATTCGCTTAACTGCAGAATTTGATAATTATCGTAAACGGACTGCTAAAGAAAAACAAGACCTAGAAACCCAAGTCAAATGTAGAACCATCGGAGAATTATTGTCCGTCGTTGATAACTTTGAACGCGCCCGTAACTCAATTAACCCAAACAACGATGGGGAAGCAGCCATTCACAAAAGTTATCAAGGGGTTTACAAAAACTTAGTTGATAGTCTCAAACGCTTAGGAGTCAGTCCTATGCGTCCAGAAAAACAGCCCTTTGACCCCCTATATCACGAAGCCATGTTACGAGAATATACGGATGAATACCCAGAAGGAACAGTCATCGAAGAGTTAATGCGGGGTTATATGCTTGGAGATCAAGTATTACGTCATGCTATGGTTAAAGTGGCGGCCCCTAAAACGGTCGATTCCTCAGAGACATCTGAATCTCAACCTACTGAGACAACTGAATCAAAGGATTAAATCCAGGAGAGAGGCAACGCCGGAATAATTGGCAATGAACTGTGCTTTGAAAGGAGAGCATCAGGGTTAAAAAAGCTAAAAAATCTTTTTTCTGCATAAAGCTCAGAAAATTAAGCCCAGACCACATACTATCAATTATCCACGCCTGACTTCAGAAATTACCCTTAAAATATCAGAGAAAATAATGGGTAAAATAGGTATTGGGGTAAGTCATATCGGGAACGACTCAATTCCAATATGACTGTTAACCTATTTTATCAACAATGAACCATTGAAGAAGACGAGTGCTATGGGAAAAGTCATTGGTATTGACCTTGGAACAACCAATAGTTGTGTTGCTGTTTTAGAAGGCGGCAACCCCATAGTCATTCCTAGCGCAGAAGGAGGGCGAACTACTCCTAGTATTGTAGCCTTTGGCAAAGGAAATCAACGTTTAGTGGGGCAACTGGCCAAGCGGCAAGCCGTCACCAACGCTGACAATACAATTTATAGCATTAAACGCTTTATTGGCAGACGATGGGAAGAAACCTCTGATGAGCGTTCGCGGGTTCCCTATAAATGCATCACTGGCCGAGATGATATGGTCAATGTGGAAATTCGGGGACAACACTACACCACCCAAGAACTCTCCTCCATGATCCTCCAAAAGTTGAAAAAGGATGCTGAAGACTATCTAGGAGAACCCGTCAGTGAAGCAGTAATTACGGTTCCGGCCTATTTCACCGATGCCCAAAGACAAGCCACGAAAGATTCAGGAACTATTGCTGGCCTAGATGTCCGCAGAATTATTAATGAACCCACTGCGGCTGCTTTAGCATACGGTTTGGATAAACAAGATGAAGAACAATACATCCTTGTGTTTGACTTGGGGGGTGGAACCTTTGATGTTTCCATCTTGCAACTTGGTAATGGTGTTTTTGAGGTAAAAGCGACTGCCGGAAACAATCATCTGGGGGGAGATGATTTTGATAATGCGGTTGTTCGTTGGATGGTAGACAATTTCGAGAAAGAAGAAAATGTTGATCTCAATCCAGATAAAATGGCTTTACAAAGACTGAGAGAGGCAGCAGAAAAGGCCAAAATTGAACTTTCCAGTATGTTGACGACTTCGATCAATCTTCCCTTTATCACCGCCGATGATACTGGACCGAAACATCTGGAAACGGAACTCACCCGCGCCCAATTTGAAGAATTGACCAAAGATTTAACCCAAGCTACCTTAGAACCCCTCACTCAAGCTCTCAATGACTGTGAACTAAATGCCGAAACATTGGAAAAAGTGGTCTTGGTAGGTGGCTCAACTCGAATGCCAGCTATCCATCGGGTGATTCAACAAGTTTTTCCCAACAGTCAAATGGAGCGTTCCATTAACCCAGATGAAGCTGTGGCCTTAGGGGCTGCTATTCAAGGGGGCGTTTTGGGGGGTGAGGTGAAAGATGTCTTGTTATTGGATGTGACTCCCTTATCCTTAGGCATTGAAACTCTTGGAGAAGTGTTTACGAAAATCATTGAACGCAACACGACTATTCCCACCAGTAAGTCCCAAGTTTTTTCTACAGCAACCGACGGCCAAACTTCTGTGGAAATTCATGTTTTACAAGGGGAACGGGCTATGGCGAAAGATAATCGTAGTTTGGGCAAGTGTTTATTGGCAGGTATTCCTCCGGCCCCCAGAGGTGTCCCCCAAATAGAAGTGAGTTTTGAGATCGATGTTAATGGCATTTTGAAGGTGGCAGCCCAAGATCAAGGAACTGGTAAAGAACAGAGTATCGTTATTAGCCATACAGGGGGCTTGAAATCTAGCGAAATTCAACGAATGCAGAGAGATGCCTGTGACTATGCAGAAGAAGATCGTCGCCAGATGAGGATTGTTGAAGTTAAAAATCAGGCCGATAGTTTGTTCCATACCTATGAAACCACCCTCAAAGAAAATGCCGATGTGGTTGGAGATGACTTGAAGTTCCAAGCGAAACAGAAAAAAGAACAACTTGAGGCTGCATTGAGAAATTCTGGTATTAGTTTGGAGAAGTTAAAAGGCTATGTGGATGAGTTTCGACAAGTTATTCTCACCATAGGAACTGAGGTGTATAAACAAGGAGTTCCTAATGCTAAAGAGTTTAAAAATACCTTTGAGGCTGCTCTAGGAGAACCTTTAACCACTCAAACCTCTCCAAAACCACAAACTCACTCTTCTTTTGAAGAAACTGTTCCCTATGAAAGCACGGCAGCTATCGATCTCGACTCCTTAGCTAATATTGAAGAACTTGAAGATGTTGATATAGATGATTTAGAAGTCACTTTCAGTTTTGATGACGATGAAACGATTTCTAATGATTACGAGGCAGTAGATTAACAAAGTCTACTACCTCGATTCCCTCTCGCTGAAATAGAGCCTTGGGGACTCCCGCTTGATTCGTTTACAATTGAGAATTCGACTTGGTAAAAAGTAAGCACAGACTCAATTTTGAGCGAGTGTCTAGAGGGTTTTTGGCTAACCCTTTAAGGATTTTTATCGCTTAAGAATCCACTCGCCATAAGGGCAGTGGAGTGTCAACCTGCTCTTTCGGGCGATCAAACTATTTTTTTGAGTTGGAAGTTCTTTTACTGAGTCCAACATAAGACAGCCCCAATAAAACTAACGCCATTGTTGTTTTAGGTTCGGGAGTTGAAGGGGGGTCCACAGGAGGTTCCATTGGACTAGGGGCAAGCTGCGTAGTAAAAGTAATTTGTCGACTTTCTCCTACTCCAATGGAATCAAAGACAAATTGCCAACCCAAAGTCTCATCCGAATTATTTCTCTGAAAAGGTGCAGTTGGAGTATTGTTAAAATCAGTAATTGAATTATTTGTAAGATCGTCAATAACTGATGGAAATTCATCAACCCTATATAGCGTATCATTTGCTTCAAGAGCACTTTGTACTACTGTGACTTGATATACATCATCACTTTGTACAAATTCCTCTAAGATTGTAACTTCTGTACTATCATCTGTGAAATCGCTACCAACATCTAAATCAGTATAGATAAAGAAATTAAAGTCTGTAAGAGTTGTATTACTGTCATTAATAATAGAAATTGACTCAACAAATTGGGATCTTGGATTACCGATTTCTTCCCCATCTAAAGTCCATGTCATTTCTATGCTAAAATCGTCTGCTTGCCAGACTACATCCTCTAATATTCGCTCCCCTAATGGTGATCCTGGAGTCAAATCAAGTGTTTTGATTGATGTTTCTTCAGTATCATTATTTAAACGATAAAAAAATGAACGTTCAAAAAGATGATCAACGGGAGTATCTCTACTAGAATCATCTACTTCCCAATTAACAACTATACTATCCGAAGCCAAAGGATCAAAATTAAAACCTAATGATGAACCCCCATCCGTTAAATTAGCTGAGAGTGGATTGATATTTAATTCTAAACTATCAGTAAGAAAATTAGAAGTATTAGTTAAAAAATTTCCTAAATCAAGTTGATCGATGTTAACATCTGTAAGAATAGAACCTGAAAAGGAAATAGTATCACCCGCTTGGTAATCTAATGGAGAAGAGGTACGAAAACCTAATTGATCAAGACCATTTTCATTAGAGTCTAAAAAAATACCACTTATTGCCTGAGATTCATTTCCCACACTAACTGTAGCTTCTCCAAGTAAATTAGCAAAGAATACATTTTGGAATCAAGATCATTAATGAATCTATCTGCAACATTAACGGTATCATCAAGACTAAAATTGTTACCTGAAGAATTACGAAAAGTTCCTGAACCTGATGCTATATCTGAACCTGAAAATGTCCATCTTGTAAAACTAGATTGTTCGGTAACATTAACAATATGTTGAGCTTGAACTCTGAGTGACGATAAACTAATAAGGGAAAGAGTTCCAATGAAAAAGGATATTTTCTTCAAAATCATAATGGGAATTAAATATGAACTTCAGCCTCCAGACGATATTTGTATGGAGGAAGTTCCCCCCCCATAGACAGAATAATTGCACTTAAATTTTGTGAATTTTTATTAATTAGTTCACCAATTAGTAGAGCTTCAGTTTATTTACGACGGCGTTTTTTAGGCTTTTTTTCTGATTTTTTCCAATAACTCACTAAATAATCACTAAGACTATGACTCATTGCTCCCAATTCTAATCCCATCAAAGAAGCGATCGCCACTTCAGGATACTGATATTTGATTAAATTAAATTGATTGTCTATAAAAGTTTTCCAGTTCCAATCAAACCCTAAAATTGATTGGAGAATCGATACGACAAAAATAGCTACGATGAAAACAATGGTCAAAAGATAGACGACTCTAATAACCGTTCCCACAATCAATCCATGAGAGAAAAATGAGCGATGTCTCAGACACTTTTGATAAGGTAACCAGAGCCAGCGTATTGCACCCCAACGTTTATACTGTATGGAATAGATGTCTAAGTCAGGTCCAAACATCAAGCCACTGAATAAATAAGCCCCACTAAACCAAACTATCCATTCTCCTTGGCCGATAAAGATTAACCCTAACATGGCTAAGGGAGGTAAACTAATTAACGTAATGCGATCGTGAGTACGGCCAGAGGGCATAGATTACAATAGTTTTTCGTTGAGTGTATCAAAATTTTGGTTAATTTAGCTAACAGCCGAGAAGCCCGCATCTTAACCTCTTAGGATTGGTTTCGGGAGTCGTCACTGTAGCAAGTAATCATAGAACAAAAAAGTCTTGCTTTTTTTTGTAGATGTGTTATGATAGCAAAGCACGGGTGAGGGCGATTAGCTCAGCGGTAGAGCTCCTGCCTTACAAGCAGGCTGTCACTGGTTCAAATCCAGTATCGCCCATAAATTTTAAAGATGCTTTTTATTGGGATCTAAGTGGAATGTTCAGACTCCTTTTTTCTCAAAATATTGTTGATGATAATCTTCTGCCAAGTAATAATCAGATGCTGCTTTTATTTCTGTGACGATATTCTTATCATATTTACCAGAATTTTGCAAGTCAAATTTAGATTTCCTCGCTATTTCTTCCTGTTTTTTATTATGGTAAAAAATAACGGAACGGTACTGTTCTCCGCGATCAGGACCTTGACGGTTTAGGCTTGTAGGATCATGAATAGTCCAAAACGTTTCTAATAGTTGTTTGTAGCTAATAATATTAGGCTCATATTCAACTTGCACCACCTCAGCATGACCAGTCACTCTCGCACAAACATCTAAATAACAAGGGTTAGGCCAGTGTCCCCCCATATAACCTACCGAAGTAGAAATGACACCTTTTAGTTGACGAAAAGCAGCCTCTACCCCCCAAAAACATCCCGCTCCCAATGTAGCTTTTTCCAGAGAATTATTATCCATAATTAACTACTTCTGCGCCCTAGTTCATAAATTCCGCAGGACATACAAGCTAAAATCCCTATACTAATTGACCAACTTTGCCCTAAGCCTGATTCTACTCCCCAATTACATAATCCCCCAATAATAAAGAAAGGAAGAATGCTAAAAAGAGAAGCATAAAACGCATTTTGAGACTCTCTCGCTTGACGAGTTTTTTCAAATTCTTCTTGGGAAGTATAAAGGGATTGCTCAGCAAAATTAAACCAAAGATTTAATCCTTCAATAATACCTTCTCTAACAGGAGAAAGCCCTAAATAAAGAGATAAAGACCATAAACAAGTCCCAGCAATAACAACGGTATCAATGGAAAAGCGAAAAGGAATAAAATCAATGACCATAAATTATTAAACGCTTGATTGAAAAATAATTGATAATCCGTTGATTCTAACAAAATTTAACCAGAATGTGGAAAGATGTCCCCACCCACAAATACTATCAAAATACCCACATTCTAGGTGGAGAGGGGGCTGCGTGTGGAAGTAGTTACGCACGCAGCCCCTCATGAATGCAGGTATGATATCAAAAGTTTGATAGGTCCGAACCCATTAACCTATTTACTTGGCTGTAGGGGCAT
This sequence comes from Crocosphaera sp., assembly GCA_030064935.1. Classification (GTDB taxonomy): domain Bacteria; phylum Cyanobacteriota; class Cyanobacteriia; order Cyanobacteriales; family Microcystaceae; genus Crocosphaera. Next base: position 2,883 of record JASJEA010000023.1, on the reverse strand, counting down.
TTCTTCGAGTAAACGAGCCACATCATCTGCATCTACTTTCGTTTGCATGGGACAGAACTTTGGACCACACATAGAGCAAAATTCAGCCGTTTTGTAGATATCTGCTGATAAGGTTTCATCATGATATTCCCTAGCACGATCAGGATCTAAAGATAGCTCAAACTGACGATTCCAATCAAAATTATAACGAGCTTGAGAAATTTGATCGTCCCTGTCTCTTGCCCCCGGACGATGACGAGCAATATCGGCTGCGTGTGCGGCTATTTTATAAGCAATTAAGCCATTTCTGACATCTTCTGCATCCGGCAAGCCTAAATGTTCTTTAGGTGTTACATAACATAACATAGCTGTTCCATACCAACCTGCCATAGCAGCCCCGATCGCCGAGGTAATATGGTCATAACCTGGAGCAATATCTGTCACCAAAGGACCTAAAACGTAGAAAGGTGCTTCAGAACACTCTTCCATCTGCTTTTTAACATTAAACTCAATTTGATCCATTGGTACGTGGCCTGGGCCTTCTACCATAACTTGTACGTCATGTTCCCAAGCGCGACGAGTCAGTTGTCCAAGGGTTTTCAACTCTGCTAATTGTGCTTCATCCGAGGCATCATGGGTACAACCCGGACGTAAAGAGTCCCCTAAACTAAAAGAAACATCATATTTCTTGAAAATTTCGATAATTTCATCGAAATGGGTATAAAGAGGATTTTGTTTATGATGGTGTAACATCCAACGAGCAATAACACCACCTCCACGAGAAACAATACCCGTTAAACGACTTCTTATTAGGGGCAGGTGTTCGATTAAAATACCTGCATGAATAGTCATGTAGTCTACCCCTTGTTGAGCGTGTTTTTCTATGATGTGCAAGAAATCATCAGGGGTGAGGTTTTCAATATTACCGTGGACGCTTTCTAGGGCTTGATAGATAGGAACGGTACCAATCGGAACAGAAGAGGCTTTAATAATAGCAGTGCGAATGGTATCTAAGTCTCCACCCCCGGTGGATAGATCCATAACTGTATCTGCACCATATTTAACCGCTAGATTTAGTTTAGCTACCTCTTCATCAAGATCAGATGAGTTAGGGGAAGCACCAATGTTAGCATTAACTTTACACTTAGAAGCAATACCAATACACATCGGTTCTAAGTTGGTGTGATTAATGTTTGCAGGGATAATCATCCGTCCCCGTGCCACTTCTTCGCGAATTAATTCAGGGGGTAAATTTTCCCGCTTGGCAACATAGTCCATTTCTTCGGTGATAACGCCCTGACGTGCGTAATACATCTGGGAGACATTGCTCTGTCCCCGACGCTTGGCAACCCATTGTGTTCTCATACTTTGATACCTCTATAAACAGCTTCCCTACGCTGGTATTACCCAGTCTCAGGTTCTAAGGGTTTTTCTCAGCCTAACTCCACAGACACCCCTAGCCATATATTCGATTTTACCATTGATACTGAAATGTTTTGAGGGTCTAGTGAAACTATCAAGACATACCCCACCTAAAGCCGATGCACAACACATCCCAGGAATGAACTGTCCCATGCTCTGTTTGCAGTATCCTGTAGAAAATTTTTCCTAAAACTCTTGCATTACTTAAAAATATTTGCTATGCTTGTTAAGCACTGAATAAATCAGTGGCTTAGCCGGGATAGCTCAGTTGGTAGAGCAGAGGACTGAAAATCCTCGTGTCGGCGGTTCAAGTCCGCCTCCTGGCATCTAACTATAATCAGTATAACCCACGATTCATAAGGGTTTTAGGGACTCGAGAGAGGAGCTTTTTTCTTTAAGTCCTTAAATGTTTGGGTATTTTTAGACACATTTAGGTGAAAAACTGGTGTAAATGGTGTAGCCCAGAGCAGGGCAAACGCATCTAAAATGTAGGCAGAATTATAGCGTTTCTCAGACTCATGAGGTACGCCTAACTCCTGCCTCCTGCCTCAAAGCGATCACCTTTGTACCTCACAAGTATCGGAACTGCTATAGCTCCATTTAATATATGATCAAACTATAGAAACATTGCGAATAAGTATTTAATTTAAAGCAATGTTTTTGCCCAATCGACTTATTCTGATTAAGTAAAAATTCATGAGCAATATTTCGTCTCCGATGACCGACGAGGAAATTAAGAACATTGTTCGTCGCTCGTATCAATATGTTGCAATGTACAATACTAATAATAATTGCGCAATGCAGGAAAACAATCCTTCTAGTACGGGTGGTTGGAACAAAATGTTTGTTCCAACGGGATTAGCAGATCATAACCTAAATGCAATTCCACGTCCCAACAATGACACCCTCTACCTCGTCTCAATGATGGATCTGCGTGAAGATGCTATCGTGATTGAGTTTCCAGACTTCGACTCAAAATATGTTTCTCTTGAAACGTCCGCCTATGATCACTATGTTGATGTTCCTCTTTCAACAACCTATGGAACGGAGGACTTCAAGGAGCGGACAAAAATGCTTTTTTATACGGAGCGGACAAAAAACTACAAGGGCGAGCCAATCAAGGGTATTGACAAAACACTGAAAATGACTGGTGATTTTGCCATTGCCTTCTTGCGTATTGCTCCTCCCCCCGGCGAAGCAGAAGTACAAGCGACTATTCAACAGATGAATACCCAGAAACTGATGACTCTCTCTGAATTTCTAGGAAAACCTCCCCAACCGCCAACAAGTGATGAAATTACCTTCCCAGCTTTCGGTAATGATCAATATGTCTTCAAAAATAACTTTCTGGAAGTCATGCAATTCGTGTTTAACAAAATTATTGGCAGAAGTCCCCACCTATAAATTCTCAAAAAAATATCCATATTTTAGGTGGGGATGAATGCCAATCAAAAAAATAAACGGCGTAGCCTCGGCCCAATC
>JASJEA010000225.1 GCA_030064935.1 Crocosphaera sp. | reverse complement strand
TTATGACCAAGCAGAAATTGAATCAGGGAGATAATCATGCAAAGAGGAAAAGGAAAAGTAGCTCCCAAATGTCTTTGACTATGGGATAGAGAAGCCAGTGCGTTGGGCGGGTTCCCCGACTTGAAGCAACTGGCGCGGTGTTGTAGTTCACGAGCGTCAAGGTAAAACTTGCAATGTAGGAGAATATGTCATAATTTGACTATATTTTTATCAACTATTTATAATCATATCAGGTGGGCAAATATTCAGACGCTCCAAAAATAAAAGTGCGGTGCAAAATATCCGTATCTGGATTTTGTTTAATCCGATTATAAAGAGTAATAATGTGCAGCACACTTAACAGTTGACGCTTATATTCATGGAGTCTTTTTACCTGAATATCGAACAAAGAATTAGGATTAACTATAACCCCAGTTTTTGCCTCAATATAAGCAGCCAAATATTGTTTATTCTCATACTTAATCTGACTCCAATTATGGCCAAATTCCTGGTCATCAATAAACCGCTCAAACTGTTTAATTTCCTCTAAATTCTTAATCCAATTTTTGCCAATTTTATCTGTAATTAGTAATGGCAACTTAGGGTTACTAATTAACAACCAAAGACTATGTAGGGGCGAAGAGCGAATCGCCCCTACATATCGCGAATCGCCCATACTAGATATAGCGCTGTGCGCAGGCAACAGGCAACAGGCAACAGGCAACAGGGGGAAGAAATTGCCGATAATATAAGACTTTGAGCTGCTTGGCCCCTCCTGCAATTTGTAAATATACCAGCGCTCATTGCTATATGGTGGTTCTGCGTAAGTCCTGATATTAAAATTTTTGCCAGATAATTCATCATCTCTATCAAAAAAATGGGTCTAAAACCCCGCCTTTTAAGGCGAAATGTTTTTGGAGCGGAGCTTCATAAACTCAGAAGTCAGAAGTGTGTTAGCTCCGCATGACCCAGGAAAGTCATTTCAGTTATCAGTTATCAGTTATCAGTACCTCCTGTTGAACCAGGAGGCTTGAAAATACGGAAGATTCTTTTTTTATCCTCTTGAAAGAGGAGGCTATTAACCAAAATTTTTCGGTCAGAAGTATCTTGTGTAGTGGGAGATTGAGAAAAAGCCACTAACTAATTGAAGACCGCTAAAATCCAATTTATAGCAGGGGTCAATTACCCGATTTCTACGCCTAGAAGTAGAAAGTCTTGACTATACTGCATTTCAGAAAAATAACTTCTGACTTCTGAGTTCCTACTTCTGACGCGCGAGCGGAGCGATAAATCCCCGTTACAAAAACAACTTCTTACTTCTTACTTCTGACGCGCGTTAACCCCTCTACCCCCCTTAAAAAAGGGGGAGTCTGATTCATTAAATCTGACAATATCTTTGTAAACCTGCTGTTTCCTGACTATATGCTTCCATATCAATTTTCACAGGCTCAACATTCCAGATTTCCTGACAATATTCCCAGATAGTACGGTCAGCAGAAAACTTACCCATATTAATCGAATTAATAATAGACATCCGAGTCCAATATTCGGGGTCGCGATAAGCTTCATTTACCCTTTCCTGACAATCAATATATGATTGATAATCAGCCAACAACATATATTCATCTTTTTCTAGTAAAGATGCTACAAGTGGATGAAATAAATTTGGCTTACCAGGTGAAAAATAACCAGAAGCAATACGGTCAATTACCTGCCGTAATTCCTTATTAGAAGTATAATATTGCTCTGGATTATATCCCTCATACTTTAATGCTTTAACTTCTTCAACAGTCAATCCAAATAAGAAGAAATTCTCCGCACCCACAGCTTCCCGAATCTCAATATTTGCTCCATCCAGAGTACCAATAGTTAAAGCACCATTGAGGGAAAATTTCATATTCCCAGTACCAGAAGCTTCTTTTCCAGCAGTAGAAATTTGTTCAGAAAGATCCGCAGCAGGATAAATTCGCTGACCAATAGATACAGAGAAATTCGGAACAAAAACTACCTTGAGGCGATCGCGCACATCTGGGTCATTATTAACTATTTCCCCTACAGCATTAATCAATTTAATAACTAACTTAGCCATATAATAACCTGGTGCTGCCTTCGCTCCAAAAATAAAAGTGCGGTGCAAAATATCCGTATCTGGATTTTGTTTAATCCGATTATAAAGAGTAATAATGTGCACCACACTTAACAGTTGACGCTTATATTCATGGAGTCTTTTTACCTGAATATCGAACAAAGAATTAGGATTAACTACAACCCCGGTTTTTTGCTCAATATAAGTAGCCAAATCTTGTTTATTCTCATACTTAATCTGACTCCAATTATGGCGAAATTCTTGGTCATCAATAAACCGCTCAAGCTGTTTAATTTCCTCTAGATTCTTAATCCAATTTTTGCCAATTTTATCTGTAATTAGTAATGCCAACTTAGGGTTACTAATTAACAACCAACGACGGGGAGTAATCCCATTAGTTTTATTCGTAAATTTATCCGGCCAAAGTTCATAGAAATCTCTCAAAACATCTGTTTTCAAAAGTTGAGTATGCAATGCTGCCACACCATTAATAGCATGAGCGCCAGCGCAAGCCAAATGAGCCATCCGTACACGCTTTTCAGGAAATTCTTCGATCAGTGACATCCGTGCTAAACGCCCATCATCCCCTGGATAACGTTTTTTGACTTTCTCTAGGAAATGGAAATTAATTTCATAGATAATTTCGAGATGCCGTGGCAGTAGAGTAGCGAACATACTAACTGGCCAACGCTCTAGAGCTTCTGCCAAGAGAGTATGGTTAGTGTAGCCAAAAGTATTTTGAGTAATATTCCAGGCTTTTTCCCACTCCAGATCATGTTCGTCTATCAGCAGTCGCATTAATTCTGCAACGCCTATGGAGGGGTGGGTATCATTCAGTTGAATCGCTGCTTTTTCGTGGAAGTTGTCTAAATTAGGATTCCGTGACAAGTGAGTGCGGATGATGTCTTGTAGAGAGCAGCTAACGAAGAAATACTGCTGCTGTAACCGCAACATTTTGCCTTGGAAGATGTTGTCATTGGGATATAGAACTTTGGAAATATTTTCAGAGACAGTTTTATCTTCGACGGCGCGGTTGTAGTCGCCAGAGTCGAAAATTTGCAGGTCAAATTCATTACTAGCTTTGGCACTCCAGAGGCGCAGGGTATTAACTGTATTGGTATTGTAGCCTGGTACTAGAGTATCATAGGGCATTCCAATGACTGTGCGTGCAGGTATCCACCTAACGCGGTAGTGGCCTTGTTTGTCTGTGTAAGCTTCGGTGTAGCCGCCCAGTTTAATTTCTACTTGGTCTTCATGGCGGGCTATTTCCCAAGGGTTGCCAAAACTTAACCATTTGTCTGGTTGTTCGACTTGAAAGCCGTTATGAATTTGTTGTTTAAAAATGCCAAATTCATAACGGATACCATAGCCCATTGCCGGAATTTCTAGAGTGGCGAGGGAGTCTAGAAAACAGGCTGCGAGGCGACCTAAACCGCCATTACCTAAACCAGGTTCGGGTTCTTTTTCAATTAAGTCATGCAATTGAAGACATGATTCTTCTAAAGCTTGTCTTGCTACTTCCCAACAGCCGACGTTAACCAGATTTTTGGCTAGTTGACGACCCATGAGAAATTCTGCTGAGAGATAATATACTGTTTTAACGTTTTGGTTGGAGTAGGTTTTAGTAGTTTTTAGGTAACGGTGGAGCAAGCGATCGCGCACTGTATAGGCCAATGCCATGTAATAGTCATAGGGGGTAGCAAATTCTAGGTCTTTCCCCTGTATATAATATAAGTTGTCGGCGATCGCTCGTTTGATGGTATCAAGGCTAGTACCTGTACGATCGTCTTCTACTTGAATTTTTACTTTCTCTGTGTAAGTCTGTTCTTGGTGGACTTCTTGCATAATTTCAGAATTTACTAATCTTAACTGTTTATTGACAACTCTCAAACCAGATTGACAAGGCTGTTTGAGACTGAGTAGTAGTCAGTTCCATATTTGCTAACATTTGCTAACAAATACTTATAGAGATAAGTTTAGTTATATTAATTTATTTCAAGACCAAACCAATAATATTTTAGTATAATGTAATAATATTTACCCAAATAATTATTATTGATAAGTTTTTAATTTTTGCCAATCCCAAATAAAAGATAAAATATTAGACAAATTAAAAAAAATTGGTGTAAGAGAACTATTCATTCACTATGTACTTGTAGTATTATATTCGCTTAATTAGTGGGACTTAGACAATTTTTAAGCCCAAATATAGCCGAAACCCTCTTTATAAGAGGCAAATACGTTCATGTTTTCAGTCAACCAACCTAAAAAACGGAAAGACATTGCTGTACGAAAAGCCTCCAAAGCTACTCTTCGAGAAGCCACTAGCGCGTCTACAGTAAAAGTATTCAAAGGTTTTTTGGCCTATTGCCTTTGTAACCCCCCTGTTAACCTCTCCCACTGGATAAAAGTATAAGCACAAAACACCAAGATAAAATGGCGTTCGCTTACTCCATTTATCTCTTACTTGATATTCTTTGTAACCCTAACCATCATGAGCGCTTCTCGATCAAAAACTTCTACCCAATTTCTCTGAGAATATGTCTTTACTATCCCCATACGATGTCACTTTAGATGACTCAAAATTTGCGATCAAATAATCAATATCTGTTGCTTCTTCCACAGAACTAGCATCTCATAAGATGGCAAAAGTTCTTTCTCCTTCTAGCGGGACTTACACAACTTTTAAGCCTAAATATAGCTCAAACTCTTTCTGTAAGAGGCAAATACGTCACGATTATTAGTCAACCAATCAAAAAAACGGAAAGACATAGCTGTACGAAAAACTTGATCAGCATCAGTAAATGTCTTCAAAGGTTTATTCCCCCATTGCCTTTGTAATCCTCCAGTTAGCTTATGCCAAATGATCAAAGTATAGGCACTACCATACCCTCGATCAAATGGCGCTTGCTTATTCCATTTATCTCTTACTTGATATTCTTTGTAATCCCAACCATCATGAGCGCCTCTCGGTAAAAAACCTCTATCCCTCACGGGGAGAAAAGCGCCTCAAAAGTATTGTAGAGTAGGGGTTTAAAAGATATAAGCCGTTTCAAAATTCAATGTTTTTTTTGATGATGAAGTCGATCCATTTGGCGAATGGAAAAATCTCAAATCAATTGGCTTTGTCGATTATTTTCGGTCTGAAAAAGATGGAACAATTACTTGTGAAAGAAGATATTATATTAGTAGTTTACCGAATAATGCTGAACTTTTAGCTGAAGCTATTCGTAGTCATTGGGGAATTGAAAATCAATTTATATGGGTTTTAGATGTTCAATTTCAGGAAGATTGCTCTAGAATTAGAACAGATAATGCTCCAGAAAATTTGGCAGTAATTAGACAAATAGCTTGAAATTTATTAAATCAAGTAAAAACTGTAAAAACTGGAATAAAAAACAAACGAAAAAGAGCCGGATGGAACAATAATTACCTCTTCAAAGTTTGATTTAGCTGACAATAAATTTTGAGTGCAAATAAGTAAAAATATTCGGTAAGATGATTTGATTTTACTGTTAAGTAGCATGACTATTATTGATTGTAGTTAAATTAGTTAAGGATGATTGCAGAGAGTAATGTCAACAATAAAAGTTAAACAATAATATTTAATACTCCTCAAAAAAAAGTGATTGCAGACTGTAATGTTGGCAACAAAAGCGAAACAAGATTTTTTTGTAATTTAATAAATCCAAGTGATTGCAAACAGCAAGATTGACCATAAATACTCCCATATTAGCTATTGCTCAAGGATGAACGTGTTCGCGGAGGTTGCGTTACTCTGTATCGCGGAGCGCGGAACGGAGTTCTATCGCTCACTCGAAAATACGTTTGTGGAGCGTGGGAGTAGTGTATCATAGAGTGCGTTCTCGGAGCGTAGTCTTGGTCAGAGAGTCAAAAAAATTAAATGCGTTTTCCCTGAATCTGAGAACATTTATGTAAGTCAATTTAAATTTTTTTAATAATCAGATGAATGGTAAGACGTTTCGGGTAAATAATTAAATATTATCTAACATTGACAGAGCTTTTAATCCCCTTTGATAATCAGACTTTTTTTGAGGATTAAGGTGCATAATCTGTTGCACAATATCAACTAAATAATCCCCAGCAATTCCCCAAAGATAACCATAGATACCAAGCCAAAAATCACTATGCCTTCTATCTTTTATTCCCGGCTCTGTTAATCGAGGAATATAATTTTGAGCCCCGGATTTTTTGATGAGTTTACCTTGATAAAATGAAGCTGTATAAGCAATAGCTATAAGTAAAATTAAATTGGTCAGACGTTGTGTATTATCTCGACTACCTTCTAGATTATATCCACCTGTTTTACAGTCTTTAAAAATAGCTTCAATACCCATTCTCGTAAGCATAAATTTTGATAACTTCATCTAAACTTTCAATATTTGTTAGTAAATACCAAGGTTCCTGTCTTGAGTGCGTCTTTCAT
>JASJEA010000224.1 GCA_030064935.1 Crocosphaera sp. | reverse complement strand
ATTCTACATTCGCTCATTCTACATTCTGATTGACCTAGACTTTAGTTTGATTTCCACATCAATTCCCGATTTTTCCACAAGCTATTTAACAAGAAATTTTTGAGCAGACAATAACGAAAACAACTGATAGTTAATAGTTTCTGATGATTACTTGATTTTTTGTTAATAACATCTGGGGAAAATATAGAAAATATACACTTTAATTTTGAATGATAAAATTACGATTTTTGTGTTATAATTAAGGTGGGGTTAAAAAGGTAATTAAATAATTGATGAGAAAATAACCAAATCAAACAATAACCTGTTCTCCTAGGTAAGAAGTAGAAACCTGTTACAATTCTGGATTTATCTTTAAATTATCAAGAATGTAACATAGAGTCTTACCTGTAATAGCTCCAAAAACCGATTATTGTTACTACATTAAAAGATTGTCTATCCTAATGAGTAAATCTGTTAACTATCTATCTAAAATAAATAAAAATAGATATAAGAAAATAAGCAACAATCGTTATAAGAATCAAAATATTGTCGATCAAATTCGTGAACTTCGTCCTGTTCCTAACCCTTGGCGAGTGGGAGAAGTTGCCAAAATTGTTATTAAGGGAAACCCTGAGCTTAAAGGAAGGAGTGGTCAATGGTGTATCATTGAGGAAGTTCTTAACTTTTCTTGTTTAGTGAGAACCTGGGATGGAGTTATTCAAGTTAAAATTGAGAATTTAAAGGACTTTTACTATTCATCTCAACAACAAAAAGAAATGAAAATAATCAGCGATCGCTTATCCCAAATACCTCATAAAAATCTCGAAGAATCCATCAAACAGTTCTTAGAAGGATTAGGAAAAATTGAGCGTCCTTTTCTAACTAATAAAGAAGAAAAAATCTTAAATCTACTAGAGTCAGAAACTTGATCATTTTGACTAAGAATTAGGTAGAATTAACATCCCATCTCCAAAAGAATAGAAACGATACTTTTGGGCGATCGCAACTTGATACAACTCTAATAATCTCTCCCTACCAATTAAAGCACTCACTAACATCAGTAAACTAGACTTAGGTAGGTGAAAATTAGTAATCATCCCATCAATAACCTGCCAAGAGTATCCCGGATAAATAAACATATCAGTCTTTCCTCGAAAAGCCATTAAACCTTCTTTTCCCTGACTAGAAGCGATTTTTGCTGTTCCTTCCAATGCCCTTACCACTGTTGTTCCTACAGCAATTATTCTTCCTCCATTAGCCTTAGTGTTCTGTATTTTTTCAACTGTGGTTTCTGAAATTTCTATCCATTCTTGGTGCATTTTATGTTCGAGAATATTCTCCTTATCAAGGGGTCTAAAAGTTCCCAGCCCAACGTGCAAAGTAATATAAGTTTGATTAATTCCTTTATCTTGCAAACTTTGTAATAATTCTTTTGTAAAATGTAAGCCTGCTGTGGGGGCAGCTACGGCCCCAGGTTTTTCAGCATAAATAGTTTGATATTGGGAAGGTTTGGCTTGAGAATCAGTCACATAGGGAGGAAAAGGAATCTTTCCCAATTTATCAATTTTCTCCCAAAATAAATCAATGGTATCTACCTGAAACTTGAGTAATCTGCCCCCTGTTTCTTCATCCCTATCCACAACCGTTGCTTGTAAATAAACCTCATTATTATTCAGTTGAAAAATAATTTCACTGCCCAGTTTAAACCGTTTTCCCGGCTTAACTAAAGCCAGCCAACAAAAAGGTTCTTTCTCTTCTAATAACAAAATTTCAACCGGTGCGCCAGTTGATTTCTTGCCATAGATTCTAGCAGGAATAACCCTAGTATTATTAAAAACTAATAAATCTCCAGGGGATAACCATTGAGGCAAGTCTCGAAAAATACTATGAACCTGAGTCTTAGGAGAGTTAACCACCAATAATCGTGAATGATCCCTGGGAATCATGGGGTTTTGAGCGATTAACTCTGGGGGTAAATAATAGTCGTAACTGGATAACAAATGATCACTACTCATAAAATACTTGTTCCCAAAAGAGGTTGAATTGTTATATGCTAGAGAGCAGATGTAAAATAAGATACACAATTGGGTTATCTATCCGAGATTTCCCCGATCAACAAAAGAGATTTTATTCGTCACATCAGTAATTATCATGAGGTTTTTTCATAATTGGGTAATTCCCCCCAAAGGTTAGGGTGAAAATAGGGGGGAAGTCCCCTATAACAAGTGAAGCGATTGTTGGCACACTATAGCTAGAGGAATTGTTCGGCAGATAAATTTAAGGGGGAAAGCAATGGACTATATCTATTTTTTAGCAAATGCTAGTTTAACATTACGGGTGATTGAATATCTACAACGGAAGTATGATTCATCCCTTTGTGTAATGACTGTTATCCATCAAATTAATGGTTGGATCATTAAAATTAAGTTCAAACGGCCCTTGACTCCACAACAACATGGAGATTTCAAAGCTTTTATGAATGAACTAGGCATTCCTTACGAGTTAGAGATTCGCCTACAAATGGTTTTCTGGAGTTTAGAAACTGGCCAGTCCCCCATTGATGTTATGCGTCGTTATCAGGTGGCCATCGTGTCCCACGGTTCTCCCGATAGCAATGATATTGAGGCTTTCCGTCAACAGTTTACCAGGGGTTTAGGTTATTGTCCTGAAACTTTAGCTTAATTGCTTGTTTGCACCAAAATGACTAATATGGCGACGCTGACTACTAACATGATTCCTGCGGGCATGAGTTTTTTGGTTTTCCAGAATCTGATCGCAAACACCACTGTGAGTAGAATGGTGACTATTCGAGCTAGAATGAATGCTAATGCTATTTGTTGTAATTGAAGAAAGCTAGTCACCAATAAGAGCAAACCACTGACAACACCAGAAATTAAAGAAGGTTTGCTCTTGGCAGTTACATAACCAATAATGCCACCAATAAGGAGTAGAATTCCGTAAACCAAGGTTGCTGCTGTTGCGATGTTCATGAATTTAACTCCGATTGAAACCAGATTATCACAGTGGCGTGACCAACTGCCCCATGAAACCTATATGAATCTATACAGGCTTGTTGGTCATTCTTGTTTTCAGTTTCCCGTAATGAGTTGCAAGACTCTAGATAAATCGTTTAACTCCCCAATAATCCGTCTCATAGGTTGTGGGCAGACTCGGACGAGGGTGGGGGTTGCCGAAACCTGATGAGTTTCTGCTAACTCTGGATGTTTGCTAATATCAATGACCTTTAAAGTATAAGGAGCACTCAACTGCGTTTCAAGTAAATTATGAATTTTCTTCAACGTTTGTCTTGTCGTCAAATTGTTCCCCGAAACAAAAAGACGTAGAATATAGCCTTTATTTGTTGTTACTTCTTCTACTGTTTCACTCTCTATAGAGTGAAACTTGCGTTTGAATTCTCGTTCCCAACGATCATCTAAACGCACCAATAAATCATGATTCTCCCATAATTGAGGAAACTCAGAGCGATAGGTTTCAATGACAATGGGGTTGCAGGCTTCTTCTTGCCAACTGGCCGTACTCCAAGTTACATATTGAACACCAAAGATAACATTTAACAAAGGCTCATAGCGACGGACTGCTGGGTAAACCTCCGCTGCCGTCTTAACCTTTTTTTCCCTTGTACAATACCAACGATCAACGGTGGCCGTATAACCGGGAACAAGAAAATGGGGTGGTTCCGGCAACCTCAAAACATCTTGAAGAACCTGACATAATTGAGAATGCCAATGAATTAGTTTGTTGCGTTCGAGACAATAAACGAGATCACCACCTGGGGTAAAAAGGGCAATACCCTTAAACAAGTCCGGTGTAACCCTTGTTGTTTCGGCCATGCTCGTCGATTCTGAGAGAAATCATCGGAAAGATGAAGGAAGATATAACTCTTTTATAACCCTAATCTTCTCTTCATCCTCATTTCTTTAGAGTTTTTCTAGATTCGACCCCGTAACATCATAGCAATTTCGTTGGGGGTTGGGGATAGCTCTAAAGCAGTTTCTTCCGTAATACGTCCCTCTTGATAGAGGTTAAATAAAGCTTGATTGGTTGTAATCATGCCATCATACTCACCATCCTTCATTAATTCCAAAATTTCGTCATTTTTACCCTGAATGATGTAGTCTTTAACCGTTTCCGTATTAATCAAAATATCATGGTAAGCAGCCCGTTTCCCATCGGTGGTACGACATAACCCCTGAGCAATAATAGCCACCACAGATTCTGCCATAGCCACCCGCATTGCTTCACGTTCTTCAGCGTTATATAAACTTAAAATCCGTTCGAGGGTTTTCACCGCACTATTGGTGTGTAGGGTTCCCATTACTAAGTGACCGGTTTGTGCTGCTTTAAGTGCAGTATTCACGGTTTCTTTGTCCCGCATTTCCCCCACCAAAATGATGTCAGGATCTTCGCGTAAGGCCGCTTTGAGAGCATTATCAAACTTGAGGGTGTGCATTCCCACTTCCCGTTGCTTAATTAGAGAACGACGACTTTGGTGGACAAATTCTACTGGATCTTCAATGGTAATGATATTTTTGGGATGTTCTTTGTTAATGTAGTCCACCATTGCAGCCATAGTGGTAGATTTACCTGAACCGGTTGGTCCTGTGACTAAAATCAGTCCTTTATGGGCATCGGAAATATCTTTAAAGATCATGGGGAGCCGTAATTGTTCCATGGTCAAGATTTTCAGAGGAATGAGACGCAACACCATTGCGTGGCCTCGTAAACTATCAAAGATGTTAATCCTCACCCTGGCGAATTCGTATTGTGTTGCGCCATCGAATTCTAATTCCTTTTTAAATCGCTGAATTTCATCTTCTTTGAGAATTTCTCGTAACCAACTCATAAAGGTGTTTTCATCGATTTCTGGATACTCCAGAATTGTCATTTCCCCACGATCGCGCATACGGGGTTTTTCTCCCACACCAAGGTGAACATCAGAAAACCCTTCATCAAAGGCATGACGAACTAATTCGTCTAAACTGGGTTGCCCTGGAGAGCGGCCAAAATTTCTGGGGGGTGTTGTTGGTAAAGGGGGTGGAGCAGGCATAGTCGGCATTCGGTTTGCAGATTGTCCAGGACTTTTGGGGAAGGTTGCCTGGGGAGGAGCCGGCATGGTAGGGGGGTGAGTCGTTGGGTTGACGGGGCTTTGTGGCTCTGTCATCACCGGAGAAGCGGGCATAAACTGGGTAGCTCCCCCATCCTCTGTCATTTCTTCCATATCCATCATCTCTAGATCAGGATCTTCTAAGGTGGGCATGGGAGGAGGGGGTAAAGGGGGTAAAGAGGGATGTTGAGATTGAGTCATAGTCGTTGAGAAATAAGCTAAATTGAACAGTTTGCTGGCAAAAATGAGTGAGTTCTGAGGATGGAATCACCATGCTTTATGGTTAGTGTTCCCAAAATGACAGAGAAAACTTACCTTCCCATTGAAAAGTGTTGTTATCAGCCTTACGGGTTGCTATTTCTGAAAAAATGATTCTCTAAAATTAAGAAATATTAATTAATCATCTTCCTTGATGATTTAAAAGAAAAAACAAGACTTGTTACATTAACTACAGTCTTGCAAAACCTCTAATTATTACAAAAGATTACATTCAATTCTATTAGGATCGGCTTGATCCCTGATAAGTTGGTTAATGTTTAAATTGTTTGCAACATTTTGCAATCTTTAACACAGAAATTAGGGGTTTAATGTAAATTTTTTTTTCAAAAAGCTCATTTTATCAGAAATATTATCTATACTGATTGACACAGCGTTATCTAAAAACTTAGATAAATTTACTGGTTTGCTCTGGAGGAAGATATGGAATTTGCACAAAAGACTGCATTAGGAAGAGTTGATTCTTTAACGTTTGTTAAGAGCTTTTTGGTGTGGAGTTTTACGTTAACAGTTTGTTTGTTAGTGGTTGGGTTTCCCCTCGTTGTTTTAATGGCAACCTTTGGGGCTTTAGCATCTGTTGTTTTACAATCCGTTTTACCGGTGAGTGCTGTTTTATTAGTGGTTGGTTCTTTGATTGGGGTCAATTTATTGACAATTTTCTTGGGGGCAGCACTACTTACCTTTAAGGGTATTCATCCTCAAGATGTCCATTGGTTGAGATGGCTGCACGGCGAAGCAACTCCTTCTCACACTTCTATTTATGCTGCTTGTCCTTTAACTTGTAATGTTGCTCATTAGAAAAAAGTAGCAAGTTTTGTTAGATAGTGATTTCGTTCATTATTGATTTATAGATACTAGCTAGTGCAGCCCGGTAATCGACCGGGTTTTTTCATGTCTTCCTAGATAAAAAAGGAAAGGAAGGGGTCAACAAATGTTGACTCCTCCCTGTATTGATAACCTGAGTTCGATATAAAGAAATTTGCAGATAACTGAGTCAAATCAGAAGTCTCAAATCCTCATTCTCCTGTCAAGAAAATCATCACACCGAACTCACTTTGATCAGGTTTTTTTGAGCAAGCGATCGCTCCGATAAAGAAGAGAAAAGATGCTCTCTATTGAGTGATTACCTGCAAACCAAC
>JASJEA010000223.1 GCA_030064935.1 Crocosphaera sp. | reverse complement strand
GCCGATTTTTTAAGCTTTTTAAAAGAAACTGCTTTTACTGGAGATATTAAGGGAGATTTGGCTAACCGTTTAATCGCTTCAACAGATAACAGTATTTATCAAATTTTACCGCAAGCGGTTGTCTTTCCTCGCAATACTGAAGATGTGATAGAAATTTTCAAATTAGCTAATCAAAGTGAGTTTGAATCAGTTACTTTTTCTCCTAGAGGTGGAGGAACGGGTACCAATGGTCAGTCCCTTTCCCCTGGTATTATTATTGATTGTTCTAAGTATATGAATGAAGTTTTAGAAATCAATATAGAAGAACAATGGGTTAGGGTACAACCTGGTATTATTTTAGACAAATTAAATCAAATTTTAGCACCGTATAATCTATTTTTTGCCCCTTCTCTTGCTCCTAGTAATCGTGCGACTATTGGCGGCATGATTAATACGGATGCTGCGGGAAATGGATCTCGTATTTATGGGAAAACGAGCGACCATATTTTAGAATTAAATTGGGTTTTATCTGATGGAACTTCAGCTAATTCTTCTCAGATTAATTTAGAAACATTAGAAGAGTTGAAACAAACAGAAGGAAGATTAGGAAGGCTTTACCAAGTTATAGATAATATTGCCAACAATAAGGCTGAATTAATCAATCATATTTTTCCAAATTTAACTAGATTTATGACAGGTTATAACTTAGCTAAAGTTTATGATCAGTCGAGAAAATTTTTTGATTTGAATCAAATTTTAGCTGGTTCAGAAGGAACTCTTGCTCTGATTACAGAAGCCAAATTAAAGTTAAATAAAATACCTAAATATACTCAATTATTAGTGATTCACTATGAAAATTTTGATGCTGCGTTACAAGATGCTGAAAACTTACTAAATTATAATCCTGCTGCTGTTGAAACTATTGACGAAACGATATTAAGATTAGCTAAACAAGATGTTATTTTTGAAGAAGTAAAAGAGTTTATTGGCAGAGCAGAAGCGATTAATATAATTGAGTTTATTGGTGATAATGAAACGAAAATTGAACAGCAAATAGAGCCTTTAATTAATAATCTAATAAACAGAAAAACTGGATATTATTTAACCAAGGATAATCAAGATATCAGTAAAATTTGGTTATTAAGAAAAAAGGGAGCAGCTTTATTAGGAAGTATGCCAGGCGATCGCAAACCAATCCCTTTTATAGAAGATACAGCAGTTTCTCCTATCAATTTAGCCAAATATGCTGGTGAATTTAAAAAAATATTGAACGATTATAAGCTAAATTATGCGATGTTTGGTCATGTAGATGTGGGCTGTCTTCATGTTCGTCCGGCTTTAGATATGAAAGTCCCTGATGATCAAAAATTAATCAGAGAAATATCAGACAAAGTTGTCAACTTAGTCCGTAAATATGGTGGAGTTATGTGGGGAGAGCATGGTAAAGGTTTTCGGAGTGAATATACGCCTTTATTCTTTGGTGAAGAACTGTATCAAGACTTAAGAAAAATCAAGCAAGTCTTTGACCCAAAAAATAAATTAAACCCAGGAAAAATCGTCACTCCATACAATAGTAATCAGCAAGTGGTTAAATTGGAATCAACGTTAAGGGGACAGTTTGATCAACAGGTATCAAAACAGTTGAGAAAAGAGTATGAAGCGGCCTTTAATTGTAATGGTAATGGAGCTTGTTTTAACTTTAACCCCGATGAAATTATTTGTCCTTCTGCTAAACAAACCAGTGATCGTATTCACTCTCCAAAAGGGAGGGCAATGTTATTAAGAGAATGGTTAAGATTACTCTCAAAGTCAGATTATTCAGAGACGTTTCATCCAACAGATTTATTTAACAATAAAGTTATATACACCATAGAAAAATGGCAAAAAAAATCAGATTTTTCTCACGATGTTTATGAAGCAATGCAAGGATGTCTCGCTTGTAAAGGTTGTGTTAGTCAATGTCCTATTCATGTTGATATTCCTGACTTAAAATCACAATTTTTAAATGCTTATCACAGTCGTTATTTACGCCCTTTAAGAGACTATTTTATGGCAAATATTGAACAATTAGCTTATTATCAATCTTTTCTGCCTCATCTCGTTAATTATATAACACAAAATATCGCTACTAAATCATTAATAAAAAACTACTTGAAACTGATTGAACTCCCTTTAATAAGTTTTCCCATTTTAAGAAAAGAATTAAACATAGAATTCAACCTAGAAACCCTAGAAAGTTTATCAACAAAAGAACAAGAAAAAAGTGTTATTTTATTACAAGATGCTTTTACGAGTTACTACGAATCACAGTTAGTTATTGATACTTATAATTTTTTACAAACTTTAGATTATAAGGTTTATATACTTCCCTTCTTTATAAATGGGAAAGCTCTACATTTAAAAGGATTTTTAGATAAATTTAAAGCTGTTGTAAATCAAAATTATCAAAGGTTAGAAACAGTTTTAAAATTGGATATTCCTATGATTGGAATTGAACCCAGTATGACGCTAACTTATCGAGATGAATATCAAAAGGTTACTAAAGATAACAAGATTTTTAATCAAGTTCAACTTATCCAAGAATTTCTAATTAAACAGGAGATAAACTATCCCCAAATCAAATCTAATCATCCTTATTATTTATTAGGACATTGTCATGAAAAATCTTTAGCTTTTAATTCACAAAAACAATGGCAAAAGATTTTTACACAAATAGGATTAAACTTACAATTAATCCCTGTGGGTTGTTGTGGAATGGCTGGAATGTATGGTCATGAAGCGGAACATTATGATAACTCTCAAGCCATATATAGAAGTAGTTGGGAACAACATTTACCCGAAAATATAGAAGATAGAGACTATTATTTAGCCACTGGATATTCCTGTCGTTCCCAAGTCAAAAGATTCTCAGGTTGGACACCAAAACATCCCATTCAAGTATTAAATAATCTATTATCTATCTCCAAAAATAATCCTTCCTAAACGTATCATAGTTGCCCCTTTTTTAACTGCTAATAAATAATCATTGGACATTCCCATGGATAACTCTTTTAAGTTTAATGAAGACTTGTGGCTGATTGTTTTAGCCAAGTTTTCCGTCTTCTCAAAAGTATCTAAACATTCTTGCTCTGATAATCCCAAAGGCAAAATGGTCATTAATCCTTCAATTTTTAAATTTTTTAATGATTCTAAGTCTGATAAATCTTCCCAAAGTTCACTAACTTGCCATCCATATTTATTAGGATCGCTTAAGATTTTAACCTGTAAACAAACACGAGGAGAAAGAGAAGATTTTGCGGCCAACTTATCCAAATATTCCGCTAACTTCATACTATCAACAGAATGAATCCAATCAAAATTGTCTAACACTTTTTTCGCTTTATTGGTTTGTAAATGACCAATAAAATGCCAACAAATATCTGAATAATTTTTTAACGCTTCTTGCTTCTCTAAAGCTTCTTGGAGACGACTCTCGGCAAAGTCACGCATTCCACAATCATAAGCATCTTTGATAGCCTCAACAGACTTCTGTTTAGTAACAGCAACTAAACGAACAGAATCAGGAATTTGATGATAAATTTTTTCAATATTTTGGGCAATAGTCATATTATTTAGGGAAAAGTTTGTTTATACATAGCCTGAAACTCTTTGTATTCTTCTATAAGTCCAAGACGATGAAGATTACGCAAACGCTTTTCTACTAACAATCTAGCATCTGAACGACTAATAGGTTCTAAAATGGTATTATTAGTCATTATCTTCAGCAGAAAAAACAAGCGTTGCGCATATAATGTGGTAAACAACTCTTGATTGTCATCAAGCACACAGACACGATAAAGAAGACCAAAAGTAGGATGATTAAAATAAGTTTCGTTACTCATTACTTATATAAAAAAAGTTACTTTAATAATAACCCTCTCAATGATTTAAGTCTAGAAACATTATATTGATATCCTCCTGATTCCGCCACGCTAAAATCAGGAGATTCTTGATTCTACGAACTAACTTGTCTTAGCCGCTCTAAACCAACTAAGATGGAAGTTTTGTAAACTATCAAAAAAGAGATTAATTTCATCATTAGAATAGACGATGACAAGAGAAATTACTTATAGTCCAGCATATACCTTAGTACCAACTTATGAATGTTTCAACCATTGTACCTATTGCAATTTTCGGGTTGATCCCCATCAAGATTATTGGTTAACCATAAGAAAGGCTCAAAGTATTTTGCAAAAACTGCAACATCAATCTGTATGCGAGATTCTTATTTTGAGTGGAGAAGTGCATCCTAATTCCCCTAGAAGAGGCTCATGGTTTCAACTTATTGATGATTTGTGTCAACTCGCATTATCAATGGGCTTTTTGCCCCATACCAATGTCGGTCCCTTGAGTTTCTCGGAAATGGAAACCTTGAAAACCTTTAATGCGTCTATGGGGTTAATGCTGGAACAAACAACTCCTAATCTTTTAAGAACAGTTCATCGTCATGCACCCAGTAAAATGCCACAATTAAGATTAGAACAGTTAGAATGGGCAGGACAGTTAAAAATTCCTTTTACAACCGGTATTTTATTAGGGATTGGAGAAAATGACAGAGACTCTTGGAAAACACTAGAAGCCATAGCACATAGTCATCAAAAATGGCATCATATACAGGAGGTTATTATACAGCCTCATAGTCCTGGAAGCCAACAAACTTCCTTAATTTCTGCTTTTAATATCAACAAACTTCCAGAAATTATTGCCAAAGCAAGAGGAATTTTGCCTGATTCGATTACTTTACAAATTCCTCCCAACTTAATTACAGATCCTAACTGTTTAATAGATTGCTTAGAAGCAGGGGCAAGAGATTTAGGTGGAATTAGCCCCAAGGATGAGGTTAATCCAGATTATCCTCATTTATCACACCAAGGATTAGTTAATTTATTGAACTCTCAAGGATGGAAATTAGTTCCCCGTTTACCTGTTTATTCCCATTATTATTCTTGGGTAGCTTCTCCTTTACAAAAGGTACTCGATTCCTGGAATCATCGCCTTCAATGTAATCTCTTATTGTCACCTTAATGGCTATTCGTTAAAATATTTGTAAAAACAATATATGAAAAACAGGTAATTGATTTATGTTAAACCAACTGGCTTTCCAAAGTTATGTATCTCTCATTGCCAGAATTTTTCTCTCGGCAATTTTTATAAAATCTGGTGTTAGCAAACTAATGTCAACTGCGGGAACTCATGCTTATATGGCATCAAAAGGACTACCTTTAACCTGGGTTTTATTAATCGCAACAATCCTTGTCTTAATAGTAGGAGGAATATCAGTTTTATTGGGTTATAAATCTAGAATTGGTGCTTTTCTCTTAATTGGTTTTTTGATTCCAGCAACCCTAATTTTTCATGGCAGTTTCCCACAAGAAGAAATTGCTTTTTTTAAGAATTTAGGACTTATGGGGGGACTGTTAATGATTGTCGCTTTTGGCTCAGGTAAATTTAGCTTAGAAAATTATTTTAAAGGATAGTAAAAATACAGTTTAGGGACAATTTAATGAGTTGTCCCTCATAAAAAAATACAATAAATTATCAATTATTTATCACCATTAATATGAATAATAATCTCTCGTTGATGACTATGTTGACGATGTTCCCAGAGATAAATACCCTGCCAAGTTCCTAAGACTAATCTCCCTCTAACAATAGGAATTTGTTCCGAAGTTTTAGTTAACACAGAACGAATATGAGCAGGCATATCGTCAGGACCTTCTGTACTATGAATATAGTTAAAGTTTTCAGGTACTAATTTAGCAAAAAAGTTTGATAAGTCCCTTAATACATCAGGATCAGCATTTTCTTGAATAATTAAAGAAGCAGAAGTATGACGCACAAAAATTGTACATAAACCGGTTTGAATTTCCGATTGACTAACAACATCCTCAATCTCTCTTGTAATGCGGTGAAAGTCTTTCCCTCTGGTTTTAATTTTCAGTGCTTGTTGATAGTAATTCATCAAGGTTTTATTTATGCTCAACTCCTTACCATAGTATCATGAAACCTTTTCTAAGTTTATGACTTAAACGTAAAGTTTATCTTGCTCTCATCTTTATATCAAGTAAAACAGCCTTGCTTAACAAGCCTTTTCAATGGTCTTAAAATATCATAGTTCTATCAACTATAGTTAATTAAATAAAAATGAAAAAAAATCTATCTGCCTCATTATTAGCATAATGAGCAATATGCTAACACTCCCCTGATAATTAATATAATTCATTTTTTATCCTTTTTAATTGCTTCCTTTTCTAATAATAAAGTCACTGGACCATCATTTTTGATATCGACTTCCATACTTGCCCCAAAAATTCCCGTTTCTATCTTCAATCCACTGTTTTTAAGCCTATCAACAAATAGATTATAGAGTTTTTCAGTTGACGGGGTGACAAGAGTTGGAAAAAACGGATCAAATAACGGTTTCAGAATCTGAGTTGACTAAAAAATCAACCCTCTTAATAAGTAGTGATGATAATTAAGCGGTTTATGATAATCTAGCTTGATATAAT
>JASJEA010000222.1 GCA_030064935.1 Crocosphaera sp. | reverse complement strand
CCAACTTATCACACCATTATGATCCAAAGCGATCGCACCTAAATCTCGATCGCGTTTTTTAGACTCTGCCATCGATTTTTGCATCGCATCGGGCAAAGATAAACCATCTCCCACACGAACAACCACCCGTGCAGCGAAACATTCATTAATAATATCTTCCCCCACACCGGTACAACTCACCCCTGCGTCTGCGGTAGCATAATTACCAGCCGGCATCGCTGAATCACTCACCCGGCCAATTCTTTCTAAACCCTTTCCCCCCGTAGAAGTACCGGCCGCAATTTTACCTTGACTATCCAACGCAACCACACCAATGGTTCCCCGTCGTGCTTCATTCGACTCTGTACTGGCGAATAAACGCCCCATATTGCTCTGAAAATCCTCTTTCCACTCCTCTATCCATTCCTTGGCCCGAAACTCTGTTAAGGGGTCATAAATGGGGATATTTAATTCTCTGGCCAATTCCATGGCCCCCATATCCGAAAGAATGCGATCGCTTTCATCTTGCAAATATTTGGCCAAGTTGATGGGGTTTTTGACACGGCAAATATTAATGACACCGCTAAAAGTTTGATTAAACCCCTCCATAAGGGACGCACTCATACGTATTTGTCCATCGGATTGTAACACTGAACCGGTTCCGGCGTTGAAACTGGGTTCATTTTCTAGTAACTGACAACCCTTAACTACTGCATCTACTGCTGTTCCTCCATCGTTCAATAATTGATAAACTTCGGTGACGATATTGTGGAGGATGGGACGCACTTTCGCTAAACCCCCTTTATCATTTAGGGAACTAGCACCACCATGAATGATAAGTTTGGGTTGGGTTGTAGTCATGAGTTTTTATCCTGTATTTGAGAGCGTCTTCGGCGACATCTTTCGGAGCAATACTTAACATCATCCCAACATTTGTCCCATTTTTTGCGCCATGTAAAGGAACGGCCACAAACGGAACATTTTTTGCTGGGTAGCTCGGATTTTAAACGTTGACGGGGCATTTTAATAAAGTCAGAACTCGGAATTCATAAGTGTTTACTATTGTTTTATTATAGGATCAGGGATTATTTTTTTCATAATTTATCGATGTTAGCCACAATTTCTACGGATTTATCGACTATTTTATCAGGTTTTAAAGCTTTATCTGATCCGATTCGTTTACAAGTGATTGATTTGTTACAAACTCAAGAGTTATGTGTTTGTGAATTGTGTGAAAAGCTTAATATTAGTCAGTCTAAACTATCGTTTCATTTGAAAAATCTTAAAGAGGCTGACTTAGTGCTATCGCATCAAGAAGGCCGTTGGATTTATTATCGTTTGAATCTCTCTCAGTTTACTATTTTAGAAAACTATTTATCTGAATATCAAAATATTTCTGAGATTTTACCAGCCAAGTCTTGTCCATAAATACTGAGATTTTGCTCTCCCGTATCTATAAGGAAAATATTATATTTCCTAGGGTGGGTTCGGTGCAGTAATGATTTCAAGGAAAAACAAATAGTTTTGCATCCGCAGCTTAACCCACCATTTTAAATATCTAGCTGGTTATACTGTTTACACCACAATTTCAGGAGATCCTATTTTTAGGTAGGAACATCTTTTGACATTTTTGTTAACCAACAAAAAATTAGCTCAAATCGCCTAATCATTCTCATTACCAACCGTTTCAGCCAACTTATGTTGTTGCCATAGGTTTTGATAAAGCCCCGATTTTTTAACTAACTCTTGATGCGTTCCCATCTGTACAATCCTACCATTATCCATTACCAAAATGCGGTCTGTCTGGGCAGCAGCAGACATTTGATGAGAAATAAATATAACCGTTCTTTGTCTTTCTTTAGAAATGTTCTCTAAGATATTGGTTGCTGTTTTATTATCTACACTAGAGAGAGCATCATCTAATACTAAAATAGGGGAATTCATTAACAAAGCTCTTGCTAAAGCTGTTCTTTGTCTTTGTCCTCCGGATAAGGTGATTCCTCTTTCTCCAACAATGGTTTCATACTGTTTAGGAAATTTCAAAATTTCTTCATGAATCTGTGCTTGTTTAGCGGCATATTCTACCGAAATAATATCTTCAAGGGGATCACCATAGCGAATATTGTTAAGGATACTGGTACTAAACAAAAAGCTATCTTGTGGGACATAGGCAATGGCCTTTCGTAAATCATTTAATCTCATGTTTGTAATATCATAGCCATCCAGAAATAGCTGATTTTCCGAAATATCTAATAAACGGGGCAAAGTATTAGCTAATGTACTTTTTCCTGAACCAATTGGTCCAACAATAGCAATAAGTTCTCCTGGTTCAATGGTAAATTTTATATCCTGAAGAGCTTTGGATTTAGCTCCTGGATAAGTGTAATTTAAGTCTTGAGTAGCTATTTTTCCTTGTTGTGAATTGATGGAAAGAAGTTGAGTATTAGGAGAATTTTTTATTTTAGGTTGTGCATAAAAAATTGATTCTACCCGATCAACACTTACTTCTCCTCTTTGATAAGCTGTAATAGTAAATCCTAATAAAGCAGTGGGAAATACTAATCTTTCAACTAAAATAATTAGTGCTACAAAATCACCAATGCTAATCAATCCCTGGTTAATGGCAGAAGTGCCAAAAGCTAATAGTAATAAAAAGCTAATATAAGATAAACCTTCAATTAAAGGAAACAATAAATTTCGAGTTTGAGCCAGCTTTAAATTGGCCCTGAGTAGTTGACGATTTTTTTCGCCAAAAGCTCGTCTTTCATTCTCTTCTTGCGCATAGATTTTAATCAAAGCTATGCCACTCATGTCTTCTTGAATAAGTTGACTGAGATCCGAAAGTTTTTCCTGTACTTTTATTTGTTGTTGCTGCAACTTTCCACTGAAGATGCTTACAGTTATTAACATTAAAGGATAGACAGCGATCGCTAATAAACTCAAATAAACATTAATGGCTAACATAGCAGGAAGGGTCAGCCCATAGGCTAAAATAGTGTTAGCTAAACTCAGCAGTGCAAACCCCACCAAACGACGAATATTGTCCACATCGCTAGTGGCGCGGTTGATTAAGTCTCCCGATGTATTTGTTGAAAAATAAGCCGGTTCGAGAGTCAATAAATGTTCAAAAATACCTTGTTTTAAAGTAAACTCTACGTCTCTTCCTACCCCAAAAATCCAGAGACGAGATAACATCCTAATTCCCCAGGAAAGTGACGCTAAAATAAAAATAAGGATAACAGCTTTAAAAATATCCTCAAAACTAAACCCTTGTCTTAGATTATCAATGCTATCTCGAATTAAAAGCGGAATATAGACTCCTAACCCATTAACCACTAATAACGCTATCATGCCAAATATGATATTGCGCCAGTGGGGCCGAAGATAAGCTATCAGTTGTCGAAGTCTCGCAGTTGCCATGATTTAGTATTGATTGAGGGATAGGTGTCTTGGTAAATTAGAATAGAAAGAAGATTCAAGGTGATTCAGTAAGACTTTAAGTTATTTGTCAATAGTATGTTGCTACTTTCTTACGATAATTATTATATCTTAACAAAACGAAAGGGATCGCTCAGAAACGGCGATCCCTGCAGATTTAGATTATAAAGATTTTACTTTTTACTCTGATGATATTGTTGGAAACTTTGGTAGTTTGTCTCAGGATGATAGAGATGGCATTGAGAGGTGATCTCATCCATCAACTGCCATGAAAAACGAAGTTCGCAGAGATACTCTCCCCAGTTTTCTTTTAAACTTTGATGAGCCATGCGTAGATTGTAGCTCGGTATCCCACTGGAAATGTGGTGGGGAATATGAACATTAATGTCATGACAAAGAATTTCAACCCAACGAGGGTAATCACAGTGTACTGTACCACATAGTTGAGCTTCAGCCTCATTCCATTGATCTTCCTTTCTAAAGGGAATACTAGGAATTGTGTGGTGAACAATGGTAAAGGTACTCATCCAAAAATGGAACACTAACCAAGGTAACAACCAAAACTTAATGACACCCCAAACCCCTAATGTAGAGAAGGCAATGGGAAAAGAAATAGCAGCACCAATAATAACCACTAAAGCGGAAACACGAACCTGTTCGCTTTCTTTTCCTTCAAAGTTAGTCCAAACAAAGTGTTTTTTGGCCCAGTGAAAGATGGAGCCTAACCACCAAAAACGACCTCTTAAGCGTTGATATACCCACCTCACAACAAAGGGAAATGTTTGATAATCATCGGCCACAGAGGGGTCCCAAGCATTATCAATGCCTAGTTTATTTGTATGCTTATGATGATGATCGTGGCAAATCTTCCAACCATAAAAAGGATAAAATAAGGGTAAAAAGACTGCGTGACCCACTAAATCATTAACCCAATTTTTATTAGAAAAGGAACGATGGCCGCAATCATGGCCAATAACGAATAAGCCTGTCATAGCTGTTCCCGTAAATGCCCATACAATAGGCAATAAGTACCAAGGAGAAACCGCTAAAGCAGCCCATCCTAAAGCTACCATAGAAACCGTAAGAAAGACCTTAAACCAAGCTTTACGAGGATTTTTAACAAATACTTCTGCTGGTAAAGTTTTCAGGATATCGCGCAACCGAATATTGGGATCAAGTTGAGAAGAAACCGACGGCTGAGGCTGAGTAAGCAGTGTTGTCATGAATAAACGAAGATACTACAAGATGTCAACTTATTAACAAATCATGGGGCATATATGGGTAAAAAAGCTCTTATAATCACGCCACAGCAAGGATCATCACTCAAAAAACACCAAATGCCCCACGACTCAGTCTTAATATTTATATCACATCATCAGCCAAAATCAGAGCTAAAACCAAACAAAATAGTTTCATGCACACCCTATCTATAATTTTTGATTTAGATGGAGTGTGTTCAAAGGTTGATAAGCTGGAAATAATATAAAAAAAATCAGATCAAAACAAAAATTTAACCCTTATGAAACTTGTAGATCATCTGAAAATGGCTACCTCAGCCTTGCTCTCCAATAAACTTCGGAGTGGTTTAACTATGTTAGGCATTACCATTGGTAATGCTTCGGTGATTGGTATGGTGGCAGTGGGAGAAGGAGCTCGTCAATTAACCGCACAACAATTTCAGGCTTTAGGTCCAAATGTTATCCTTCTCAGTCTGTCTTCAGCCCGTATTAGAAGGGGTGTATCTCCAGAAGCGAAACCTTTATTACTTGAAGATGCCGAAGCCATTGCTAAGTTAGTTCCTAATTTAAGGGGTATTGCCCCAGAAATTCACACCAACCAGTTAATTATATATCAAGATCAAGTTCTCCAAAACTTGGTTAAGGGAACGGATACTGACTATCTTGCTGTTAGAAATTATCAACTTGCCCAAGGACGATTTATAAATAATATTGATATTCAAAGAAATAGAAGAGTTGTGGTTTTGAGTGATGATATTGCAAAACAATTATTTGGACAAAAAGCAGCAATTGGCCAATCTATTAGAATTAGAAATATTACCTTTAATGTGATTGGAATCCTGGAAAATAAAGGAGCTTTATTTGATTCTAATCAAGACAATCAAATTATTGTTCCTATTACCACAGCCCAACATCAACTACGAGGCTGGAATTATCCTCATGGAATTCCTCTAAATACGGTTTCTTTATTAGCTAAAGATGAAAACAGTGTTGATGCCATTAGCTTTCAAATTAAAAATTTAATGCTATTACGTCATAATGGACTTAAGGAAAGTGATGTCAAGATTTTTTCTCAAAATGCCTTACAGGAAACGGCAAACAATACTAATCAGACTTTAGAGCAAATGTTAGCAGCGATCGCTATTATTTCTTTATTAGTTGGTGGCATAGGAGTTATGAATATCATGTTAGTTTCAGTGAGAGAACGGACTCAAGAAATTGGCTTACGAAAAGCGATAGGAGCGACGAAAAAAGATATTTTGGGTCAATTTATTTTAGAAGCTATTTTATTAGCTGTGGGAGGTAGTTTTGTTGGTATCAGTGTTGGTTTAGGTGGAGTAATTATCTCTAATGTATTCTTTTCTTTAGCCACCAGTATTTCTATTCCTTCTATCATCATTGCTGTGAGTATTTCTGGAGGAGTTGGCTTATTTTTTGGGGTATTTCCTGCGAAACAAGCTGCTCAACTCGATCCAATTATTGCCCTAAAAAATTATTAATCAATCTCTCAAGATTCTTGTCAGGGGCCCCATTGGTATCCTAACATTGGCCCATAGGAGTTTTTGCGCTCCATCTTGTTTGATAACTTTTAATTTGGGAATGTCGTATTATGGCTTTAGCTGTTGGAACTGTTGCACCTAACTTTACCACTGTTGACGATGAGGGCAAGACCATATCTTTGTCAGATTATAAGGGTAAAGTAGTGGTTTTGTATTTTTATCCTAAAGATGATACCCCTGGTTGTACCAAAGAAGCTCAAAGCTTCCGTGATAACTATCAAGAATATCAAGATAAGGATATGGTTGTTTTTGGGGTGAGTATGGATGATCAAGCCTCTCACAAAGCTTTTAAAGAAAAGTATGGCTTACCGTT
>JASJEA010000022.1 GCA_030064935.1 Crocosphaera sp. | reverse complement strand
CCCAAAACGGTATGATTTGTATAAAAACTTAAATAAATTATATCGTAAGCGTTGTGAAGGTGTGTTTTTAACCACCTTCACAACATCCGCTTAGAATCCTTTGTGTTTCAACCAAAGGAGATGTCAAATCAACGTATATCGGATACTCGCAAAGACTGGCATTTTAAACTAGCTCATCATCTGTGTGATGGTACTGGCATGATATTTGTCGAAGACATTAACTTTGTGAGTTGGCAAAGAGGAATGTTGAGCAAATATAGTGCCGATGCTGGTTTCGGTCAATTTGTGAACCTTCTAGAATGGGTATGTTTCCGCCGTGACGTATATTTTGCCAAGGTCAATAAAGATGGCACGAGTCAAACTTGTCCTAACTGTGGCGCATATACAGGAAAGAAAACTCTAGATGTTCGGACTCATTATTGCCATGAGTGTGGATATACAACCACAAGGGATGTTGCGGCTAGTCAGGAAGTGAGAAATCGAGGTCTGACCCACCTGGAATCTCAGTCCAGGTGGAAAGCAGACCTCAAAGGATTAAATGCGCTAGGGCATAGCGTATTAGAAAATGTCTGTGGACTGGAAGCGACGGGGAGTATTGGTCACAATACTCTAGTTGGCACAGGATGAAGCAGAAAACTAGCATCGTGAGGTGTTAGAATCCCTCGACTCCGTCGACGGGAGTATGTCAATTTACTTTGACGTTCGCCCCTGCCTAAAGGGGAGGGCATTCTTCATTCAAGGAGTTTCCGTGGCTTTTGGTCAGTTTTTGCTCTTAACATCCGGAGGAACGGGATCGTATCCGCCAGGATGAAAAGGATGACAACGTAATATTCTTTTCAGTCCTAACCAACTCCCCTGCAAGGCACCAAATGTTTCAATAGCTTCTAAAGTGTATTGAGAGCAGGTGGGGCGAAAACGGCAACTGGGAGGAAATAAGGGCGAAATAAATTTTCTGTAAGCTTTAATCAGTATAATTAGCAAGTTTTTCATGATGGCTTAGGGGTTGTTTTTAATTTATAATGGTGTCAAAGAATAATTTTAACTAAAAGGGTCATAATGACTTTTTTTGTTTTCTAACACATTAATATGCCAACTATCGATATTCTGGGAGTCCCTCACGCTTACCAGCTAACGTCTCCAACATCTCAAGCCTCTAACCCAGTCTTGGTTTTTGTTCATGGCTGGTTGTTAAGCCGTCAATACTGGCATCCCTTAATTCAAAGCTTTTCTGGGGATTATCCTTGTCTGATTTATGATCTTAGGGGCTTTGGAGAGTCTCAACCTTTAGACAATTCCCCATCTAACCATGAGCAAGTTTCTTCCGTTTACACTTTAGAAGCTTATGCTCAAGATTTAATTATTTTACTGGAAAAATTAGAGATTAAACAGAGTTGGCTAATTGGTCATTCTTTAGGGGGTAGTATTGCTTTATGGGGGGCCAAGCTTTGTCCTGAAAAAGTACGGGGGGTGATTTGTTTAAATGCAGGTGGAGGCATTTATTTAAAGGAAGAGTTTGAAAGGTTCCGTCAGGCAGGACAACAACTGGTCAAATATCGTCCTTCTTGGTTATCTAGTGTACCTTTGATAGATATACTTTTTTCTAGAATCATGGTACACACTCCCATTAAGCGACAATGGGGAAGGCAAAGAGTTCTCGATTTAATTAGAGCAAATCCAGAAGCAGCTTTAGGTTCTTTATTGGATTCTACCACTGAAACAGAGGTTCATCAACTCCCTCAAATCGTTTCTAATCTTAGTCAACCTGTATACTTTTTTGCTGGAGACAAAGATACGGTCATGGAACCCCAGTATGTCCGCTATTTAGCTAGTTTTCACGAACTTTTTGATTTTCAGGCTAAAAATGTCATCGATCTCCCTAATTGTGGTCATATGTCTATGGTAGAACAGCCAGAACTCTTAGGGGAAAAAATCTTAAACCTTCTCATGACTTCTTCATGAAACATATCATTTCAACTATCCCAACTTGGGTAAATAGATTTTATTCCTCCTACCACTAATTGCTTCGCTCAGCTACGAAATATAGTGGGGGGTTCTTTCCACATCACTGTTAGAAATTCCTGCTTCAAAAAGACGACTTAAATTCCCAATGTCTCCATTCAAAACCCAGGGCTCCGACTCTCCACAGGCCTTGGGATCAGTTTGCCTATGGCCTACGCTAATGTTGAGATAATTTCCCAAGTATTTTAAACCCTTTTTAACACATTTATTGCTGCATTATGATCCCTATCTAAGACGGTTTTGCAGTTAGGACATTGATGAGTTCTGGTAATTAATGACTTTTGAACTCTTGTTGTACAAACTGAACAATATTCAGTGGTCAAATGGGGAGGCACAGCAATATAAACTATGGGATAAATATTGGCAAAATAATTCAACTATTCAGTGAAGTAAAGGAACCAAAGGTACTGCAATTAATTTGTGAGCTTTTATCCGAAAATCATTTATCGTCTCGTTTAACGAAGTCAGAAATCAGAAATCAGAAGTTGTTTTTGAGACAGAGATTGCGGTGCGACTTCGGCGATTCGTAATCGCCAAGGGAACGTGCACCAAGAGATATGCTCCGGCTCAAAAACTGTGGGTTCCTTAAAAGGCGGGGTTTTAGACCCAATTATTTTCCATAAAAATTCTCAATTATAGAAAAATTTAGTATATTTTTATAAATAAATAAGCAAGTTTTTATCAAAACAAGATTGAAAATTTAAGCTTATTTTTTGTAGTATAGGATACAAAAAATAAAGTGTAGTTTATGCTTAAATTATTAAGTCACTTCTGATTAGTAAACTTAGTCATCATAGTTAACTTAACCAACCTTAAGCAATATGGTCTCTCAATTTCAGAAGAATTCTCTACAATCCTTGGACAATAGCGATCTAAAAACTATCTACGATTCTTATGAAAAATCGGCAAAATTAGGTTTTTATAGCAGTAATATTTCTGAGATAGATGAGGTTGAGCTAGAAGCAATAAATTATGTTATTTCCAAAATTGCCCATTTAAGTGATCAAGAAATGGTTTCAACAATTTTGAGCCGTTCTTTAAAAGAGGAAAACATTAACCATCAAATCAGCACTCAATTTTTGTTAGACTATAGACAAGAAGTAATATTAGCAACTGAGAAATTTATTAATGAGATCGATATTCCTGAAGACCTTAAGACATATTATCTGAAATTTTTTGAAGAAACAAGCATGATGGCAAGTTTAGTGTCTTGTCTTCCTGTTATAGATTTTCCAGTTATTGTTCATGTAGCTCAAACAGGCATTAACCATCAAGAAGAAGCAATTCCTCTCTCAGTTGCCGCATTATTATATTATATGGGAATTAGTTTGTATGATGATTTAATTGACGAAGATTTAACAGGATGGTGGCAGGAACAACCTAGTAAATTGATTGGTTTAGCTGCTATTTCTATTTTTTCCGGATTACCTATTATTTATTTACAAGATTATGACGATAAAAAGAAAACAAATTATAGCGAGAAACTAGCACCGTTATTACAAACAGCATCTTATCAGATGTCTGTTGGACAATTTTTAGATATTGGTTCAGAATTCACCAATACATCTGCTGAAAAGTGTGAAGAGATTATTCAATTAAAAACTGGTTCAACAGGGAATTTAGTTGCCAAAATGGCAGCAAAAATGATCACTGATGATCAAGATTTGATTAGCCAATATGGATTGATTTTTCAATACCTATACATGGCAATGCAAATTACCAGTGATATTCATGATATTTGGGGGAAACCGATTAGTCCTGATTTGGCTAATGCTATTCCAACTCTACCAATTATTCACGGTTATTCAAGCTTGGAAGAGGCAGAAAAAGAACAATTTGAGCAAAAACTTAAATCTCTTAACAATTCTCAAAATGACCATGATGAGATGAGAAACTTCTTCTACGACAGTGGATCTTTTTCTTACACTTTAATGAGAGCGGAATTTTATAAAAAATTATCTTGGCAACAGTTTGAAAAACTTGGCTTATCTGACTCTGCTCGAGAAAATTTGTTTTCCTATGTCTATTCTGTAAGTACATTAGTATAAGATGGATCAATTACTTTCAACAGAGCGACATACTGAGTTTATATATTCAGATGAAGGTAAAATTTTTACCACTTCCTGTGGTAAGTCTCGAAATTTTATTACCTGTATTCATGGCAGTCTAGGGGTAAATCATGACTATTTATTTCCGGCACTAAAATCATTATCCAACCATTATCAACTCGTTTTCTATGATCGTCGAGGTGTTGGTTTATCTCAAGGAGATTTTCAGGAGCAAACTTATCAGGCTCATCTTAATGATATATCGCAAATATTATCATGCTATCAAGTGCCGAAAACTCATCTAATTGGTCATTCATGGGGAAGCATTATCGCTTTAATTTTTGCAGTAACTTATCCCCAATTAGTAGAGAAGATAGTCTTACTCAATCCTGTGTTACCCTACAGTAAAAATCGTACTCAAGCTTATGATTTTCTTAGTAAACGCTTGGAAAAAAAAGAGATTAGAGATTTTTTAGACAGCCTTGATGATTTATCATCTACAATGTCCTTAGTGGACTTGATCGAATATCAGAATTTTGCCTATGGAACAATCGCTCATTTTTACGAGTTAAACAATTGGAAGAAATTACCGACTTTTACCCTTGATTTTGAGCAAGAAGAAAGTCTTTGGGATTCCTTAGATGAGGTTTTAGAAGGGTCGATTAATTCACTATCTTTACCTATGTTAGCCATTTATGGAGACACAGATATTAGTTTAGGAGATTTACCCGATTGGCAACAAATAATTCCTGATCTTCAGACAAAAATAATCCCAAAATGTGGCCATTTCCCCATGATTGAAAAACCAAAATGTTTACATAACATTATTGAAAACTTTTTAGCCGTTTAGAGTAATTCCTATGTCTCACCAATTGCAAGAATACCAAACAACCTTAATTGAAAACAGAAAAGCGGATCATATTAACATTGTTCTTCAGAAAGATGTAAAAGGTAAAGACATTACCACAGGGTTTGAGCAATTTATGATCGAACATGATGCTCTTCCAGATGTGGATCTTGATGAAGTAGACCTTAGCCTACAACTATGGGGCAAAACCTTACAAGCTCCTCTCCTGATTAGTAGCATGACTGGAGGCACAGACTCGGCACATACCATTAACCTCAATTTAGCAGAGGCAGCACAGGCCTTGGGTATTGCCATGGGAGTAGGTTCCCAACGAGCAGGTATTGAGCAGCCCAACTTAGGCCAAACCTATAAAATACGACAAGTGGCTCCTGATATTCTCTTATTGGCTAATTTAGGGGCTGTACAACTCAATTATGGTTACGGTATCGATGAAGCTAAAAAAGCGGTGGAGATGATCGAAGCTGATGCCTTGATTCTCCATCTCAACCCTTTACAAGAAGCTGTCCAAGCAGAAGGCGATCGCAACTGGAAAGGACTGTATGACAAGATAGCAACCATAGCCACTCAGCTAGAAGTCCCCATCATTGCTAAAGAAGTGGGCAACGGTATCAGTGGTAAAGTTGCCCGTCGTTTGGCTGATTGTGGGGTGTCTGCTATTGATGTGGCCGGAGCAGGAGGAACCAGTTGGAGTGAGGTAGAAGCGTACCGACAACAGGACCCCCGTCGTCGTCAGATTGCCCATTGTTTCGCTGGTTGGGGTATTCCTACAGCTATGTCATTGATGCAGGTACGTAAAGCTGTCCCAGAGTTGCCCGTGTTTGCCAGTGGAGGGATTCGTAATGGAATCGATGCAGCAAAAGCGATCGCATTGGGAGCAACATTAGTGGGTAGTGCAGCCCCTTTATTAGATGCTGCAACCCGTCAATCCCAGGCGGTTTATGATAAGTTCTCAGTCCTATTAGAAACCCTCAAAATTACTGCTTTTTGTGCCGGTGTTTCTAGTTTATCTGAGTTACAACAAGTGACTTTGCACCATAAAAGTAGTTGGTATTAATATCAAGGTATTGGGAAAGTGTCAGCAAATGAGTTCTCAAAAACCAGCAAAAATGGCTTAGCTTACTTGGGTTAGTCCACCAGATTAACCCTCTGTGACCGAAAAAAAGGGTTCCAAGCCTCCTCTTTCAAGGGGATGAAAAGCGGTCGAGGGATGGCGAGGAAACCTCGCCATCCCTCGACCAAGAGAAGAGGAATTTTCCTTCTTTCAAGCCTCCAACTTGAGGTGGAAGTGATCCTGAATTGTACTATGATAATTTTGGTAGTTATAGTATAATTGGAATTCCTTTATATAGTTAAAGATTATGAGAGTAGGAATTCTTATCGGTTATGGAAATGATAATATAGCTAAAGCTCAACGAGAGCCATTTTTGTATTATAAAAAAGAATTAAAAAATCGTCTTAATTTAGAAATTAAACAATACACTGCTCAGACATTTGATGAGATAGATCTAATTTGTCGCACTCATGATTCAGACATAATATTTTTGCTGCCTTCTTGGCGCGAAAGTTTGAGCAATGAATTAGTAAATAAAGCGAAAAATGTCGTCAAAAATCTGAAAACCGATTATCCGAAGCGAAAATTAGTTTTTATTGATCCATTTGCTCAAACTAGCACCAACTATTTTATAGTGTTACCTTATGTTGACTATTTTTTAAAACGTCAATGTTATAAAGATTTAGAAACATATAGAAAAAATTTTGTTGGAGGCTCTTCATTGACAGATTTTTTAGCCAAACATTGGAACTTAGATTTTAGTCAATGGTATGTCGGCTCAGAATTATCTGAAGATAATATTCATAAAATTATGTCAGGTTGGAATTTAGGATCAGCAAAGAAATTTAAACAATCTCTTTTTAGAAAATCTATATTAGGTTTTGGGAAGACAGCGAAAAAAACAATTGATATTTTTTGCCGTCTCTCTTTAGGTAATACCAACAATAATGAATGGTATACTGAATACCGAATAAAAGCAGTAGAAGCCTTGAATCCTCTAGTTTCTGATTATAAAGTTGCTAAAAGTGCTCAAGATCAAAATAATTTAGTTTCTCCTCGTCAATATAACTCTGAACTTAAGAAGAGTAAAATTGTTTTTTCTCCTTTTGGCTGGGGAGAAAATTGTTGGCGTGATTTTGAAGCGATTTGTCACGATTGTCTACTAATTAAACCATCAATGTCTCATATTGCGACTAATCCAAATATTTTTGTGGAGGATGAAACTTATGTTCCTGTACAGTGGGATTTTTCCGATTTAGAAGAGAAATGTCGCTATTATTTAGAACATCCTGAGCAAGCCGAAGCAATAATTAGGAATGCCAGAGAAGCTTATAAAAAATATTTTCAACAAGAAGAATTTGTGAAAATAATCGAAAAAATCATCAAATAAACTACAAATAAACCGCAAGCTTCAATGACATAAAAGTGGTTATAAAATACGCTTTCATTAAGCAAACCCGATTTAATACTATATTTTAAAGTGCGAAATGTGGGCTAAAACATCGGCGGTACTAACCTCTGGTTCGATACATAGTTTCCTCGTTTATAGTGCGGGGCTTTTCGGCAGTTTGCTAAAAACATTTTTCTTCTATTGTTTTTGTCTTCTAGAAGAGGCTGATTGTTAGTTCAATGTTTCCCAATCTTCTAAGAGATAATTTTCTAGTTGTATAATTGCTTTGAGAGAAGCTTGGGCTTTTCCCTCCTTTTTATTAGCTCCGAGGGCTTGGGTGTCGATGAGAATGTCATCTAACCATTGAACCTGACAGGAACACTGCCATTGACTGCCCACTTGTTCGTAGAGGTAGAGGGGTTTTTTGAGCTTTAAACGTTGTAAAAGCGTGTGAAGATAGGCGATGGGGTTATTAACTGCTTCTGTAGGAATCTCGGATAAGTCCATCTCTTCTGCTATCACAGGAAGGGCAAGATCGTTAGTTGCCGTTTCAGTCACTACCGTTTCCAAGGCTGTCTTATTAATGTCTGTAAGAGGGCATAATCTATCTTCTAGTTTAGCTTGTAACCAATATCGATTTCCTTGATGCTTAGCGGTTTGCTTATTGGGTGCAATGGCAGGGTTGACAGTCGTTTTGTCTGCAAATACAGTCCAGAAGGCAAAGTCTCCGGACTGGGCTGTTTCTTGAAGATAATTAACGCTAGTTTGTTCAATGCTCGAAGCAATCTGTAAAACCTGAGTGGCTAGGGCTGGCTCTTCATCTAAATAACTTAACAACTCATCTTTGATTAAGCGCCTGTTATCAGGGTTTTGATACTCTCCAAAGACCAAATAGTAAAGATCAGAAGGTTTCAGACTACGCTTTTCTAGCCGTTGCTTGGCTTCAGAAATGAGTTTATCTAATTTCGCTACTTTGAGACTATCCTTGAGAATTTGAGAAAACTCTTTATCAGAGAGAATGAGAAGTTTTTCGGATGTGTTAAGGACATTAACCGTTTTAACCAGACGCTTCTCACGAAAATGTTGATCCCGCTTCTCTTTGACTTCTGTTTGTTTGTTGTTAATGTGTTGGGCGATCGCTTCTAATTCTTTTAGGGTATAAGGGGAGGGTTTTTGGGCAATAAAAACCGCTTTGAGAATGCGATGATTAAAATAATCGGCGATACGGCGAATGGGAGAGGTAAAATGGGTATAAGCTGGTAAATTGAGAGCAAAATGACCCATCACCGCAGGAGAATAGGTGGCCGGGTTTAACCAACTTTGTAACTTCTGTCGAACTAATTCAGGTAATCCTAGGGTGGTTAAGGTTTCGATTAAGAGTTTACTTTGAGGGGCGATCGCACTCGCTGTATGGTTGCGATAGAGGATGGGCAGTTGATGATCCTCGGCTAATCTGGCCACAGCCGTATTAGCTAAAATCATAAATTCTTGAATAATCTGCTGAGAATGGTAGGCCGGGGGCTCTATGAGTCGTCCTTCTTCGTCTAAAGTCACACCACTGAGGGTTGTTTGTCCAAAAGCCCCTGCATTCTTACGTTTCCAGGCTAGTTTCTCAGCCCAAATTTGACAGTAGCGTAAGTTTTGAAATAAGGGTTCTGAGGGATCATTGAGGGTTTGATCTGCGGTTAGATAGGAAAAGCGTTTGAGGCTATGGAGATGGGTGGAGAGGAGTTGGGTGTTGGTAATATGGGCTGATTCATTCAGGGTGATAGCGATGGTGAGAGTCCATCGGGGTTGCTCTTCTAACAAGGAAAGTTTATCTTCTGATAACTCACGGGGAAACATGGGTTGATTCCCCGCAGCTAAATAGCGGGTTTCTACTTGCCAAAATGCCTGTTGTTCTAATTGAGAGTTGATGGGAACCAAGGCGGTTACATCGGCGATGTGAACGGATATAACGGCCCCCGCTTGATTTGGTTCAATCCAAATGGCATCGTCGAGATCCTTTGAGGTTTCGCCATCGATAGTAAACCCTAAAACTGGTTGTCTTTGGTCGATGGTCAAAGGTTCTCTGAGAAGTGGTTCGAGTTCTTTACGAATGATAGGGGAAGGGAGCATTATGCAGATGAAACAAGACGTTTTCGTAATAGTTCAGCCCGTTGTTTAGCAATCTTGTTATTATCGTCAATGGCTAAGGTGGCTTCGTAGGTTTCTATGGCCTTAGCAATCATTTGTTTTTTCTCATAGGCATTGGCTAAGTTATTGAGGGCAGTCACATAGTCAGGATAGAGCTTAATGGCATCTCGGTAGTGGCGAATGGCTAGATCAATTTGTTCTTGGGAAAAATAAGCAAATCCTAGGGCATTATACATTAAGGCTTTATTTTCAGGTTCTAGTTTTTCTTTGGTTTTCAAGCCTTTTTGTAGAAGAGTAACCCCTTGAACATATAATTTTTTATCAAGGTATAAACTGGCTAGTTCATAATATTCTTCGGCGTTTCCTTTTTCATTTTGTAGCTTTTTTTGCAGCTTATAGAAGCGATTTTCGGTGCGGCGGGTTTTAACGATTTGTAGCAGAAGAAAAATACCCAATCCCGCTAAAAAAATCACAATCCCTGATAAGTAAACAATTGGTAATACTTCGTTCATGGTTCCCATTTAAAGGTTTTAACAAAATGTCGGTAGAAGTCCTCATCTTTTTTAATTAAAGTTTTAACTTCCGACTTCATTCAAGGAAGTCCCCAATACGCTATCCGTTGAGCCAACCAACCCGATTGTTTCCAACGACCAATGGCTTGATTGACATGACTCCATAGACTAGCATACTCTAATCCCTTGGGCATAACCACCCCCAACCCTTCCCCTGATAAACGAATGGGTAATTGACGATAGTTAGGATCTTCCTGTACCCATCCCACCAAAATACTATTGTCCCCTGCGAAAGCATCCACTTGTTTGCTTTCCAGTAATGTCAAGGCTTCTTGATATGAGGCGACTCCAATTAGTTCAGCTTGGGGAAGCTCAGCCCTAATGACAGCAATGGTACTAGAATGGTTAAGAATGGCAATTTTTGAGCGGGAGAGATGGGCTAAGGCTCGAATTTTGACGTTATTGGTAATAATTCCTGTTCCATCTAGGTAGTAGTAGGGACTAAAATTGACCAGACGGGTGCGAGAAGCATTAATGGTGACTCTGGCAATTGCCATATCCACTTCTCCATCGAGCACTTTCTGTAATCTTTCTTGGTTACTAACAGGTTGTAAGATAACGGCTTGGGGATCACCTAAAATTTCTGCTGCTAACCGTCTAGCGATATCTATTTCTAATCCTTGTAATTCCTCGTTTTGGCTACGAAAACCCAAGGGACGAACATTGTCTTTAACTGCAACAATTAGCGTGCCTCTTTCTTTTATCTCCTCTAAACTAGCGGCGATGAGACTATGATTGAAACCGAGGCAGCCGCTAATAATTAAACTTGAAACTATTTTTTGGGTTAACTTGTTTACCATATTATTCATTATACATTCTAAAATTAATTACTGACTTTTACTTGTTTATTGTGCATAATAGCAACTCTATTTCTGCCATTTTCTTTCGCCGCCAAAAGAGCTATATCGGCTCTTTTTAGGATATCGTCTATTTTCTCATCTTGTAAATCGTAAGTTGCTACTCCAATACTAACAGTAATGCTAATGGTCACTTCAATAGTTTTATAAATAATTTCTAAGCTTTCTTCAGTCATAGCTTGACAAACTCGTTTAGCTGCTTTGTAAGCTCCCTCTAAATTCGTTTCTGGTAAAATAACAACAAACTCTTCTCCTCCGAATCTTCCTAGATGACCCAAATTACCGTTGTTTTCTAGGGCTTCCTTTTCAGTCTCTAGTCTTCCTACATGATCCACTTTTCGTAAACAATTAAGCGTGGTATTGACCATCATTTTTAAGGCTAAATCTCCTATATCATGGCCATAATTATCATTAATACTTTTAAATTTATCAATATCAATCATTAATAAAGAAAAAGAGGATTTATAGCGTTTACTTCTTTCAAATTCTTGTTTTCCTAGATCAAAAATTGAGCGACGGTTAGCAATCCCTGTTAGTTCATCAGTGGAGGCAATCCGTTTCATTTCTTCATAAGCTTTTTTTAGTTGATCTTTGGTTCGTTTAAGCTCTAAATGGGTTCTAACCCTTGCCAATAATTCAGGAGTTTTAAAGGGTTTAGTTATATAATCAACTGCTCCTAATTCAAAGGCTTGAACTAAATGTTCAGTTTCATTACTAGCTGTTAAAAAAATGATAGGTATTTCAGAATTTTTGGTGTCTTTTTGAAGCATTTCACATACTTCTAACCCATTAATTTCTGGCATCATTAAATCTAACAAAATTAAATCAGGTTCAGTTACTTTTACTCTTTCTAAGGCCTGAGATCCTGAGACAGCAAATGTAGTTCCGTAGCCATATTGATCTAAGATTTCAATTAATAATTGTAGATTTTTACGTATATCATCAACAATTAAAATCAAAAAATCTTCGGGTTGAAAAGTTTCTACTATTTTCATCTTTGGTTCAGCTTCTATCATCTAATATTTCCTATGGTTGTAAGATAAATTGGCTATCTTTTTAAGTTAGGAGTTACGTGTACATAACCAGTTCAGATCAAGGATTTAATAAAATTTTATTGATTATATTGAGAGTGAAGCTGTCGCACCATTTCAGGAAAACTTTCTATGGTTTTAGCTAAGTTTTCACTATCAAATTCTTTTCGCTGTCTTTCTAAACGGTTGGCATAATCAATCAAAGGTTGACAATGATAGTTTTCTCCCCATTGTTGTAAGCGTTCCGTAAATTGACGTAACTCTTTGGTAATCATGGTCTTTCTTAGATTATCCCATATCTGTGTTTGTTGTTGTTGCAATTTTTCTAATAATTCGGGGGAGATTAGTTTATTTTTTACAGGTAAATTGTGTCTATTTTCTGGTAATTTTGGTCCCAGAGTTTCTATTTCTGTGCAGGGAAAAATTTGTTTAAGAGTTGAGATAAGTTGTAGACGACTGACTGGTTTTTCCAAAAAATTACTACCTATTTCGTCTATTTTATTCCTCTCTGCTTTCTTTAAAAAAGTAGTTAAAATAACAATAGGAATCGATTGTATTTCGGGCGTTTTTTTGATAATTTTACTAGCTTCATACCCATCCATATTTGGCATCCTTAAATCCATTAATATTAGATCTGGAAGATATTTTTTTGCTTTTATAATAGCTTCTTTTCCATCACTTGCAAATAAAATTGTATGATGAGTGTCTAAAAAATATCCGATCAATAGTTCCCGATTCAAAGCAACATCATCTACTACCAAAATTATTAGAGGCAATAATTCATTAAAAGTGATGTTTCTTGTTGGTTTAATAGGAAAATTATTTTGAATTTTACCAATGTTAATTCTCGGAAAATTGACGGTAAAAATACTCCCTTTTCCTAACTGACTGCTTAATTTAACAGTACCTCCCAATATGTCAGTTAAACGCTTTGTAATAGTCAATCCTAAGCCTGTTCCACCATATTTTCGGGTACTTTGTCCTTCGCTTTGAGTAAAAACATCAAAGACTTTTTTTTGTTGGTCTGTAGCAATACCAATACCGGTATCTTCTATAGAAATTTTAAGAGAACAATGATGACTATTTTGGTTTATTTTGTTTTTAATATCGGGGCAACTTACACTCACTTTCACATAACCTTCTTCGGTGAATTTCAAAGCATTGCCCACTAAGTTAACCAAAATTTGTCGCAGTCTAACTTCATCAAATAAAATAACTTCAGGAACTTGTTTATCTATATCAATCAAGAGGTCTATTTTTTTACTTTTAGCTGTTGCAATAAACATCCTTTCTATTTCAATTATTAATCCTCTCATATCAGTAGGTTCTGTAATGATTTCCATTTTTCCTGCTTCAATTTTAGAGAGATCGAGAATATCATTAATCAAGATAAGTAAAACTTTTCCTCCCGAAGCAATTGACTCTAGATAAACACGAGCTTGCTGATCATCGACTTTGCTATGAAGAAGGTCACAAAATCCTAAAATTGCATTCATAGGTGTCTTAATTTCGTGACTCATATTAGCCAAAAATTCACTTTTTGCTTTATTAGCAGCTTCGGCTTGTTTTTTCGCCATTTCCAAAGCTTCTAGGGCAGTTTTTTTCTCAGTAATATCCGTAATCGTCCCCACCAAACGGTAAGGTTTCCCTTGCTTATTGAGGATACATTTTCCTTTAGCTTCGATCCAAATATAATGACCATCACGATGTCGAATACGATGGGTATTTTCATAGATTTCTGTTTTTCCTTCTAAATGCTCATTAACATCTTTGAGGGCTAAATCGAGATCATCAGGATAAACATTATCTGACCAAGTTGATAATAAATGGGGTAAAGGTTTATATTGATAGCCTAAAATCTTCATCCATACAGGGGAATAATAAACAGTATCGCTTCTTAAATCCCAATCCCAAATACCATCATTGGTTCCTGAAACCGCTAGATTATATCTTTCTTCGCTTTCCCTTAGTTCTTGTTCTATGTACTGTTTTTCTATCATTTCTTTGCTTAACTTTTCATTGACTTGCCATAATTCTTGTGTACGTTCTTTGACTCTTTTTTCTAAATTTTCTTTACTTTTTTTGATTGCTTGAAATTGATGTTTAAGAATTGTTATCATATACTCAAAATTATGAGTTAACTGTCTCAGTTCATCGATTTTTGTCTTAGGCAAATGAGGTTCTGCTTCTTCTTTGAGAATCTTTTGTGGTAAATCCTGGGTAACTTCAGCTAATATTAACAGTGGGTTCACTAAATAATAACTGATTCCATAGGCAACTCCTAAACTAACTAGGGAAATGAAAAACATAATCGCTAGATTTTTAATATAAAGTTGTTCTAAATAATCAATATGACTTCCTGGGTTTAAACGGATA
This sequence comes from Crocosphaera sp., assembly GCA_030064935.1. Taxonomy (GTDB): domain Bacteria; phylum Cyanobacteriota; class Cyanobacteriia; order Cyanobacteriales; family Microcystaceae; genus Crocosphaera. The sequence goes on along the minus strand of JASJEA010000022.1, from coordinate 1,075 downwards.
ATGACTGTCCAGGGTAAAGATTGATTCATATTAACTTCTTTCACATAAAAACACTTGCGCCAACGATTCATAACAGGAACTCCGGGCATAGTGGGAAGCCATTGAAAAATAGTGTTATTGATGGCACTTTGATGAATTTCCCCTCCCTTTTTCCAGTCAAAAAGTTGCAAGGTTTTGAGCAATTTTTTGCTATCAATAATGACCTTATTTTTATGATCAAGAACGGTTATGTTGAAATTAATTTCCTCCCAATCAACTTCAATTAAATTAGAGAGTTGACTTAAATCTAGAGAACCATAAACAACCCCCATTAATGTTTTTTGCTCAGGATTAATAACGGGAACTTGAAGACCGATATGGGGTTGAGATTCAGCACGATCGCTATGAACTGAACTAACTTGGGGTTGTTTTTCTCTGGCTAATTGTTTCAAAGACAAAATAGAACTAACATCAATCCCCACTAAAGATTTTCCCGCTTGAGTGAAGGAAGGATAACCATTAATAATGATGCCTTGGGTGTCGGTAATATAAACTTTTTTGAAGGCGGGAAATGTCTTTTTTGTTAATTCTAGTTTGTTTTGTATATTATTGTTATCTAACCCTGGATAGTTGGCTAATATGGTTGCTAAAGCCGTTAATCCTTGTAAATGTATTTGATACCAATTCTGGATATTTTTGGTGATGGTAATATTAGCTGCTTCTATTTCGACTGCGATTTCTGTCTCTAAGAATTTTAAACTATCACGACTTTCTAAGATAGTTAACATCAGACTGGGAAATAAAACAAAAACTAATAATAAATTAAATAAAGTTTGCTTTAAGGATAGGAAAATTTTGGAGCGTTGAGGCTTTATATAACGATCAAGAGGAAGATAAGAGAGGATCAGACTGGCGATGAGGGCATTAAAAATCCCGTTGATACCCTGTTTAAAAGCAAGTGACATCCTCCCACGCTAACTGCTAGGCAGTATAGCGTGGGCTTCCCGACTCACGACGGGATATTTCTGCCCACAGGGGTATTCCCCTACGCCAGTTATCTAGGCTCATCACCCCCGACACCTCGACAAGGGGCTGT
>JASJEA010000221.1 GCA_030064935.1 Crocosphaera sp. | reverse complement strand
GAATTGTCCATGCTTTTTTAGAAGACAAATTAGCCCTAACAAAATCCGTTTCTGATAACCTTTTTCCAGTCATAGGTTCCAAAGAATCAATGGCTCCTTGAACTACACTTTTTGTGTTACGCAATTTTCCTTCAATTTTTCCTGCTAAGGGCTGAAAAAGTTTTGGTAAATGACGAGACCATAAAGGCGGGAACTTCCATGATAAAGGAATTGGAGACAGTTGAGCAAATCGTTTTTTTTCAACTAAATAGGCTCTCATACTAAAAGATTTATAACCATAAAATTCACCTCCATCTTGATAAAATTTGGGAAAATGAATCACTTTTCCCTCTGGATCGGGAGGTCCACAGAAAGGGCGAATCGTCGCAATAGTAGGGACTGTATCCATTACTTTGATACCTTCTGTAATCCAATCATAGCCTGGATCTTGATGTAGTAACATATCAGCATCAAAATGTAAATAATAATTACTCGCTGCGGCTTCAATACAATACAAAGAAGCATAAACAGTTGAGCCCTTCCAATTATGGGTATGATTGAGCATTTGGGGGGCTTGTTGAGGACCAAAATACTTTTCGTAAATGGTTTTTATTAACTCTGGATTATAATCAATTTGAGCCACTCTATCCATGATTCCTTTGCTAATTAAGGTTTGGCAAGCTTCCTCTAATTGTTGTTGACTTCCTGTGTCATATCTGTAACGTTTATCCCCAATTAAAGGGGCAGTATCCATTGCTAAAACCCTTTCAACAAAAGGATAATTACAAGAGCGAATTAAATGAGGAATGGTTTGTAGCATATAGGGAACATCAGTCCTAGCTACCAGAATCCAAAGTGATACGGGGGGTTTATTTGTGTTTATATTACTGTCCATGATTGTTGAATCTTTTTAAATCACTTTCTGAATAATATTTATTGACTAAATTTTTAATAGTGTCAACATCTTTTTGATAGTTTTTTTCATAAAGTTTTTGGTCTGATCTAATTTTTGATAAATGCTCTTCTATATTCTCTGAGGTTAGTAAAATCCCAAAATCACCAGGAATATTGCGATTTTTATCTTCATAAGCAAATACCTTATCTAAAACCAAATCTCCTAAAGGTTTACTAAAATGAGAAGATTCATAATACCATTTCATTTTTGTCGTTTTATCTTGAGCATCTGGAACTGTCTCCGTTGTTAAACTATTGTAGCCGCTAAAATCCCAAATGGGAAAAGGAGATACTTTAAATTTAGCTGCTTCTTGCTCATTAATTTTGACTAATTCTCGTTTCCACTCCTCGAATTTTTCCCATAATCCTAGGTGACGAATGATCTCCCATTGGCGAGCATGACTCGGATTAATAACGATGCGAAAATCAATCTTATCTTCATAAGCCTTTTGCAGCAACATTCGATAATATTCTAAAGAATTTGCCCCTGTTTTTGAATTGATAAAGTCATATTTTTTCTCAGGAGGTGGAAAATATAATGACCTGACAAAAATATCTTCAGTAACAGCAAAGGATTTTTGATAACCTCCTCTTCTTAAAATGCCTTCAGGTTTATTTTTCCAAGCCCTTTGACCATTTTTTAGATAAGAATCTGATGATTTCCTGGATTTTTGTTGACGAATCGTATTTAAACTAGATTCAAAGACATCTTCTGATAAAAAAACAGGGAGCATATCGTAATATTGGTGGAAAAAATTGCGATTATTATTCGCTGTTGCTGCCAGTCTATTCTCATTAAAATCTGGTTTATTATTACGATAACTATTGAATATAAAAAAGTCTAGAGCCACAACACTTTGTTGAAGGGGTTGTACTTTATGAGCGTGTTGAAAATAGCGCAAAAGTTCATACATATTAACAGCAGACAAGCCTAAATTATAACGAGGTTGGGCTTGAGAATCCCATCCTGGATGTTCAGTATCATAGGCTTGCTCTGCTCTAGATGAACCTAAAACAATTGCTTGAGGAGCCAATCTATTAATAATAGCAGCTTTCCCCATGCGCAAATTATTACTAAACGCAGGTTTAATCTCATTTAGCCCTTTGATTTCAGGAGAACCCACCACATTATAGGGATCAATTAATCCGTTAAAAAAAGCAAAACCTATACTGAGGGTTGAGAATGATAATAACCAAAGTTTTAGATAATTCTGAGAACTTAATATCATAAGATTAGAATTGGAAGTATAAAAACTCACTAATTTTTGAGAGTTTAATAAGACAAACAAAGTTAAATAGGGCAATTATAACTGACCAGAGTGCATTAGGATGCCACTGTAACCATTTAGGGATAGGATATCGTTCCTTAATTTTATAAGTTAGAATTGAAGGGTTATAGTCTTTCATTATTTCTTGAGTATTGGGTAAAAAGATAATAATAAAAAATAGAACAATAAACAACTTTTTGGGAAAATCAAACCCATTGCTTGAAAAAGAAAATCCATTCATTCCTAACATGGATTGTGACATATGTAAAGCACCGTCTAGACTTGTGGCCCGAAAAAATACCCAAGTAATAACAACTGCGAAAAAAGTTATTATTTGACCCATTATTTGACCAAAAATAGTTGACTTTTTTAAGTCCTGTTTTAAGATATTACTACGAAAATTATGCCATCCATGATTAATCACAAGATAACACCCATGAAGTCCTCCCCAAATTATAAATGTCCATCCTGCACCATGCCAAAGTCCTCCTAATAACATAGTTATCAGTAAGTTAATATATCGTCTAATTATACCTTGACGATTTCCCCCTAATGGGATGTATAAATAGTCTCTTAAAAAGCGGGATAGCGTCATGTGCCATCGTCTCCAAAATTCAGTAATATTAACCGATTTATAAGGAGAATAAAAGTTTAAAGGCAATATAATACCAAAGATACGGGCAATACCAATCGCCATATCCGCATAACCAGAAAAATCAAAGTATAATTGGAAAGTATAAGCTAAAGCACCTAACCAGGCAGATAAAAAGGTTAAAGATTGACTCGATTCGGCTGCGCTAAAGATAGGATTTGCATAGATAGCAATACTATCTGCTAAGACAACTTTTTTAAATAAGCCTATAGAAAATATAGAAAGTCCAATGGCAATATTATTCCAATTTACAGCATAGGTTTCTTTTTTTTCAAATTGCGGAATCATCTCCTGATAATGAACAATTGGTCCTGCTATTAATTGAGGGAAAAAAGTAACAAATAAACAATAATTCAAAAAGCTACTGTTTTTTAATTTTTCCTGATAAGAATCGACTAAATATGCAATTTGTTGGAAGGTAAAAAATGAAATACCTAGGGGCAATATAATATTTTCTAAATTAAAATTTAAAAAATTATTCCCTAATAATATATTTAGGTTGTTGACAAAAAAATGTGCATATTTAAAATATCCTATACAGCCCAAGTTAACAACAATTCCGATAAGTAATAATTGAGAAGCAAATGACTTATTTTTGGTTTGTTGATTGATTAGATTGCCTAGATAATAATTGAAAATAATGGAAGCAAGAATCAACAGTAGATATTTAGGATTCCAGTATCCATAAAAAAACAGAGAAGCAGCGACTAACCAACCGATAGATAAGAGACGACTCCTAAAACGACTGAGAGTAAAAAACCCTAAGACAACTATGGGTAAAAATAAAAAGATAAATTCATAGGAATTAAATAACATAACCTTTAGGTCTTTTCATTAAATAGCTGACTGAATAATAATATATGTTAAGATTACAGCCAGTTTAGCATAGAATGCCAAGAAATTGTAGAATATGATTAATTAAAGCACTTATTTGAATACGAAATAGGGTTGTTTAAACAACCCCATTTCATCAAAATTTTTGGTAATATTATTAATATTATGGGTTCTTAAACCCTGCCTTTTAAGAACTTACTTAGTTTTTGGAGTGGAGAATAAAGCCCTGTTAGATAAACAAATGATAACTTAGTTAATAATGAGTGAGTTTATCCATAAGAAAACCTCAAAAATAGAGTAGTAACCCATAACTAAATTATTAGTCTAAGCTAACAGAAAAGACCCAATCTCTATAGTCTGAATCCATATTCTGTGTAATGGCTGATAATTTCTCTTGCAGTTTCTTTGTAATAGGACGAGCTAAAGGAAGCTCGAAGTTTTCAATTCGCTTAACAGGGGCTATTTTGGCTGCAGTTCCACATAAAAACACCTCATCAGCGATGAATAATTCTGATTTATCAATTGGACGTTCAACAACAGGAATTCCTAGATTTTTAGCCAAGGTCAAAACACTATCTCTTGTGATTCCTTCTAAGATATCCTGTTCAAACCCAGGGGTGATTAAGTTACCATTTCTAATAATAAAAATATTCATCCCCGTTGCTTCACAAACTTTCCCTTGAGAATTCATTAAAATAGCTTCATCAAAACCCGATTCCACCGCTTCTGTTTTGGCTAAAGCGGAGGTAATATAAGCTGCACTAATTTTACCTCTTAAGGGAAAACTTCTATCTTCTTGACGACTCCAAGAACTGATACGACAGCTAATCCCATCAGGGGAAAGATAGTCCCCCATTTCTAATCCATAAACAAAGAAATCTTTTTCAATCTGATGCAGTCTTGGGGCAACTCCTAGCCCAGAACTATAAACCAAAGGGCGTATATAAAATGATTGATTGGGTTGATTTTTTTTGACAAAATCAATAATTATTTCTTGCAGTTTTTCTGGGGATAACTCATATTTCAGAAACTTGGCACTTTGAGATAAACGCTGACAATGACGATCTAAACGGAATAATAAAATTTGCCTTGGATTTTGAGGATCAGGAATTCCACGCATTCCGCCAAAGGCCGCCGTTCCATAATGTAGGGCATGGGTTGCTATAGAAACTTTAGCATTTTCAAAGGGAACAAATTGGTTTTCAAAGTAAGCAATTGGCAGAAAAGTGTGCATCGTTTATTCCGTGAGCGAGTTATCCTTACATTGTGAGAGATAGTTCTCTATCCAAGATGTTTATTATAACCTCAAATTGACCTATCATTTCCTTAAAACTTTCCTAACCAACCTGTTAAATTTTCTTGTTGAAGGGTTGAAGGGTTTTCTATGGGAATAACTTCATAACGAGTTGGTTGGGGCTTTCCTAATGTCACAGAAAAGTTTCTTAATTCGTCTTGGTGAAACAGGGTTAAGGAGATAATCTCTCCTGTTTGATATTCTTTGAGACGTTCATTTAATTGCTCTGCGGTAACTCGAATCCCATTAATGGCTAATAATTCATCTTCTGGATCAATTCCTTCCAAAGAAGCAGGGGAGCCTTTCTCAACAAATTTAATTATTTCCTTATTATTTTCTGACTGAACTCTAATCCCTAAATAGGGAATCTCTTCTAAAACGGGCTTAACTTTTAAGCCAAAGGGCTCTAAATATTTGTTAAAAGGCAATTCCTCTATGCTATCAATATAAAGATTAAAAAAGCTTTGTAAATCCATATCAGCAACGGATTCGATCACTCTTTGCAATTGATGAGAAGTGAAACCAGTTTCTGTTTTTCCAAACTGTTCCCACATTTGTACCATAACATTATCTAATGAACGTTTATTCTGGTATTTAGCCCGGATTAATAAATCCAAAAGAAGGGAGACTAATTCACCTTTTAAATAATAGGAAATTTGGCTATTATCGCTATTATTATCCCGTCGATATAATTTTATCCAAGCATCAAAACTAGATTCGCTTAGGGGCTGTACTTTTCGCCCTGGGGTGTTAAGAAAACGAGTGATTTCTTTGCTTAGAATTTTCAAGAATTTTTGGAGATCGTAAATACCTGCTCTCAAAGGTATCACCATGTCATAATAGCTAGTGGTTCCTTCAGAAAACCATAAAGAAGGAGTATAATTTTCGTTGTCATAATCAAACTTTTCTAATGCTTTTGGTCTAATTCTTTTCACATTCCAAAGATGAAAAAATTCATGGGCAACCAGTTGTAGAAAACGATTATATTTATCGGTATCTCTAAAATTAAAACGAGAATAAATTAAAGAACAAGAATTTTTATGTTCTAAACCACCAAAACTATTATGAGTCAGATGGAGTATAAACAAATAATTATCGTAAGGTAATCCACCAAATAGTTTGGCCTCTGTTTCAATAATTTTTTTTGTATCTTCAATCAGCTTATTCGGATTAATATTACCAGTTCCCCAAATAGCATATTTATGTGGTTTTCCTAATACTTCAAAGGAATAGATTGCCTGGGTTCCAATCTCAAAAGGACTGTCGACTAACGTATCAAAATCTTGAGCATAGAATTGATTTACGCTTTCTTCAACTGCCGGTAAAGCGGTACTGATTTTCCAACCAGAATTGGGGAGAACAATTTCAATAGTAATAGGACAAATTTCTAGTCCAGGAATATAATAAAATAAAGCAGCCCCGTTAAAGTAACCATGACTATTATCTAAATGGTTAGTTCTGACCGTTAATTC
>JASJEA010000021.1 GCA_030064935.1 Crocosphaera sp. | reverse complement strand
ACAGGTATTTAATTCAGGAGAAACCCTCCATATTGAAGAGACTCTTGCTTTCCCAGACGGCGATCGCTATTTTGATACCTATAAAGTGCCTCTGAAAAACTCTCAGGGTCAAATTTACGCTCTTTTAGGAACTGCTCGTGATCTAACGGAGTTGGTGAGGACGAAAAAGAGATTAATGGAGAGAACTACTCAATTAGAAGCCGCCAATCAAGAATTAGACGCTTTTTGTTATTCTGTTTCCCATGATCTGCGTGCGCCGTTGCGACATATTCATGGGTTTGTCAATGCTTTAAAACAACAACTAACAGGGAGCAAAGTCTTTGAAGATACCAAAGTCGTTCATTATTTAGAGGTTATCCAAAAAAGTAGTGAAAAAATGGGTTATTTAATTGATGGGTTACTCACTCTGTCACGGGTGGGAAGAAGGGAATTCGTATTTAATCCCGTTAATCTTAATGCTGTGGTCAAAGCAGCGATTAATCTTGTTACCTTTGAGGATGATCAGATTGAATTTAACATCGGAGAATTACCGACTGTTAAAGGAGATACGGCTCTATTAAAACAGGTTTTTGTTAACTTATTGGAGAATAGTCTTAAATTTAGTCGAGGCCGTAATCCCATTTCAATTACGATTGATGTATTGGAAGATAATGCAATTTTTGTCTCTGATAATGGGGTGGGTTTCGATATGGAATATGCTGACAAACTGTTTGGTGCGTTTCAACGATTACACTCCCAAAAAGAGTTTGAGGGAACTGGTATTGGTCTTTCTATTGTCCAGCGCATTATTCATCGTCATGGTGGGAAGATTTGGGCAGAAAGTACCCCAGGAAATGGCGCAACTTTTTACATCGGTTTTCCCAATTAATGATTATTTATAGCGACATTCTTGAGCCTCACCCCTGTAAGGACATTCTAGAAAAACAGTCTGTCCTTTACGATCATCGGCCCGACAGTTAAGCCAGCCATTATTATTATTATCAATCCCTTGGCAGTCAATGGCATCGAGACTATAGCCTCTAGCAAACAGCCGTAGTTTTTTTTCAGCTAGTTGTCTGATTTGACGACTTTCTGGATTTTCTAAAATATTACTTAGGGCAATAATAATAATGACAGTGAGGATAATACCAGCAATTAATAAATTGGTCCAATGAGTGACAGACTGTTGCTTTTTTTTCAGGTTATTCACCGTAACACCGATAAGAATCTAGTTCTTTTAATAACGAAAAAGCAGCACTTTCCGATTTAGCAATGGGATGCAAACAGTCAATCGCTTGTGATAGTTTGTCCCCAGTGGTGGGACTTTCTAGTAAAGGAACGGTGGGAAAAACTTGAGAAAAGGCTTTAATTCTTTCTCTCGTTTTCCAAGGAAGTGAAATCAAATTTTTTGTTTTCATTGTTTTAGAACCTGTGTTTTTTGAGAACCTTCGTATATGGAGGATGAATAAGACTGACAAGCTTGATAAGAACTTGTTTGATGGATTAAAAAATTAGAAACCGCTAAGCTAACAACTTCATTAAATCCTAAAGGGGCATTACTTTCGATGAATCTGGTGAGTAGGTGATAGGTTTCTTCCGGTATTTCAACTTCGAGAGCGATAGGAGTTTTCATGTCTTTTCCTAGTAAAAATAACAAAACAATTCAGAAAAGCCGAGTTATTTAATTTGTATAATTTAGTGTAAAATCTATCATAATACTGTCCTTATAGTATTCAAGCTTTATCTGTCTTAATCGATGGTATTAGCTATTAATTTTCAAGATGAGACCTATGTATATTAACATAGGATTTCAGAAAAGTGTCTGGGATTTTTTGTGGACAAATTAAGTTAAGACTTTTCCCCCCTTGCCCATTGCCTCGGTGCGTAAAACGGTGCGGAATCACTGTTCATAAAGTGCTCTAAATCTCTCGATTGGTTTTAGCTTGTTAAAAAACTACCTTTTTCTGGGGAAAACTTAGGAAACCTTGTGGAAAATAGTCGATTAGGATGTGTAAAAGGTTTGGGAAATGAATGAGGAGAATTTTTATAAATCTTGATATAGTGCAACTTTTTTGGTACACAAGAACTAAAAAAGGTGACTATGAACTATCAATAAAGATTTAACCCGAACTTAACCGAAAAAATATAAAATAGTAGTTAGGGACTAGATCGATTCGACTGTTTAAAGAACAATAGTAAACCAGACAATACATAAAATTTATTCTTGTTGATTGCATAACAAAAGGGTCGTTCTAGCTATGAATAAGGGTCATAATCATGATAAAAGCACAAACCCTCACAGCAGAGAAACTGGCCTATCCTCATAATTTGCTTCATGTTTTACAACAATTACGTCATGATGTTGTCAGAGAAGGAAGTAATGTTTTTGAAAAATGGCGATCGCTGATCACCCGTGAAGCATTTAGCCCCAGTGCGGAAAATTTGGCCTATTATTTAGCTCTCCGTCGCCATGATATGCGGGACATACAGCTTGCTTTGACTCCTTGGGGTCTTTCATCATTGGGACGAATCGAAGCCCGTGTATTGCCGAATATAGACGGGGTAATTGCTACTTTGGGGGCTGTGTGTGGGAAAGATCCCGCTTTATTCCCGAAACACCCTCCCCTAAAAGCCTTTTTTGAAGGCGATCGCCTTTTAAAAACCCATACAGATGAAGTGTTTGGCCATCGGTCTAATAATCGTACGGTGCGTATCATGGTAACGCTGCCTAGTTACGCTGCAACGGACGATAACTTTATTTTAGACCTCGTTAAACGAGGGGTAGACTGTTTAAGAATTAATTGCGCCCATGATAGTCAAGTTGAATGGGAACAGATGATACAACGTATTCGAGAAGCCCAGAAAATGACGGGAAGACGTTGTAAGATTTTTATGGACTTAGGGGGACCTAAATTACGGTTACAAACGGTGATACCACCCCAAGGACAAAAACGCATTCATCAAGGTGAAGGATTATTATTAACCCGTGAGAAACCTCAAAAACCTCACCAAAGCTATTTTCAAGCTTATTTCGGTTTTAAGCACATTTTAGAACAGGTCAAGGTAGGGGCAACTATTTGGATCGATGATGGTCATATTGGGGGTCGAGTGGAAAGTGTGGCAAGAGAAGGGGTTTTAATTCGCATTACCCATGCCCGTCCGAAAGGTGAAAAAGTACGGGTGGATAAGGGCATTAATTTTCCTGATACTCCCTTGGATCTAAACCCATTGACAGATAAGGATCGTCAAGATTTGGATTTTGTGGCCAGCCATGCTGATCTGATTGGTTACTCTTTTGTCCAAAAAGCCAATGATATTGAGATTTTGCAGTGGGAGTTAGAACAAAGGTTGGGGAAAGATTGGCGTAAAGTAGCTATTGTGGCAAAAATTGAGACGTTAACGGCAGTTAAAAATCTTCCTGAGTTGATTATTCATGGTGCGGGAAAACAGCCCTTTGGGGTGATGATTGCTAGGGGAGATTTGGCCGTAGAAATAGGCTATCAAAGGTTAGCAGAGATGCAAGAAGAAATTTTATGGTTGTGTCAAGCAGCCCATGTGCCTGTGATTTGGGCGACCCAAGTATTGGAAAATTTGGTCAAAAATAGTATTCCATCTCGTGCAGAAATGACGGATGCTGCTATGGCAGAAAGAGCAGAATGTGTGATGTTGAATAAAGGTGCTTATGTTGGGGAGGCTGTAACTATTTTGGATGAGGTGTTATGTAGGATGGAAGCTCATCAATTGAAGAAAACACCCCAGTTAAGAGCATTACATTCTTGGTAGAATATCCCGAAGAAAAATGAGGCAAGCTCATGCAAAAACCTCCTATCAATTAGGAGGTTTTTGAGGAGATCAAAAGAATATCTTTAACTCTGTTGAGGTTCTTGGAGATTTTCCAACCCATCAATCACTTTTGCTGAGAGAATCTTATCTTTATCGGTGAGACTTTCTAAGACTTTTTTACCCTCAACCAAATAGCCAAAGACAGAATAACGACCATCCATTAAATTAAAACCAGGAGGGGTTAATTCACTGTCAAACTTAAAGAAGAAAAATTGCGAAGAGCCACCGTTGGGATCAAGACTAGGACGGGCTAAGGCCAAAGTTCCATAGGCGTTAAAGGGAAGGGCCAGATCGGGTAAATAAATGCCCACCTCTTCAAGGGTAAACTCGTATATGGGTTCTTCCTCTCCTTTAACTAAAACTTCGATAGGAATGGCACGATATTCACCTGTTTCGGGATCAATAAATCCTTCTTCTTCTCCTGGGGGATCACCGGTTTGGAGCGCAAAACTTCCCTCAGAATCAATGAAGGGTAAACCATCATAGAAACCTCGTTGAACTAAATCGACGAAGTTTCCAGCATTGACAGGCGCATTGTAACCATCCACAACCACAGTTAAAGTCCCTTTTGTCGTTTCAATGTCGATGGTTGCTCGTCCTTTTAACTGAGGTAAGTAAGCATATTCAGCCGGTACTTCAAAGGGAAATCCCTCTACCATTAAGGCTTCAATATCACTGACATTATCGAGAATATACCGTCTGGTTAGCCAAACCGCCTCTTTATCTTTATTTTCAACCGCTTCTTGTAGTTGGCTGAGCCCTGTCTTGATGTTTTCTAGGAAAGTTTGAGCTTGAGGTTGGCGATCGCCGGGAACCCCTTCTATAATTTGATCGCTGCGTAAGGTAAGAATAAAGGACGCACTTTTGACATCTTTAGCAATGGGGGGCCAACGTTTGCCCCTGAGATGATTGGAGATGTCTTCGATAGATTCTTGTACTTTACGAATGGGTTCGTTATCAATGGGTAAAGCGTACCTTAAAATGGCTCTGGGGTCTGTAATAGCGTTTCCTTGAGCGAGAACGCTAATTAAGACAGAATCGGTACTCGTTTGATTCCAAGTTGCCCCACAGAGACTAATGGATAAGGTGACTGCCATGAGTGTCACCAGACTTTTTTTCCACCAATGCCCAACCCCTGTGAGGAGATGAGTCCAAAAATTTTGTTTTAGTTTCATTAACTTAAGGGGTATGAATGGTCTTTTTTCCTGTTCCTATTTACCATAATTTTAGGTAACATCGATACCCCCAACGGTGTGATCACGAGTTTAGTCACAAAACAAGGGTTCTACATCAAAATGATTGAGAAAACTTTGCCAGTCTGTTTCAACTTGTTGAGCATAGTCAAAGGCAATTTCTTTAACTAATAATTGAAACGCTTCTTGGGAATTTTCTGTTTGTTTTGTCACTTGTTTCGCAAAGAAATAAGGAACATACATGGGGCTAAAATCTTTATCAGCGCGAGCATGGGCTGTGGCTAGAATGATTCCCCATTGTTGAGCTATTTTCACAAAGCTTGATTTACGTTTCAAACTGCTGGTATCAAATGATTCTTTATAAGGCGATCGCTGTCTGACTGAGTAACTTCCAGGATTACTGCCATCGGCAAGTTCCAATACCCCTAAAAAATCATCGGTATTTTTAATTAATGCCCGATAAGCTGTGGCATGGCGTTGACCTTCACTCTCACCAAACCATTGATTATATTGTTCTTTTTGTTCGTTGTTAAAATATTGATAAGCAGTTGGTTTTGATTGCCGTTTAATATCAAGAATTCGTTCAATTCCTTTATGATCTTCTAGTAACATATAATAACGAGGTGTTCCTAAAGATCCTGTTCCTGCTAGTAAGCGTTCGGCAATATCTTTGACCTTGAATTTATCACTTTGGCTGGCTAGTTTCTCTGGCAAACTGGCATAATAACCCGATAATGCTTGTCGAATGATTCTTTTTTGTCCTTCAGAAACTTCTCCTAATTTTTCAGAGGATAGTTTAAAAATACGTTGATTGGCTACTAATTCTGTCCATTTATCTAACATTTCTTTGCGGCTGTTTTCTTCTTCGACTTCTTCGAGAAAATCATCGAGGGCTGCATAAGTATTTTTCTTGCTAAATTCAGCTTTTTTTGCTTGTTTATCTTCAGCACATTTGGCCAAAGTTTCTAAATAATATTGGGCAAATGCTTCGATAACTTGCTCTTGTTCTGGTGAAGAAAATTTATGAGTTTCACGAGCAATAATTACTAAACTAATTGCCATGCGCCAGACATCATATTGATAGTCGGCTACTAAAGATTCATCAAAATCATTGAGATCATAAACGACAACATCATTGTCGTTATCAAATGACCCAAAATTAAAGGCATGAAGATCCCCCTGAATCCAAGTTTTGGTTTTTTCATTACCAAATTGTTGCAACCTGGGATCATTGGTAAAATCTGACCAATATAAATGATTTGTTCCTCGATAAAACCGGAATGCAGAACAAGCCATTTTTCCATATTTGAGTCGTTTATTTTCTGGACTAATATTATTATTATATTTTTCTAATTCACCACAGACAAATTCAGAACGTTGTTGGACTTCTTTATTGACGGCCAATCCTGGGGCAGCAATTCCATAAGCCAACCACCCCACTTGTTCATTAATATGATGACCATCGGAACTATTTCCAGTTGAGGTGATTACTTCATCAAAACGAATTTCAAAGCCTTGAGGGTTAACATTACGAATTCTTAAACCAGGGGTTTCATTCCCTTGATAGGTTTGAGTCATGGGAAGAACAATGACTTGATTATTGTCGGGGAAAGGAGGATTGAAGCTAATTTTATGCCAGGTATTTGCTGAACGATCGGCTTGCAATGGGTTGATAATTCCGACTCTTTGTTTAGTGGTAACTGTATTTTGAATTTCTTTAGTTGTTGTCATAATAATCCTCGTTGGGAAACCAACGTGCTTCAGCCGTTGGAGGAAAAATGACCCCCTTTCTCTTGCTCTTGGTGTGCGTTCCCTTGCGCCTTACGAAGGCGCAGTGTCGCACCGCTAGGGGGCGTGAAAAGCGTAACTATATCCATCTTTTTGATGAATAATTTGACAATACTTGTGACTAATTCCTTGAACCAAGCCTTGTTGAGTTGAAATGTTAAAACTACCTATGGAACGAACTGCAACTCGTCCTACATAAGTTCCTATTTTCTTTCCTTTAGTCACAATAGGGTTTTTCTTTTTCTGGTATTGAGAAACTGGAATCCCCAAAACCATTAATACACAACTTTATCTTAGGAACGTATTGCAGTATACACTTCTAGCATAGTAGATCAAAAAACTCTTTCTTCCTCAATCTTAATATTTCTTGATAAATTAACAATAACTCTAGCAATCAGGTTTCAGTACCTATGACTAAGACTAGGGACATTGCCAATTTAAGCCATCTCAATAATCTCCAACTATATTGCGATACCTAGAGAAGCAATTAGTCGGTTAGTTATGGTAATTGAGGGATTTGCCGTAATTTTAAGCAATACCAAAAGAGTCTTCTAAGGCTTCTAAAACTAGGTCTGTTACTAATTTAATTCGATAACGACAGGCTTGAGTTTCTGAGGAATTAAAAGTTCCATTTTCCCAATATTTATTACTTCCTGTTCCTCCACCACAAACGCCGAAATATTGACAATTTTGATGACAATTTTCAACTCCTTTTTTCATATCTTTATATATTTTTTTAAATTTCTCACCATGACAAACGGATTCTAAACTATCAGTTAAAACATTCCCTAAAATAAACTTTCCATAGGGATTAATATCAATGGATAAGAGTTCAGGATCGAAGGTTGAAAAATTACCCTCATAATCAATATTAAGAATAGCAAAGGGATGATTCATATCAGTATTACTTAAACGTTGATCATCACAAATTAAACTACAAATCGATTCAAATTCTCTGACTCTAAACTGATCATTCTTTTCACTGGTTAATTGCCAAAATCGCTGCATAAATTGATAATATTTTTCTTCTGTACCTGCTTTATCTAAGGAAGAAGCTTCATTAATTCCTTCCGTTTCTTCCATATTAAAAGCAACATCCGTGATACCATTATCCCAGAAAAAGTTAAACATTTCATCGGCATAATTTAGAGAGTCTTGGGTTATTACAGCAATAATGTTAAAATAAATATCATTTTTCTGTAAGTAACGAATGCCTCGCATTACACTTTCATGACTCCCTAAACCAGTGCGGGTTTTGCGATGAGAATCATGTAAAAAGTCTGGACCATCCAAACTAACCCCAACACAGATATTATATTGTTTAAATAAATCGCACCAGGCTTGATTAATTAAAATACCATTTGTTTGGACTGAATGATAAATAGGTATTTGCTTAGGATTATACTTCTGACTTGCAATTTCAATCCGTTGCAATAATTCTTCATAATAAGAAATGGCAACAGCTAAGGGTTCTCCTGCATGCCAACAAATATCAACGAATTCCCCAAGAAACGGGCTGGTAAAAATTGCTTTGAAAATGGGATCAATCAGATCAAGAGATAAGGTTTTTTTTAAGTTTCGACTGGGTAAATAACAGTAATCACAATCAAGATTACAGAAAGGAGTGGGTTGAATAACTACCAAATTAATTGGTCCAAAAGTTGAAGTATCGATGGACTTATTGAGTTGGGTATTAATAGATAAATTGGTTGTCATTTCTTTCCTTACCAACGATTAATAAATCCACCATTTCTCCAAGGACTACGGTTAAGAAAACCACCGCCTCCACCACGATTATAAAAACCCCCACCATTACGCCAAGGACTTCTATTAATAAAACCTCCTCCTCCATGACGATTGGCAAACCCGCCACGATATCCATTTCCCCAACTTCCTCGACGGCCATTTCCCCAACCTCTTGCTATTAAATCCTGGGTTTTTTCCTCTGTAATATCTATTCCTCTTTCTTCTATTGCTTCAGTAAGACGAGAAAGACGATTTTCTATGCTTAAATTAGTGTTTGATAAGCTGTTATTAGCTTCAGTTACAGAAGCAGTTAAAGTGGAAACAGCTAAGATAAAACCAACACAGGTAATTTTTGTAGTTACTTGCAAAATTGACTCCCCTTGATTTATATTTCACAGTATTAATCATTTTTAACGATTAATAACGGTTGTAAAAACCGCCTCCATTCCGAAAAGGACTTCTATTAACAAAACCGCCGCCTCCACCGTTAGCAAAACCACCTCCTCCACGGTTGGCAAAACCACCTCCTCCTCGATTAACAAAACCACCTCCTCCACGGTTGGCAAACCCTCCACCTCCTCGGTTAGCAAAACCTCTAGCAAGTGAATTATTTCTTTCTCCATTTTCCATATCTAAGCTATTAGATAGTTCAATGTTTATTTTTTCAATGGCTTTTGTGATTCGAGAAAGACGGTACTCAATATTTCCAGCATTTTTAGTATTGGCTTGTATTGTAGGACTTGCTTTTGCTGAAGAAATACTTAAAGTGGATGCTGCTAATAAGAAAGCCACAAAAGTAATTTTAGTGGTGGTTTGCACAATTTTTTCTCCTATGATACAACACTTTTAAGAACTGTAGCAAAAAAGCTCATAAATTTCCACTATTGTTAATTTTTTTGATTTTTTGTTGACAGTTTCCCGAAAAACCATGACTATTAATCTATTTTGCTGTTGATTGTTCTTCTTCGGAGAGATTATGTATAGAAAATTACCATTAGTTGCTTTAGGTTTAATGACTGCTTTCGCTTTTCCTAGTCAAAGTTTAGCGGAGACTGTGACAGAAAGAGTAGCACGAACAGGGGTTTTAAATGTTAGTACAAGAGTTAATTTAGTACCTTTTGCTTATGTCAATGATGATGATCAATTAGTGGGCTATTCGGTAGAAATCATCGAACTTATCAGAGATACTTTGGAGACTGAACTAGGCAAAGATATTAAGATTAAGGTCATTGTTGATGATACTTTAGAAGAGAGAATTATTAGTGTTCTTAATCGAGAAGTTGATATTGCTTGTGATACGACTTTTACTTGGCAAAGAGATAAGTTTGTTGATTTTTCTTTAGCTTATGGAATCTCTGGAATTAAGGTAATGGTAAGGGAAAATAGTAATTTAGGTTCCCCAGAATCTTTTCAGGGGAAACGAATTGGTGTTGTTGAAAGTACCTTAAGTACAGAATCAATTAAAGTGATTGAATCTAGGGTTACTGTTGTTCCTTTTGAGAGTATGGAAGCAGGGATTAAAGCAGTTGAAACAGGAGAAATTGATGGTTTTGCTTTTGATGGAACCATATTAGAAGGAATGAGGCAAACTTTAGAAAACCCGGATGATTATCAGGTTATTCCTCAGGATGAATCTTATTTTAAACATGGAATTGCTTGCATGGTTCCTGAACATGATTCAACTTTTTTGAATTTAGTTAACTTTACTATTGGTAAAATGATGGATGGTTATCTAAATGGTGATCCTCGTTATGTTGGCATAGTTAATCGTTATTTTGGAAAGGATGGTGTTGTTCCTATTAAAGAAGAAAGAATTAAAGCTTTCTTTGAAAATATTATTATTACCCGTGAACAAATTCCTCCAAACTTTAGATCAACTGAACGATAGTTAATTATTTCCATTGACGAAAAACTTCTATCCAATTTTGCAAAATGGATGGAATTTTTTGTCTTCTTTTTTCGACCATAGCAGCAATCATAATCAAAATCATTCCTAAAGTTAATCCGAGAATCCATTTTAGTGGTGCATACTCAAAGCTTAAGAGGATTAATTGATAGACAATGGTGATAATAAATGTGCTAGTTCCCACATAAAGAAAGGCTTTAATTTTTAATCCTAGTCCCCAACCAATCGTTATTAAACTAATGAGAATGGGAACAGTACCGATGATTTGATAATAAATTAAACCAGTAATATTAATAACTCCAATCCCTAATAGTCTTAAATAATAGCGTAGATTAGAATGTGAACCTTGTCTAAAAAAGGGATCAAATTGAGCAATATGAAGAATAAATAAGCCAATTATTAATGATATTGTTAACTGATTTAGCCATTGTATTTCAATCAAGAAGTTTATAATTGCCCAGTTAATAAATACTAAACTAAGATAAGTCCAACGCAGGTTTTTTTTATTGATAGCAACTTGTCCATAAAAAAGTGCCACTAACAATAAACTTTCATAGGAAATTATTCGAGTTGTCACTGATGCTAAAACAGTGGGAAGTAGTAAGGATATTTCTTGCCAAGGTTTAGCATTCCATCCGAAATTTATCCAAGGGATATTATAAATTATCAAAGCAATTATTCCAAAAATACCAGCATAATAAGAATCGAGAAAGCTTAAATTTTCCCAAATTAAACGATAAAAAATTAAGGTACTAGCAATGTCAATAAAACCCACATAGATCCAAATCTTTTTAAAGGTATTACTTTGATCATTATTAATGCTTTGTATAGGTGAACGGCCTTGAATAAAAGCATAAAAAGATAATAATAAACTGACAGAAACTGTTAGGGGATTAAGATAGGGACTGGTATTATTTAGGCGAAAAATTAAGGCAGCAGAAGCGACTCCAATTGTTTTTAAAATAGAAGCGATCGCCCAGTGAACATGAGCAATTTTAGCAAATTCTATTAAACTTAAGTTAACTAAATAGCTTCGGTTTTTACTAATCAAAAAGAATTCAAGAAATAGGTAAATTACAGAAATAATTGCAGTAACTAAACCCATTAATAATAAGCGATTAGGAAGGTTAGTACCCATTCCTTCTGTCATACGATATATGAAAAATTCATCAATACCAACTGTTATTAATCCCAGGAAAATATAAGTGTAAATTTTCCTAATAAATAAAGGGTAAGTAACTATTATTCCGATTAAAGCAGCAATAATTGTGATTAATCCTGTATAGGCATTGAATGAATTAAAACGCCACAAAATAGCCAAAATAGCGAAATAAACTGGTACTAATTGAAAGCTTATTATTTGAGATAACTGAGTATATTTATAATTTAAGAAGCGGATTAAAAAGAATATAGGAACAGCAGCAACTAGATTAGTAATAGAAATAATCAAAGTGGAATCTGTAAAGGGTAATATACAATAAATAATCGAAATTTCTAAAGCCCAAGTTATTCCATAAATAGCCCATTTATTGAGGTTTATTCTATAACGAATAATAATTATGGTAATGAGCAAAAAAGGTACAATTAAATATTGCCAAGTTGCTCCTATTTTGGCTTGATTATTGAATAGGATAAAATAGGTAACAATGCTAGAACGAATTAATAAAATTAAGGCAATAATAATACTCCAGCCATGAGTTGCTTTTCGATATATTACTGCTAATGGATGATGAAAACGTTGTAACCAAAGACTTAAAATACAAAAGAAAATTAACAGTAGTCTATTATCTAATAATGTATCTGATGAATCTAAAAAATCAAGCCAATTTCCATCGAAGTTTTCCCATAATAATATAAGACTCATAAAAACTGTAAATCCAACTTGAATTCTCGCTGCAAAGGGATGACGAAAAAAGTAACTATTTAGCAACATTAACGCTGAACCAATTGCCAATCCAATTAGTCTAATTTGAGGTTGTCCAAGGGTAAGCGGTTGAGCTAAAATAAGACAATAAGTGCTAATAAAAGCAGCACGTCTCCGCTTTTTTAGTTGTTTATAGTTAACAATAGCAACTCCTGTCAAAGCCAGAGGAACAATGAACCACGATAATATAGTAGGTTGGGGTATTCTAGTATTAAAATAAGTCTCAAGAGTTGGCCATAAAAAAATGTAGCTACACCCTGCTAAAATAAATCCTAAATATCTGCAACTGTTATGATATACCCTTATAAATTCAAGGGGTAAATTACCTAATATCCAGACAAAAAACATTAAAATTAAGCAGATTTGGGACCAATAGAGAAGAGTTCGGTTGGGAAAAAACCAATGTATCAAAGAAAGAATACCTAAGATACCTGTGATGCTAGTTAAGTTAATTAAAATATTTTTAAGAGGGGTTGGACGATGACTGAGATAAATAAATGTTACTGTTGATAATAATAAATCAAGGGATCGCCATAAAGGATTAACTACTGCTATTAGGGATAAACCAATGGTCATTATAAAAATTAAATAGTCTCCAAATTGCCCAACTTTTATTTTATTTTTTCGATAAATCCATTGAGTAAATATTACGAAAAAAACAACATAAGGAAAAAGAAGTATGCTGTAAAAAGTAAAAGCAAAATTTACTGTATTAGATATATTTGCTCCCCATATTAGGATGTCTCTGCGAGTAAAAACAGGCAATAATTCTTCCCATAAAAATAGAGTTTGTAAGCCAATAATAAAAATAGCAAAAACATTTCTACGCTGCCAATCTCGACGTAATCTTTGAGTGAAAAAATGGATAGCTAATAAGCTAACAATGCTTGCTTGCCAAGGATAATTAACTTGAATACCTGCCAACCAGCCACAAAATAATAAAATGATGCCAAATCCTTCTAAAATTGGAGTCATGAGATTGATAGAAGCCGGTTGTTTACTTTGTAATAACCATCCCAAAATTCCAATTACTAAACTAACATCCGACACAGGAATAAAGTAGTGTAAAAGCCCTCTTAGTAATAAAATAAACAGGCCATAAATAATAAATCCTTTTTCTAAATCTAGGGTGTAGCGAGTAGTGGTTTTGGGAATCCTTAAACCTCTCAAAATAACTACGCTTAGTAAGGTTCCAAGATAAATAGTTAAGACAGGGATGTGAGGAAAATGCCAACCCCAATGCAAGAAATTAATGAGTAAAATATTAATAAAAAATAGCCATTGGCCAGAACGTTTGCTATAGTGGTAGTAAATGTAAGTCAAACTACTAGCAGCGATAGTTCTTAATACTAATCCTTGCCAATTGTTAGCTAATTGTAAACTATCCATGCCCCAGAAATTAATAGGAACTAATAACCAAGCAATCGCCCGTAAACTTTTAGAGGTTAAAGATAAATGTTGTTGTTGTTTTGTCCAAATTCCTAGCCCCCAAAAACTAAGGGTGTATAACCATAAAACGGTATATTGAACTAAATCACTTAAATTTTTCCACTGAGTTGCTGCTAATAAGCCCGAAGAAGCAACAACTAAAAACACGCCCAAAAATAGCAGCCAACGGATACTTAACTCAGTTTTTAATCCTTTTCCAATCTCCGCAATAAACCCCGTAACTTTTCTTAAAGGGTTAGTTACATGGGTTAATATGGTTTCTGTGTTAAATAGAGAAAGGGAAGTAACCTCTACCAATTCTTTGTCTTCCCTAGAGGACACTATAGCAGATTCAGGAAGAAAACAACAAAAATGGATCTCACAAATTTCTCTAACTTGTTGATGGCTGATTAAACCTAGCTGCAATAATTGCTCCAACCCTTGTAAACAGTTCGGGTTAGTTGCATCAATAGCTATATTGAGTGGTTTCTGATGGGATGGGTATTCCACCATGATTTGTAAATCTCCAAGTTGCCCACCCCTAAGATAATCTAGCTGTCAGGTTAGGATATATTAAGTTGTAATTTTTTTAATATTTTTTTTGCATTGTTGTTCTTCAATTCGTAGAAATCATTATCAATACTTTACAAATATGTGTTTAACAATAAAATGATCTTGAGCCTTTTATTGCTACACCTTAGTATAAACATTGGCTAAATCTTATTGCTTTAGGGTAATTACTGATGGATTGATCGTCAATAATAGGTGTATTTACAATTACTAATATTGGTTTTAAAAAATAAAATTAAAGTTATCATGAAGAATTTTAAGGATAAAAAATAGAATATGTTTGGTACAAAGATAAGTTTTGAAGTAGATCAATTTACAGGCTCTGATGCGAAAGTCTTGATCACCCTTGAAGAAGTAGCAGGAGGTGATAGT
>JASJEA010000220.1 GCA_030064935.1 Crocosphaera sp. | reverse complement strand
AATGGTTTCTAAGTCCCGCATTTCCCCCACCAGAATGATGTCAGGATCTTCCCGTAAAGAGGCTTTTAAAGCATTAGCAAAAGATTTAGTATCTTCTCCTTTTTGCCGTTGATGAAAGAGACTTTTAATATTAGGAAAAACGTATTCAATAGGGTCTTCAACAGTCAAAATATGTTCCTGTCGAGTCCGATTAATTAAGTCTAAAATAGCAGCTAAAGTTGTGGTCTTTCCTGAGCCAGTTTGTCCGGTTACTAACACCATGCCCCTAGGACGTTCGGCCATTTCTCGCACAATATTCGGTAAACCTAGCTGCTCAAAATTAGGAATTTTAGAAGATAAAGCCCGCAAACAAGCCGCATAACAACCCCGTTCTTTATACACATTCACCCGAAACCGAGCTAAGCCTTTCACCCCATAAGAGCAGTCTAATTCCCAGTTTTGCTCTAACTCTTTGCGTTGACTATTATTGAGCATACTGAAAATTAATTTTTGACTTTCTTGGGGAGAAAGAGGTTCTTCATCAATGGGGGCCAACTTACCACTAATACGAAAATAAATGGGCGCACCCGCTTGAATGTGCATATCAGAACCACCCATTTCTACAAGTTGTTCCATCAAATCTTCAATCATCATATCCATTGGATTGTTTCTCCTTAAAATTAAATTTGTTTAGTGGTTAAGTAAATCTGGGAGTCATGCAATAAGGGCAGTCCATCCATTCCGGTTCTAACCCCGCAGAACAGGTTTTACATTCGAGAGAACTCTTGCGTTTGGCCTTTAACTCCGCTTCGAGTCCCGTATCCGTAAACGTCACCCGTTCCACTTCTTCAAGGGTGGTATGACCTTCTTGTACCAGTTGTAAGCTATAAGCCAAGATGGTGATCATGCCTTCTTCCACTGCCGCCTCTTTAATGCGATCGGTGGTTGCCCCCTCGTTAATCAAACTTTGGACGCGTTCGGTATTGCGCATCACCTCATAAACCCCAACCCGTCCCTTGTAGCCAGTTCCACCACATTTTTCACAGAGACTGCCATTGGCTTTGGCTTCGGTAATTTCTTCTGGGGTTAATTTATTGGCTTTATAAAGGGTGACTTCTTCCTCATTGGAAGCCGATAAGCCAAACCGGGCTAACTCCGCTTTGGTTGGGTTGTAAGCAATCCGACATTCACTACAAACCCGACGCATTAACCGTTGTGCCAGAACCCCCAACAAAGCCCCAGAAATCATAAAGGGTTCAACCCCCATTTCATCGAGACGGGCAACCGCTCCAGGAGCATCGTTGGTGTGTAAAGTGGTTAAGACTAAGTGTCCGGTTAAAGCGGCTTCAATAGCGGTTTTAGCAGTTTCTACGTCCCTGGTTTCCCCCACTAGGATGACATCGGGATCTTGTCGCATGAATGCCCTTAAGATAGATGCAAAGTTCATGCCCTTTTCCCGAATCACCTGAACTTGGGTAATACCCGGCAAAGAATATTCAATGGGATCTTCGGCGGTGCTAATGTTAACCCCTGGATTATTGCGTTCGGCTAAGACAGAATAGAGACTAGTGGATTTTCCTGAGCCGGTTGGTCCGGTTACCAGAAGCAAACCAAAAGGACGACTGGCTAAGTCTCGGACAATTTCTAAGGTTTCTTTGTTAGTAATGAGTTTATCTAACCCTAACTGAGTAGCTGAGTTATCTAAGATCCGTAAACAGACCTTTTCTCCGTAACGACTAGGTAAGGTATTGACCCGAAAATCCACTTTTCGTCCTTGATAAATGCGTCGAATCTTACCATCTTGGGGAAGACGACGTTCCGCAATATCGAGATCCGCCATAATTTTAAATCTGGCCACCACCGCCGGCGTTACTTTACGGGGGAGGGGATCAAAGGCTTGAGATAGTACCCCATCCTTACGGAAGCGAATGCCTAGGGTTTCTTCTTGGGGTTCGACATGAATATCTGAAGTGCCTTCTTGGAGAGCTTTGGCGAGGATTTTATTAACTAAATTAATAACTGGCGCTTGACCGGCATCCTCAGAGTCTAGGGCATCATGACTTTCATCATCAGCTTCGGACATTGTGGCATCAAGGTTGCCTACAATGTCCGTGAGATCGGCCATTTTTTGTAAGGCTTCCTCTTTACTGAGGCGTTCATTTTCCGCATCAATTTCCCCTTGAAGTTCATGATACTGTTCTAACAAGCGATCATAATCTTCTTGAGTGATGACCATACGCCGTAAATCGAGGTTTCTGGCCCGTAAGATACGAGTTAAGTCATCTTGTGCCGCTAGGTTGTCCGGATCAACCATAGCGACTAACAC
Source organism: Crocosphaera sp. (assembly GCA_030064935.1). GTDB lineage: Bacteria > Cyanobacteriota > Cyanobacteriia > Cyanobacteriales > Microcystaceae > Crocosphaera. Next base: position 4,175 of record JASJEA010000220.1, on the reverse strand, counting down.
AGAAGGAGGTTCCCCATCATGTCGGGAAAGGGGAAGAAGTTTATGACGGCGACAAATATCGAAGGGAATTAAAGAGTTGATTAATTCGGCCATCTGTCGATCTGCGACAGGAGACACTTCGGGATCGATGGAGTCGACACCATAGAGGATTTTGAGTTCAAATAAATGGTGTTTTTTATATTGTCGTAATAAATCGGGGGTTAAGGGTTCCCCTGTCATCACCTGTAAGACTTCGGTTAAGGGACGACCACTTTTACGGGTTTCGATCAAGGCTTGTTTCATCTGATCGGGGCCAACATACCCCGCTTCGATGAGTTTGTTGCCAAAGGGGGAAAAATAATTACGCAGGGCAACTGCCCGATTGCGTTTAGAAGACGTTAAGTTTGAAGTAGATAAAGAGGACATAAGGCAGTAATCATAGGCTGCTTACATCCTTATTGTTCCCAAGGCTGTGATCAAAATTACCACCCTGGCGAAAAATTTTTTTTTAACTGTTGTTTTTTGTTTTTTCTTCATGAATAATGCAGGTTAGAGTTGGTAACTGAACCATAAAGAGGCTTCCTTTTCCTACTGTACTTCTCACTTGGATTGTACCCTGATGGGCAATTAAGAGTGCTTTCGCAATAGATAATCCTAAGCCCGAACCTCCCCTTGCCCTGGAACGTGCTTTATCAATTCGGTAAAATCGTTCAAAAATGTAGGGTAATTCCTTATTATCAATTCCTATTCCTGTATCTTGAACTTGAATGACTGCAAATTTATTATGTTTTTCTAATATGATTGTTACTTGGCCACCAGTAGGGGTATATTGAATACCATTAACCACTAAATTAAATAGTAGGCGATAAATTTGCTCAGTATTCCCGAACATTTCTATAGGATAATTAACTCTAATGTCAGGGGTTAAAGTAACTTCTGATGAAACAGCAAAATAAGCAACTTCTTCGACTAAATCGCTAATAAGATCGTTCAGACAAATTCTCTCTTTTTTAATAGAAGTAGTCGAGATTGTACTTAATTGCCAATCTAAACGAGATAACATAAGTAAATCAGATACTAAACTCGATAATCTTTTCGTTTGTTTTCCTAAAGTTTCTAAAGTATTGCGTGACTCATTTTCGGTTAAACTTGACATCATTAGAGTTGATTCTATGGTAGCTAAGGTAGCAGCTAACGGAGTTCTTAATTCATGGGCTGCATCGGCAGTAAATTGTTGAATCTGATGATAAGATGTCGCTATTGGTTTCATAGCAACCCCTGTTAATATCCAGGCAGAAATTCCAATTAAAATAATTGCCAAAGGAAGTCCTAATAATAAGATTAAAGCTACCATTTTTAGATAATTGTCAAAATCTTCAAGACTTCTATAAACTTGAAGATATCCCCAATTTTTTCCTGTATTGGTATGTAATAAATGAGATTGTTGTAAATAGCGCACACCGTGATTGTCTTTCAATATAATTTTTTCTTTAGACTGTTTTTGAAGAGATAAACCGTCTGGATAGTTTCTACTTAGGGCAATTAAATTATGAGAAAGGTCGAAAATTTGTAAATAATATTTGCTTTTTTCAATAGTCTGTAGATGATAATTAGAAATAGTATCTACAGAAGGGCAAGAAGCGTCAACAAGACATAAATTAGGAAAAAATTGATGAACATTATCATTAATTATTCCTGGAGTATCAAGAATAATGGTAAAGTTATCATGAAGGGTTCCTGAAACGGTTTTTAATTCTTTTTCTACGGTAATACGATGAGCATGAATAATTGCTTCATATACCCCAAAACCAATAATTACTAAAATCAGACTAATCCCACCAATATACCAACTGGCTAACTGCCATCTTGTTTTTCTAAATAATTTTAAATCCTTCGGTTTCAATAACATAGATTAATAGTTAATTAGTAATAATAAAACGATAACCTAATCCATAAACAGTTTCAATACAATGTTCTATTCTCAATGGTTCTAACTTACGTCTTAACAAGCGAATTTGTGCAGCTACTACATTACTCATCGGTTCATTTCCCCACTCCCAAAGTTGTGCTAAAAGCTGATCACGGGTAACAATTTGGTTAGGATGTTTCAGAAAATACTCTAATATTTGAAATTCTTTCTTGGTTAAAGATAGAGGCTTATTATCCCCTGTTTTGTCTTGAAAAGAAATGGTATAGGTACTATAATCTAAAGTTATTTTTCCTACAGTTAGTTGTTGTGGATTTATGAGAGGAAAACGTCTTTGTAATGCCCGTAATCTTGCTAACAATTCTGCCATACCAAAAGGTTTTACTAAATAATCATCAGCCCCGGCATCTAAGCCAATAACCTTATCTTCTTCTCTATCCTTTGCTGTTAACATTAGAATGGGTAAAGAACTGTTTTGCTGTCTAATTTTTTTAATTAAATCAATGCCTGATATTTTCGGTAATAACCAATCAAAAATACCGATAGTATAGAGATTTAAACCTATTTCTATTAAATCAGTAGCTTCTTCTCCATCCTGCGCCCAATCTACGATATAATTATATTGAATTAAAGCCCGTTTAATGGCACTTCCTAAGTCAGTTTCGTCTTCAACTAATAAAATACGCATTGTTTTAAACTGTAAGGTGGGCAAATCTAATTCATTATTATAACGGACTTTTTGGTTGCTCTTTATCCACTAGATAATGAAAATGAAATCTAAACTTTTGATTATTTTTAGAAAAAATAATCGTAAAAATGGTGGGCAAAGACTATTAATGGTAAACAAAGACTAAATTATTAAATTTTGCCCACCCTACTTATTCAGATTCTGCTCCGATTTTCTTCATCTTTGTTGTTAATTTTTTAACCCCCATGATCAAGTCATCGACAAAGGTATAAACCACAGGAATCACAATTAAAGTTAATAGAGTTGACACGGTTAACCCCCCTAAAATAACGGTGGCAATGGGGGAATAAGCGTCCATTCCCGTCTCAGGATAAAACGCTAATCTTACCAAAACAATCATTGTGGTTAATGTGGTCATAAAAATGGCTTTTAATCTCACTGGACCTGACTCTCGAATGGCCTGTATTCTGGGAACCCCTTCCTGTCGTTTAGTTAAGATTAATTCTAATAATAAAATAGCAGAAGATACCGCAATTCCTGATAAGATAATGATGCCTAAAATAGAAACAGTTGATAAAGTTTGTTTGGCTAATAATAACGCCCCAAAGACTCCCACTAACTCTAAGGGAATAGATAACATCATCACCAAAGGTTGAATAAATGAACCAAATTGAATCACTAAAATAAGGTAAATTAAAATTAATGAAACAATCAAACCTTTGAGTAAACGATCAAATTCAATCATCATATCGGTCATATCCCCCATTGAGTCTAACCCATAACCAGGGGGAAAAGTAATATCTTCTGCTGCTTCCATGGCCACGGCCATTGACAAGTTCATAGAAGCCGGATTACGCTTACGATAAAAACCATTGACATAGACAACTCGACGGCCATTAACCCTCTCAACTAATGTCGGACCTTGACTGGGTTCTAACCTTGCAACCATTGATAAGGGTATTTGTTCCCCGTTGGGGGTGGTGATGTAAGTCGAAGCTAAATCTTGTAAATTGCCCCTATTTTGTAGATCGTAGCGCACTAAGATTGTATTTTGCCGTAAATTAGGACGATTATAGAAAGTACGAGTATAACCTCCATTTAAGGCATATTTTGCTTGTTCTGTAACCATTGCTAAACTTAACCCCAACTCTTGGGTTCGACGGCGATCAATCTTTAATTGATATTCTGGTTGGTTTAAACTAGAACTTGTGTGTGTCATGACGATATCAGGATTATTTTCAGCAATATTTAGCACTTGTTGGGCTAAGCTGTGTAAAATATTCAAATCTTCTCCATAAACAGCAATTTGTATGGGGGCTGCTGAGGTAGCCATGACATCGACTCCCATCTCTTTCATAGCAATGCGTCGTAACCCTGGTATAGTTGCCTTAGCTTCTGTTTCTATTGCATCCATTACTTGCCAAATATCCCGTTGTCGTTCCCCCAACTTAATGTCGCAAGGGGTCTCCCGTTATACGAATGTTAGCGGGAGGGGAATTGCGACCAGCAAATAAACCGACCGTAGGGAGTCCTTTTAAACAGGAGATTGTTGTTTTTCAACATATTGTTTAAGTTGTTCAA
>JASJEA010000219.1 GCA_030064935.1 Crocosphaera sp. | reverse complement strand
AGGGACGTTGCATAACAAAAATGCGAACGTCCGTACGGGAGAAAGATTGTTGTTGGGTTTCGTCCCTCAACCCAACCTACATCTATTGCAACATTTAAGATGAAACAGTCCACTACTGGGCCGACACACCTAAAATAGTGAATTAGGGAGTAGGGTCGGAGGTAGGGACGTTGCATAACAAAAATGCGTTTTCCGTTCCGGAATGCTGCGCAAACATGTCGCGCAGCGAAACGTCCGTACGGGAGCACAATTTTTGTTGGGTTACTCCTGCACAGAAGCAAGCTACGTTTCATGCTGCGCAATGAATCGCGCAAACAACCCAACCTACATCTATTGCACCATTTTAGCTGTGTCACGCCACTACTAATAGTGTTCATGGGTAAGTTCTAATAATAAGACAATATTAGTTTATATTCCAAGGTTTTACTTCTAGCAAACCTTGTCGAGTAAACAAGACCCTAAACTCAGCCGTTGATTGATTATTATCTCCAGATACTACCTGTTGGTTTAGTAAATCTGGGAGAGGAGTTTTATCCACCTCATCAGCAGCAGCAGGATTTATTGGTTTGTAGCCAATAATAGAACCATCGGCAGCAACTGTTACACGATAAATTAAATCTGCGCTAATTTCTATTTTCCAAGCCTCATCAATTGTTGCAGAGAGTAAATTTTGCAATTTTTCAATCTCTGCTGGATCGGTAATTTCCGAACTGGTAGTTAAAGATGACTCTAAATTTTCTTCAGATAGTCTCTCCTGAGATGAATCAATAGTAGTCGATTCTGGAGAAGACTCCAAACCTTCAGGTGTTGGGGTAGGATTCAAACCAGGTTCCGAGGTACTGGTAGGAGATGTCTCTAAATTACCCACACTCTCATTTGATTCTGGTTGAGGTTCTCTGGGACGTTGTACTTCTGGAATAGGTACAAAGAATAAAGCTAAGGCTGCTACTAATAAACCGGACATTCCCACAGCAGCCGGTAGAACTTTTTGGGCCACAGGTTCCCCTGATTTGGCTTGTCTTCGAGAAACAGGTCTTACTGCCAAAGAGAAATCCGGTAAAGTAAGAGAATCAGCAAAAAACTGGTCTATTGCCTCAACCAGATCGAATAACTCAACTGTGGTTAAATCAATAATTCTGTCAGGTTTTTGGTCTTTTCCAGGAGAAGCATTGCCATCAGAAAGTGTTAATCTGTGGAGATTGACATCTATTTTATTTAACTGTAGTAATTCTTGTTTCCCACTATGGTGTCTAGGGGAAGATATGCCACTCAGAAATTCTTGAGCATAGCTACTAACTTGCCTAACCAAACTTTCAAAAAAATCTCGTCCCCCAGTTAATGGTGGCTCTTGGCCATGAATATGACATTCAGCACTCATTAGTATAGATAATACTTGCCCTGGAGTTAAGTTAGTTCCTCCAGTATCACTCAAGCCTTGCAAAATCAATTTGCAGTTAGGTAAACTGTACTGACGTTTAATTGTCATTGCACTTAATTCTCCATAAAATTTGAAACCCGCAAGGTGCATAGCACCTTACGGAAGTAACTATCCTAATATTTTGCCATAGCAATTCTTCAAGACTCTTGCTTAGAGAGTTTCGACTTAGTTAACAATTTACGTGTGTAAGCGATATAATACAGTAGTTCTCTTGACAAGTAGTAAGTAACGAGGATTAAATTTGTATCTTCTGCACTAATCGCTGCTTAAACATTTCTGGGGTGTCTATCTATTAGACCTCTCCAAAAATCCCACTCGCTACTATCCAAGGCAAGTGTGAGGGTGGGAGAAGCAAATGTTAATTATGTCTATTGACAAAGACTTAAATATAAGTATAGACTGCTAAAATGCGGTTGGCTTAACCGTCAATGCCTGTGGATGAGTAACCGCCGACGGCCTCACAAGAAGCAGGAAGTAAACAGTAAAATGTCATATTATGCGGTGCGACCCCGCGTCGCCGACAGGCGCAAGCGGTCAGACCCCGCGTCGGCGTAAGACGCAAGGGAATGCTGACCAAGAGAGGGAACGCGCACCAAGAGAGACATTTTATATCGGTTTTATGAAGCAGAATATAACAGTAACTACATAATTATAAGACTTCAAAGAAAGAATTTTGAAAGTCGCTGAGGAATGGCTAAAATGAGTACAATTTTTTTCGATTCTACTATTAGTGATGATGTCAGAAGAGAGCATCTCTACAACGGACATCTATTCGTCTTTTCTCCTTGTCCTAGCGCGATAGCCCTCTGCGATCTTGCCCGTGAAATGGCAGAGGAAGCCTTTGCTCCTTTAGATCCCAGAGAAGCTCAACACAGTTTACCTGTGGAAGATTTTGTTGCGATTTTAGCGAAGCTCAAGCCAGCATTTATCCACCATCCCAAATCAAAACAACTCATTCAGGGGATCTTGCAAGAGAGTGGATGTGACTTAAATAAAACCTACTTTGACGTACCAAGACTGAGAACGGCAACAAGTGATGGCTATCTTAGCAGTGGTATTGCTTATGCTTTCCATCCCCACCGTGATACTTGGTACTCTGCTCCTCAGTGCCAAATTAATTGGTGGCTTCCAGTTTACGAGATTACATCAGAGAATGGTATGGCATTCCATCCCCGATATTGGAGTCAGCCAGTGAAAAACGGGTCAAGGGACTACAATTATGCCCAGTGGAATAAAGAAAGTCGCAAAAATGCCGCGAAGCACATTAAAACGGATACACGCAAGCAACCCCATCCAGAAGAACCTCTAGAGTTAGATCCACAACTACGATTAGTAACAAAAGTTGGTGGGATGATTCTATTTTCAGGGGCACAGATGCATTCTACTGTCCCCAACACTTCGGGGTATACTCGCTTCAGTATCGACTTTAGAACGGTACACTTTGATGACGCGATGGCTCAACGGGGCGCTCCTAATATTGATTCTGCTTGCACGGGAACTTCCTTGGGCGACTTCTTGCGGGGCAGTGACTTCTGCTCAATTCAAGAGTCTCTGGTGACATTCTATGACAACAAATCATTTACAGATGTACCAACTTCCCAAAAAATTGCGATCCCTCATTAAAACTAAATCTCAATCAAAAAGACAATCCAATGACTTTAGCTAACTTTAACGCTTTAAATAAACAGTCTTTTGAACAATCGAAGGTTTTACAACAAAAAAGCCATTCTCTAATTCCTGGTGGTTGCCATACTTACGCTAAAGGTGATGACCAACTCCCAGAAAACTCACCTGGCTTTATTGTCAAAGGTAAAGGTTGTCATGCATGGGATGTGGATGGCAATGAATTTATCGAATACGGAATGGGGCTACGTGCTATAACTTTGGGACATGCTTATCCAGCTGTCGTAGAAGCAGCTTATCGGCAAATGCTGCTTGGCAATAATTTTACTAGACCAGCAACCATTGAAGTGGAATGTGCTGAGGAACTACTTAGTTGGGTTCCCGATGCAGAAATGGTGAAATTTGCCAAGGATGGCTCAACAGTGACTACCGCAGCAATTACACTGGCAAGAGCTTATACGGCACGAGATATGGTTGCTATTTGTGGCGATCATCCTTTCTTCTCTTACAATGACTGGTTTATTGGCAGTACGCCTATGTCTGCTGGTATTCCACAAGTGATTCAAGATTTGACGGTTAAATTCCATTTTAATGATATTGAAAGTGTGAAAACCATTTTTGCTAATCATTCTGGGAAGATTGCTTGTGTCATTCTAGAACCAGCTAAATATGAAGACCCGTCTAACCATTTTCTCCATGAGGTACAAAAACTCTGTCAAGAAAATGGGGCGATTTTCATCTTGGATGAGATGATTACTGGATTTCGTTGGTCTACTGGGAATGCCCAAACCTACTACGGTGTTGTTCCTGACTTATCAACATTTGGAAAAGGCATGGGAAATGGTTTCGCTGTTTCTGCACTGGTTGGTAAACGAGAACTAATGGAGTTAGGCGGAATTTACCACGACAAAGAGCGCGTATTTCTACTCTCTACTACCCATGGAGCAGAAAACCATGCCTTAGCTGCCGCGATCGCTACCATGAAAGTTTTCCGACAAGAAGGCGTAATAGAACATCTTTACCAAAAAGGAGAAAGATTGCGCCAGGGCATTAATCAGGCGATCGCAGTTCATAAACTTCAAGATTACTTCCAGGTTGTTGGCAAACCTTGTAATTTAGTTTATGCAACCCGTGACCAAAATAAACAAGCATCCCAGGCATTTAGAACTTTATTTCTACAAGAAACTATCAAACGAGGCTTAATAATGCCTTCTCTTGTGGTGAGTTTTTCCCACACTAATCAAGATATTGACAGTACCATCGAAGCAGTTGATGAATCTTTGAAGGTTTATCGAAAAGCCTTAGAAAATGGAATAGAACAGTATTTAATTGGTCGTCCAGTCAAACCTGTCTTTAGAAAATATTGTTAAATAGTGTAGAAAATTTGGTCATATACGATTATAAATATGCTACAACAGACTCATCCACCCTATTTGCAAAACTCTAGCCATTCAGACAGAATTGGTCAAGACCTTTATCAGTTAATCTCTGAACTATATCCTATCTGTCGCAGTATTACAGGAAATGGCTTTAGAGAAACTCTGAAAATTATCCAAAAACATATTCCATTAGAAATCCATGAAATACCAACAGGAACTCAAGTATTTGACTGGACTGTTCCGAAAGAATGGAATATTAAAGATGCTTACATTAAAAACTCTCAAGGGGATAAAATTGTAGATTTTGCTAATTCAAATCTACATATTATGAACTACAGTATTCCAGTTCATAAAAAAGTATCTCTTCTAGAACTTAAAGAACATTTATTTACAATTCCAGAACATCCTGATTGGATTCCCTACCGAACTTCTTACTATAAAGAAAGGTGGGGATTTTGTTTGACTCATAACCAATATTTAGAATTGCAGGATGAGGAATATGAAGTTTATATTGATTCCTCCCTTGAACCAGGTCATCTCACCTATGGTGAATATTTTATACCAGGAAAAACTACAGATGAGGTGTTAATTTCTTGCCATGCTTGTCATCCCTCCCTTTGTAATGACAATCTTTCGGGAATATCAATTGCTGTCTTTTTAGCAAAACATCTCAGTCAAATTACACCATACTATTCTTATCGGTTTGTTTTTATTCCCGGAACCATTGGTTCAATTACCTGGCTATCTGTAAATGAAAAAAATGTTTCTAAAATTCAACATGGTTTGGTATTAACCTGTTTGGGAGATAATGGTAATTTTACTTACAAAAAAAGCCGTCGTGGTGACACTGAAATTGATAATATTGTCACTTATGTTCTTAATAATACGGCTGAAGATTATAAAATTATTGACTTTTTTCCCTATGGCTATGATGAGCGTCAATATTGTTCACCAGGATTTAATTTAGCTGTAGGCTGTTTTATGCGATCGCCTCATGGAACTTTTCCTGAATATCACACATCAGCAGATAATTTGACTTTTGTGCAACCCGAATATGTAGCTGATTCTTTCTATAAATGTATGTCGATCTTACAGATTCTCGACAACAATAAAATCTATGTAAACCAAAACCAAAAATGCGAACCGCAATTGGGTAAAAGAGGTTTATACAGGGCAATTGGTGGTCAAAAAGATAGTGGATTAAATGAAATGGCAATCCTGTGGGTTTTGAATTTATCCGATGGGGAATATACATTGTTAGATATTGCTAAAAGGTCGGGAATGGCATTTAATGAGATTAAAAAAGCCGCTGATGCATTATTGGAAAATGGTTTGCTATTAGACCTCTCCAGAAAAGAGGGAACACTTAACACTTAACTGGGAACACTTAACCCACCCCTAACCCCTCCCTGGAGGGGAGTAATTGATAATTTATGGATAAGAATTGATTTTATTTTTCATTTTTGGAGAAGTCTATTAGATAGTAATATCAAGTAACATTAATTAACCGGAATGTAGGGACGTTTTGCTGAGGCAAAGCTCCGCTTTTCATGTCGGCGACAGCCGAAACGCTGCGCGACATGAAACGCATTTTTGTTATGCAACGTCCCTACGAGGTTGGGGAAAGATTGTTTATTACAGTTATTCAATGAGACATGATATAATATCAAATCCGCTTAATTCGGTATCAAAAAATGTTCCATCTTCAATCATTGCCAAATCATTGCCAAATCTTTCTCAATTCTCTCCCCTCCTCACTCCTGTAGGGGTAAATGGCTATTTGCCCCTACAACATCTAATTAAACCAATGCTATCGGACTTAATATCACATCCATAATGTCTACTTAAAATGGGATTTCTTCATCGAAATCAGAATCATTTTCCCCTGGTTGAGATTGACCTAAATGTTCCTCCGCAGCTTGAATTTTGACAAAAATAGATGTTCCAGAATCAGGTCGTTTTTTCATCAGTCTATCAATTTTGTATTTAGCTTTAATTGCCTCTCGATATTCTTTAGAAATCGGTTTTTCCGGCCAATTAAAATC
>JASJEA010000218.1 GCA_030064935.1 Crocosphaera sp. | reverse complement strand
TTACTGGGATTGCTTTTCAATCAAAGTTAGCTACTATTGTTGTCTTCCATCTGTGTTTACCAGGGTTCTATAAGTCAAAAAAGACTAAAAAAGACCGCCAATCAGTAACAGGAAAAATGGCAAAAAGAAGAGAGCTAAGACGTTCTCGACGTGCTAACCGAATCGATAGAACTAAACCTTTTAAACTTCGTAATCATAGAGAAAAAAGGTTTAGCAATCGTCGTCAAAATAAAATACCTCCTAGTGTACTAGCTAATCGTTTAATGGAACTACGAGTATTACGAGAAATGTCTAAACTGCTACCAATAACAGAGATTAGAGATGAAGATTGTGGAGGTTATACCATTAGAAATGGACGAGGTATTTCTCCTGTCACTGTAGGACAAGAATGGTTGAGAAAAGAAGCCAGTCAAATAGCTCCTATGGTTGCCGTAGATGCTAAAAAAACAGGAAGTTTTCGAGAAAAATTGGGGTTAATTAAAGAGAAAAAGCATAAAGATAAGCAATGTATAGAAACTCATGGAAATGATGCTATTGCCATTGCTTCTTCTGCTTTCATCAAATATCAATCTTTTCAACATGGTAACAATCATGGTCACGAATGGATTGGTCAATGTCTAGTTACTCAAACACCATTTATTGTATTAACTCGTCCTAAATTATTTCGCCGAAAACTGCATCAAGAACAGTATAAAAAAGGAGGAATTCTTAAGCGTCAAGGAGGGACTATAACACCTTTTGGCTTTCGCTCTGGTGATTATGTAGAAACCAGTCGAAAAAGGCAAATTATAAGGGGATGGATTGGAGGATTTACCAATAGTAAATCTTCTAAAAATGTCTCAATCTACGACCATAACTGGAAAAGAATTGGACAGTTTAACCCCAAGAATGTTCGCTTAATTAACAGGAGTTCTAAATTATGTGTCGCAAGATAATTGTGATTTTCGAGGCATCGAACCTCGAAAATCACACGCTCTACCTCCCCACTCCGCAAGCTGAGAGTGGGGACTCCCGCTTATTCCGTTGAATGAAGCTTCAGGCATGAGAAAGAACCTAACCAAAACAATCACAGTAAAACAAGAATTAATTGTCAAATTTTAAGGGAAACTGTCCCAAACTTCCATTAACTATCCCCCCTTGGAGAGTAATTTTATGTCTATTTTCGACAAATTCGAGGAACTTTTTACCCCATTAGAACAATTATGGCATCGTCTGCCCACCCCTTTGGCCTTAGTCAAACTGTTAAGCTTTCGTAACGATCTACGAGAAGAAAACCTACACGACACCGCCCAACTGCCCAACAAAGACCTTTTACCGCAACCGAATCCCGATCCTCAAGGTCATCATCTCACAGCAAGAACGGCCGATGGTAGTTTTAACGACTTAGAACATCCAGAAATGGGTATGGCTGGGACCCGTTTTGGTCGCAATGTGCCCCTAACTGCCATTGAAGCGCAAAGTCCAGAACAACTGATGACCCCTAATCCAAGGGTAGTTAGTCGGACGTTAATGACTAGAAATGACTTTAAGCCTGCAACCATCTTAAACCTTTTGGCCGCTGCTTGGATTCAATTTGAAAACCATGATTGGTTTTCTCATGGGGACAATGAACCGGAGGATAAATTAGAAATTCCCCTAGAAGCAGACGATCCCTGGCCCGAAGAATATCGTCCCCTGGCAGTGGGTAAAACCTTAGCAGATACCTCTCGCCCCCAAGGAGCAAATCCTCCTACCTTTATCAATAAAGTTACTCATTGGTGGGATGGCTCGCAAATTTATGGTAGTGATCCTGAAACCGTTGATAGTTTGCGATCGCATAAAGATGGCAAGTTAATCATTGGAGACAATGGTTTACTTCCCGTTGATCCCGAAACAGGCGTTGATATCACTGGGTTTAACGATAACTGGTGGATTGGGTTAGGGATGCTACATACCCTATTTACCCGTGAACATAATCTCATTTGTGACCATCTTAAACAAGAATATCCCCAATGGTCCGATGATGATTTATTTGATCATGCCCGTTTAATTAATGCAGCCTTAATGGCGAAAATTCATACGGTAGACTGGACCCCTGCTATCTTACCTTTACCAGCAACCGCGATCGCTTTAAACGTCAATTGGAATGGATTTTTAGGGGAAGACATCAAACAGGTATTGGGGACCATTGGGGAAGGGGAAATCGCCGATTTATTAACCGGTATTGTTGGTTCCGATAAAGATCACCATACGGCCCCCTATTATCTAACCGAAGAATTTGTTTCTGTCTATCGGATGCACCCCTTAATCCCCGATGAACTTGAGTTTCGCAGTTTAGAAGGAGATCAATTCCTCAAAGAAGTTAACTTCTTTGAAATGTCAGGGAAACGCAGTCGGGGTTTATTAGAATCCATCTCTTTAGAGAATCTTTTCTACTCCTTTGGTATTACTCATCCAGGAGCCCTTACCCTTCATAATTATCCTCATTTCTTACAACAATTGATTCGGGATAATGGAGAGGTATTCGATTTAGCTGCGGTGGATATTATACGCGATCGTGAAAGGGGTGTACCTCGTTATAACCGTTTCCGAGAAATTATGGGACGAGGAAGAGTGAAATGTTTTGAAGAAATTAGCAGTAATAAACAGTGGGTAGAAGAAATGCGTCGGGTTTATAACGATAATATCGACCAAGTTGATTTAATGGTTGGTTTATTTGCTGAAGATATCCCCGAAGGATTTGGCTTTAGTGATACCGCCTTTCGGGTGTTTATTTTAATGGCTTCTCGACGACTAAAAAGCGATCGTTTCTTTACCACTGATTATCGGGCTGAAGTGTATACTCAATTGGGCTTAGATTGGATTGCTGAGAACAATATGTTATCCGTCTTAAAACGTCATTTACCTCAATTATCTCCTGTTTTATACGGGGTAGATAATGCCTTTAAACCTTGGCGTAGAGTTCCTTCTTGAGTAAATTAATAAGTTTCTTAAATTGAGTAATAGCTTCTTCCACTTGTTATGAAGAAGCTATTTTTTTGTAACCGAACAAAGGTTTTTAAGCCCCATCTTCCAAGCCTCTAACTTCAAAAATCAGTAATTCTCAATTCTCAATTCTTAATTCTCAATTCTCAATTCTCAATTCTCAATTCTCCATTATCCATTCCGATTAACATCTGCTACTATATTAAAGTAATCAGTAACTAAAAGATATGTCAGAAGAAAAAGGAATTTGGATTATTAGAGAAACCGATGATAGTAAAGTCTCTTCTGGGGGCGGCGGTTATTATGATGATTCAGAAGAAAACAGTCGAGGTGACTTTGTTAGTGTTAGTCGCTTAAAACGCAATGTCGATGAATTTTTAGATGTTATTCAAGAGGCTTTTAGTAAAGCAGAAAAGACAGTCAATGGCATAGAATTATCAGAGTTAGAATGCTCCATTGAAATTAATGGAAAGGGGCAAATTGGTATTTTAGGAACCGGTGGAGAAGCAGGAGCAAAAGGAGCAATTAAGTTAAAATTTGTTCGTAAAAATGACTAAGAATTGGGCTATTTGTGTCGGAATTAATCGTTATGATTTTCATCGTATCTTAGAATGTGCGGTGAATGATGCTACAGCCATGAGTCAGTTTTTTCAAGACGCTAACTTTGATAAAGTTTACTTGTTTACTGATACATCAGAACCTATTTCTGATATGAAGAATAACTTTCCTTCTCAACCAACTCATGGCAAGTTTTATTCTTGGTTAGGTTATAAATTTAAAAAGGATAAACCACCACTTAAACTATCTGATAATCTTTGGTTTTTCTTCAGTGGCCATGGTTGGCGATATCGAGGACAAGATTATCTTTTATTTAGTGATAGTAGCAGTGATCCAGAAGGTTTTGAACGCACTGCTATTCCCATTAGAGAAATTACTAATTATCTTTATCGTTCAGGTGCTGGAAATATCATCATGTTTCTCGATGCTTGTCGTGATTCTTCTGCTAAAAGTTCTAGTTTTGAACTACCAAAAGAACGAGGTATTATTAAAATTTCTTCTTGTCAACCGAATCAACTATCTTATGAAATAAAACCCTTAAAACATGGAGCTTTTACTTTTGCTTTATTGGAATCTTTACGGTTACAAGGTGAGGGAAATTGTGCCACATTAGAAAGGTTATGTAATCGTTTACGAACTAGGGTGAAAGAAGTAGCTTGGGAATATCAGCAAAAAATCCAAGTTCCCTATGCTTCTGTGGAACCAGAAACCAAGTATCATTTACTATTATTACCTGACTACATTATTCCTAATAATTCAGATTTAGCCCTGTTAAAAGCTGATGCTTTTAAAGCTGAGTTTGTTGAAAATGATTTAAGATTAGCTGAAACAATTTGGACTCGTTTAGTTAGATTTGATCTCGATGAAGCTTTGGAGTCTTTATTAAGAATTCGCCAGAAATTAACACAACAATCCTCAAAACCCAGTACAACCAAAGAAATTACTTCAGAGGTTAAAGACAGTAAATCAATCGCCGAAGAGGTACAAGCATCTATCTCGGAATCTAACCCCATTGACAGTTCCTTAGATTTAACGGAAAAACCAGTTAGTATTGATCTCGAAATTGACACTTTTGAGGTTGTTACTATCGAAGAAGATGAGCAGGAAGAAGTTAACAAAAATGAGGCTAATTCTCTCGAAAAAAATAAGACTCAAGCAAAATATCATCGTTTTAACTATACAGTAGCTACCATCGAAAAAAATAAAAATCTCATATCTAAATTTTTATCAAATCAAGAAAAATGGGTTATTAATAAACAAGAAAAATATACCCAAGGCATAATAGAAGAACTGGGTGAGGGACTGGTATTAGAACTGGTAAACATTCCAGGGGGAACCTTTTTTATGGGAACCGATGAGGAAGAAATTGAACGACTCTCTGATAAGTTTAATAACACCTGGTATAAAAATGAAAGTCCTCAACATCAAGTCACCCTTCAACCTTTTTCTATGGGACGTTATCCTATTACTCAGGGACAATGGAAAGCGATCGCTTCTGATACATCTTTGAAAATAGAACGGGATCTTGATCCCGATCCTTCTAGGTTTAAAGACGCTTATCAAGGACAAGAAAGATGGACAAGACCGGTGGAACAGGTATCTTGGTATGATGCCATAGAATTTTGCGCTAGGTTAAGCAAAAAAACAGGGAAAATATATCGTTTACCCACAGAAGCGGAATGGGAATACGCCTGTCGAAGTCAGAAGGAGCAGCATTACAAACCCTTTCATTTTGGGGATACCATTACAGGGGACTTAGCCAATTATAGAGCCACTTCTACCTATGAAGATGAACCACAAGGTGAATATCGTCAGCAAACGACTCCTGTGGGCTTTTTTCAGGTGGCTAATGAGTTTGGACTCTATGATATGCACGGCAATGTCTGGGAATGGTGTTTAGATCCTTGGCATGGTAATTATAATGGGGCACCAGAAGATGGAAGGGTATGGGATGAAAACCATCAACAGGAAGATTATGAGCAACATATCGTAAAGAATATTAAAAATCTATTGACAAATAATCAAAGGCGTGTGTTACGTGGCGGTTCTTGGGACAATCGACCTGTTGTATGCCGTTGCGCCAACCGCTACGACTATCTTCCCGATGCTCGTTACATCAATATTGGGTTTCGTGTTGTGTGTCTCCCCTAGGAATTTATAGCCCTTTGCCCTCTTGCCCTTTTGCCCTCTGCGGGCTGAAATTGTCAACTGTACAAAAGTTAATATAATATTTGCTGCTAGAAATTCTTGGCAATAGCATAAGTTATGATGGAGAGGAGATGATAAAAACACTATTGTTAGACGTTTAACTCATGAATGAACCCGTTACAGTCACTTACTCAATAGGGGAAGTCTTAAAGCGCATTGAGGATAAAATAGATAGTAATCAAAAACAATTTAAGGAAGATGTTAAAGAACTTAAGCAAGATATTAAAGATGTTAACACTAAGTTAGAGACACTAAATACTAAAGTCAACAACATTGAGGTAAAACTAACAGGAATCGAAACAGAAGTCAAAAACCTCAAAGAAGATGTTACAGAATTAAAAGGGTCAACAAAAGCGCAAATTTGGACATTAATAGGAATTTTAGTAACAGCAGTTAGTGGATTTATTGTTGCTGTTGCCAGATTTGTTTTCTATCCTATCACCTAATCCTTGAAGAGTTGAATATATAAATTGAGCAGAATTTAGAATTACTATAGTTGTTTCAAATAAGTTTGAGACAGAGTAATGTGAGCATCTTGCTCACTATGCTAATCAGAGGGAAGATTAATTTTCTCTCATTTTTATTTGCATTAACTATAACCCCTCAGTTTTTAGGCTTGAAACTCTTTTTTTCAGTAATTCATATTTATAATTGTTTCAAATAAGTTTGAGACAG
>JASJEA010000061.1 GCA_030064935.1 Crocosphaera sp. | reverse complement strand
AGAAGGGAAATGTCAGGGGTAAAATTACCTAAAAATAAAACCCCGTCCTTAAGAACGAGGTTTTATAGAATTACAGAGGGAATATAAACCTATTTAACTCCTAATAATTCCACATCAAACACTAAAGTTGCATTAGGAGGAATTACACCCCCAGCACCTCTTGCACCGTAACCTAATTCAGAAGGAATGATTAAAATGCGTTGCCCACCTTCTTTCATCGAGGCAACCCCTTCATCCCATCCTTTGATCACTTGTCCTACCCCAATTTTAAAAGAAAAGGGTTGGTTGCGATCGCGCGAACTATCGAACTTCTTGCCATTTTCTAGGGTCCCGGTGTAGTGTACTGTAACCGTTTGTCCCTTGGTTGGACTTGCTCCTTCCCCTTCTTTAAGATCGATGTATTTGAGTCCAGACTCGGTGGTAACGGCTTTTTCTAGGTCCATTTCAGTGATTTCCTTATTATTAATATTCAAGGCCATTAATGTATCTTGGGTGATGTCGGGAGTATTTTCCGAGGCAATCGCTGTTTGTTCGTCTGAGTTACTAAAGATAAAACTAAATAGTAACAATAAACCAAAAGCAGCAATAATCCCGAAACTAATAAAAATTTCGCGCATGGATCGGTTTTTCCCTTTACTAACTGTCTTTAACGCCATAATTTGTTTTCTAAGTCCCTAACTTGTCTTTCTAGGCGATCGATTCTGCCACGCAACTCATCGACTTCGGTTTGACGGGGAACTCCTAACTCTTGCAACATATTGCGGAGTTGGCGTTCCATGTTGTTTTCAAAGCTACCTTGTCCCGTTTTGATCTGATCCATAATATCATCAACGAAACCTTGTGCCTGATCTGGGTTAATTTTACCTTCTTTGACCCATTCTTCGCTGACTTCTTTTAATTTTTCCGCAGCTAGTGAGGTTGTACCAATTCCCATGAGAACTAGCTGTTTAATCCAGTCATTATCGTTTCTGTTGTTTTTATCTTCAGCCATAATGGTAACTTTTGGGATTATTTTATCATCTTTTTTAATTTAGCAAATAGTTGAAACTTCTGGCGTATCTTTGCCATAATCAACCAAAACAGAAGCATAGTATTTACCGAAAAAAAGGGTGACAAGCCTCCTCTTTCAAGGGGATGAAAAAAATAATTTTCCTTGTTTCAAACCGCCAACTTGAGGTGGAGGTAATTTTACATTCTGATCATCACTATTTTTTTAGATTATAACTGTCGTATGCAAACATTTTGTTAAAGTTTTAATCTTCTTTCAAGAGCATTTGACCAAACATCAATCATTGCTTTAACTTCCAGATTAATAACTGATGAATTATCAGATAAGCTAAGACTTAGTTGATTCGATTTTACTTGACCAATTTTTTGCCAATTATTGCCTAGATTTTGCTGTAGATAACTTTCCCATATTTGCTGATTTTCAGGACTAACAGAAACAATAATTTGTCCGCAAACTTCACCAAATAATAAGGTATCTAAGCGTATTTTATCATCAAAGTTTAGCTTAATTTCAGCCCCTAACTCTCCACTAATACAACATTCCGCTAAAGCAATCATTAAACCACCTTCTGCACAGTCATGTGCCGATTTTATCCAACCTTGATGAATGCCGTCACGACATACTTTTTGGATAAAGCGTTCATGAGCAAAATCAACTTTTGGCGGGTTCCCTGACACAATACTATGAAGAATTGCTAAATATTCAGATGCTCCTAAACTGGGCTTTTTATCAATCCCTAATAAATAAATTATATCTCCTTCTTGTTGCCAACCTTGCCCACAAACTTGTGTAATATCTTCTATTAATCCTACCATTCCGATCACAGGTGTAGGATAAATTGGTGTGGGTTTTCCTTCGCTATCAACTGTCTCATTATAAAGGGAAACATTACCCCCAGTAACTGGTGTATTGAGTTCTTGGCAAGCTTGGGAAATACCTTTACAGGCTAAGGCTAATTGCCAATAACCTATAGGATTTTCAGGACTGCCAAAATTCAAATTATCAGTAATAGCTAAGGGTTCAGCCCCCACACAACTGAGGTTTCTTGCGGCTTCTGCAACGGCAGCTTTGGCACCTTCTAAGGGGTTTAAATAGACATAACGAGAGTTACAGTCGGTGGTTGCTGCTACCCCTATTTTACAAGTATCAGGTTTCCCATCAATGGGACGAATACGAATCACTGCAGCATCGGCTCCTCCTGGTAAAATAACTGTGTTATTTTGTACCTGATGATCGTATTGACGATAAACCCATTTTTTGGAGGCAATGGAAGGGGTATCTAATAGGATTAAAAGGACATCATTCCAAGGCTTCAGTTCTTCCTTAATTCTTATTCCTTCTACGGTACAATTTGGTAAACTATCTTCTGTCCATTGCCAAGCTGTTTGAGCATACTCAGGTGGGGTTTCTAGCAACTCTCGATGATAAATTGGAGTGTTATCTGCTAAAGCAGTGGCAGGAATTTCTGCGGCAGTTTTTCCTTTGAATAATATTCTAACAATCGGTTCTTTAATTACTTCTCCTGCGACAACTGCTTGCAGTTCCCAACGATGAAAAATATCAATTAATTCTTGTTCTCGTCCCTTTTTGGCCACAAATAACATACGTTCTTGAGACTCAGATAATAGGTATTCATAAGGGACCATTCCTGTCTCTCGCACGGGGATTTTGTCTAAGTCCAATTCTATGCCAACGCCTCCATTTGCCGCCATTTCAGAGGTTGAACAGGTAATTCCTGCTGCTCCCATATCTTGTGCCGCTACCACTGCACCAGTTTTAAATGCCTCCAAACAAGCTTCAATTAATGACTTTTCTAAGAAAGGATCTCCCACTTGTACCGCAGGCCGATCATCCATTGATTGATCGGTTAATTCTGAACTGGCAAAACTCGCTCCACCCATGCCATCTCTTCCGGTGGTTGAGCCTACATATAATACAGGATTACCTATGCCAGATGCTCCCGATTTAACGATTTCTTCTGTTTCCATCAAACCCAAGGCCATTGCATTAACTAATGGATTGCCATTGTAAGCAGAATTAAAGTAAATTTCTCCTCCAACCGTTGGCACTCCAACACAGTTACCATAATGTGATATTCCTTCAACAACTCCTGAAAAAATACGTCTCGTTTTTGCATTTTCTAGGTCTCCAAATCGCAAGGAATTTAAACCGGCAATGGGACGCGCACCCATGGTAAAAATGTCTCTTAAAATACCGCCGACTCCTGTTGCTGCCCCTTGAAACGGTTCCACCGCAGAAGGATGGTTATGGGACTCAATTTTAAAGGCTAATCTTAGTCCTTTACCTAAGTCAACTACGCCAGCATTTTCTCCTGGGCCGACTAAAATGCGATCGCCTTCTGTGGGAAAATTCTTTAATAAAGGACGAGAATTTTTATAACAACAATGTTCGGACCACATCACCCCAAACATCCCTAATTCGGCTTTGTTGGGGTGTCTTCCTAACCTTTGGACAATATCTTCATATTCAGAGGGTTTGATGCCTTCTGCTGCTATTTCTTCGGGGCTAAAGGGTGCATTCATGGGTTTATATCTGTGTTGTTATGGCAGCTAGGTTTATTGTATCGGTAATTGTTCCCCGTAGTGAGTTTTTCATTAATTTTTTTGGTTTTTATCAAACTATCTAAATTGTTCCTGGAATAAATACACCTCAAAAGTTAACAATTATTAATTCTATTGGATGAAAATTCATAGTTAAATTATTCCTAGACTAGACCAATTAAAATTACTTTAAAATAAGTTCTCCATCTGTTCCCAAGTTAGTCCTTTTTCAATATAATTAGGATCATTTGGGTTATAAGGACTTTCAATGCGATCGATACTGATAATTTTAGCTTCATCGGATAACATAGGAACATCGGGATCGAATTCTGTAGGCCGTATCAAGGAACTTGAGAATCCTTTGAAAATCATTAATTGATCCATGTCTTCCCCAAGACTAACTGTTATTAATAGGACTGCTTGAGGATGTTTAATAGTGTATTGTTCTAGTTGTTGTATGGGTGATAATGACATAAGATAACCGATAACTAAAAGAGCTAATAATTCATCAAAAAAATTGTCTCTAAAACCTCATTTTTTAAGTGATAAGAAGCATAAATCCCCGTCTCAAAAAAAATTTCAGTAGGTTTTCAATAATATTCAGCACTCACTGACTTCTAACTTAGTTAAGTTCCTTGACTTAACCAGGTAATCGCTTCTCTGATCCATTCTTCTGTGTCAGTATTTTTTAACATTAGGTTGTCTTGGCTTAAGGTAGAAATGGCTTTATTTATCTCCTCATTAGTATACCCTAAAGCTAATAAAGTCATCTCAATATCTTCTAAAATATCCAAGGATGGCATGGCAGAAGTAGACGCAACTGTCACCCCTACCAGTTTACGCCATTGTGATAGTTTTGTTTTCAATTCTAAGGCAATTCTTTCGGCTGTTTTTTTGCCAACTCCTGGGGTTTGGGATAAAACTCTAATATTACCTGTAACAATAGCTTGCACTAATTCTTCTAAACCTAATGTATCAATTAGGGCAATGGCTAATTGTGCGCCAATACCACTAACACTGATTAATTGACGGAATAATTCTCTTTCTGCTGTTTTAGAAAAACCGTATAAAATTTGATGATCTTCTCGTATTTGTAGATGAGTAAATACTTGAATATTGTCAGATTTATTTTGAGATATTTCTCTAGCTAGTCTTGAGGTAATTTGTAGTTCATAACCGATTTGATTCACTTCTAAAACCAAGAAAATTCTGTTATTGGTATTTTTGATAACTTCAATGGGAATACCTTTTAAGTAACTAATCACGGTTTGTTCGTTTAATGATGTTGTATAAAGCCCAAATGCTCTAAACCTTCCAATATGCCCTTAGCAAACTGTTATTTTGCGAGGTAATGGAATGGGATTTGATGATGATAATACCATTGTAGAAGTTCTGACCTAAAAAAAAGGGTTCCAAGCCTCCAACTTGAGGGCTGAGTAATTCTACATTCTACATTCTACATTCATCTGGTTTATTTTAATTTGATTAGAGAATAGTACCGAAAAGGCGACATTTTTTCTTACAATAAGGTGTAATAAACGCCATTGCAGAGATGTTATGACCCAAATTAACAGTCAACCTGGTACTGAAACTGAAAAGGATGCTTATCTCAACGAAATACCTGATGAAGTGGAGATGTCTTTGTTTGATCATCTCGAAGAACTGCGAATGCGTATTTTTTATGCTTTAATTGCCGTAGGATTTGGGATGATTGGCTGTTTTGTTGTGGTGAAACCTTTGGTGAGATGGTTAGAAGGTCCAGCCCAAGGAGTCAAGTTTTTACAATTAGCCCCTGGAGAGTTCTTTTTTGTCTCCATTAAAGTAGCAGGTTATAGCGGTTTGCTACTGGCTAGTCCCTTTATTCTTTATCAAATTATTCAGTTTGTTTTACCAGGTTTAACCCGTAGAGAACGTCGGTTGTTAGCGCCGGTTGTCTTGGGTTCTAGTATACTATTTTTTGCTGGTATTGGCTTTTCTTATTATGCTTTGATTCCTGCTGCTTTAAAGTTTTTTATCGCTTATGGTGCAGATGTGGTAGAACAATCTTGGTCCATTGATCGTTATTTTGAATTTGTTTTATTATTGATGTTTAGCACAGGCATTGCTTTCCAAATTCCCGTAATTCAATTAATCTTAGGACAGCTAGGGATTGTATCATCTCAACAGATGTTAAAAGGCTGGCGTATTGTTGTTTTGGGAGCGGTTATTTTAGGGGCAGTATTAACCCCCTCTACTGATCCCTTAACTCAATCTTTGTTAGCTAGTGCTGTGTTAAGTTTATATTTTGGTGGGATTGGTTTGGTTAAATTAAGTGGTAAATAATCTCATGGGAATTGGTAGAGGTAATTGATAAAGTTTTAAAGGAAATTTATCATTTAATAATAGCGATCGCCGCCTCTTTATTAGAGTATATGTATTAATTGCCCTAGAGTTAACCTATGGCGATCCCTATGCGATTGTATAAAGTTTTCATTAATTTTTTGCATAATTGCTTTTATTTGTGCTAACAAAAAAACTTCTGTATAAATAGTTACATTTTATGAAAATACTTTGTAACTTTAGTTGCTACTTATACAATATAGTCATGAAAAATTGACATAAAGGACAGACTAATGCACATTAATGTTCATGATCACAGCAACCAACAAAACCGCGTTGTCGCTACCAATGGCACCCTACGCAAGCAGAAAGAGAACCCTGTGATGACGGTTTTATTGGTACTCATGGGTTCTTTTGTTCTGGGTTCTTTGCCTTTGGTTTACGGTTTTAACCTAACTTCATCTTCAACTGAAGTGCCAACGGTTCCTCATGAGGGTGTATTGTGGAATGGTCTGGGAAAATAATTAATGCAGAAAATGACGAATTTTTGTCAACACCATCACTAACCCTAACTCATTAGCTGCAGCAATAGAATCTTTATCTCTCAAAGAACCCCCTGGCTGTACGATCGCCTCAATACCTGCGGCGGCGGCGGTGCGTACTGAGTCATCGAATGGGAAGAAACCATCACTGGCCAAATAACCCCCTTTAGATGTTTCTTTTGCTTCCTCTAGGGCTATTTTTACCGCCCCAACACGGTTCATTTGCCCTGCACCAATACCTAGGGTGGTACGATTTTTTGTAATCACGATCGCATTGGATTTAACGTGCTTAGCTACTTTCCAAGCAAATAACAATTCTGCAAGTTGTTCAGGGGTGGGTTGTTTTTCTGTCACAACTTCCCAGTTGTTGGGCGCATCTACCATATCATCAGAGTCTTGGACTAATAAACCCCCTGCGATTACCTTGACTGTTTGTTTGGGTCCTTGGGTTAAGTCAGGTAATAAGAGAACTCTAACTTTTGATTTTTTGCTGATGATTTCTTTCGCTTCTTCGGTGCATCCAGGCGTTACTACACATTCGAGGAAGGTTGTGGTGATTTTTTTGGCGGTTTCTCCGTCTAAAGGTTGATTTAAGGCAACAATACCCCCAAAAGCTGAAACTGAGTCCGCATTAAAGGCTTTTTCGTAAGCATCGGCTAAACTGCTACCCACTGCTACCCCACAAGGGTTTGTATGTTTGAGAACGGCTGCTGCTGGTTCTTTGGGGTCAAATTCAGCAATAATCCGTCTTGCAGCCTCTAAATCCACCAAGTTATTGTAACTAAGTTCTTTTCCTTGTAATTTTGTCGCTGCTATCCATCCTTTGGCTGTGGTTCCTCCTTGATACCAGATAGCATTCTGATGAGGGTTTTCTCCATAACGTAGGGTTTGAAAGGCGGCCCCTGATAAACTGTAGCGACTGGGTAAATTTGTTTCTTTACTATTAGAAAGACTGGCAAAGTAATCAGTAATTGCCCCATCGTAAGCATTGGTTAGGGCAAAGGTTTCTCCTGCCATTTTTTGTCTAAATGCTAAGGAGACTTCTCCGTTATTTTCTCGTAATTCTTGTAAGTAAGTATTGTAGTATTTAGGATTAGATAAAACCGTGAGATGGGCAAAGTTTTTTGCTGATGCTCGTAGCAAAGTAGGGCCACCAATATCTATTTTTTCAATGGCTTCAGCAATTGTTACATCAGGTTTGGCAATGGTTTCTTCAAAGGGATAAAGATTGACTACCACTAAATCAATAGGAAGAATATTATTATCGTTCATATCTGCCACATCTTCTGGCAAATCACGACGGGACAAAATGCCACCATGAATGCGAGGGTGTAGGGTTTTAACTCTTCCTCCCAAAATTTCTGGAGAACCCGTATAATCACTGACTTTAGTTACTGTTAGTCCGGCTTCTTGTAGAGTTTTAGCCGTTCCTCCACTACTGATTAATTCAAAGTTAAATTCATTGACTAATTTACGGGCTAAATCAACAATTCCTGTTTTATCTGATACACTCAGTAGGGCTAAGGGTGCCATTGGGCAATGATCTCTCAATTCAATTACTTAAGCCCATTATCCTATGAGTACGATGATCCTAAGCTAAAACAAATATAAAAAGTCAACGACTCCCCCCTTAGAGAGTCGCCATCGCCTAAACCTTTGCCTCAATCATTCGTCCAATCTTGCGTAGGAATCAAATCAGCGATACAATCCCTAAGTAAGAAGTCATTTCTTTCTAGCTCGGTTTCAATACAACACCATTCTCCTGAGGGAAGATATTGACACAAAGTATAAATTCTTTGTTGACGACAAACTTTGCCTTGTTCAACTAAATGGCGTGCCTCGTCCTTAATGTCTTCTATAGAATACCTTGTCATTAACATAATTAAGTTCCTCCTTGAGCGTCAACCCTCTAAATTTTAATGTTTGGGTTAAATGAATTTTTAAAAAAGAAAATAAACATACAGCAGCCACCAACAGCAAGTTAACCAAACTTGGTTAACCTTAACAGTTTTAGGTATAAGCTCCTATTTATATTGTAGCCATTTTAACATTTTCCTAGCCTTGAAAACATTAAGACTTAATTAAAGTTAAATTAAACCCTGAAAACTGGATGTTTAAAATAGTAGTTGTTGTCAACAATTATTGTTTTTTTGGAGTAACTAAGATATGGCTTCATTTTCTGAAGATGCCCTAGAATATCATCGCTTAGGCCGCCCTGGAAAACTAGAAGTAAATGGGACGAAACCCTTTATTACTCGGAGGGATCTTTCCCTAGCGTACACCCCCGGTGTGGCCGAACCCTGTCGTCAAATTCATCAACATCCCGAAGACATTTACGAGTATACCATTAAAGGTAATTTAGTGGCGGTTGCTACCAATGGAACAGCCGTCTTAGGATTAGGAAATATTGGGCCTTTAGCAGGAAAACCTGTTATGGAAGGGAAAGCAATTTTGTTTAAAAGGTTTGCTGATATTGATGTTTTTGACCTAGAAATTAATGCTAATGATCCAGATCAATTTATTGCAACGATTAAAAGTTTAGAACCAACCTTTGGTGGTATTAATTTAGAGGATATTAAAGCTCCTGATAGTTTTTATATTGAAGAAAAATTGAAAAAAGCGATGAAAATACCTGTATTTCATGATGATCAACATGGAACAGCCATCATTACAGGAGCCGCCTTATTAAATGCTTTAAAAGTTGCCAATAAATCCATTGAAAAAATTAAAATTGTTTATTGTGGTGCGGGGGCGGCAGCCATTGCTTGTGCCAGACTTCATCTAACTTTGGGAGTTCGTCCTGAGCATTTAATTATGTGTGATAGAAAGGGGGTTATTTATCAAGGAAGAAAAGAAGGAATGAACCCTTATAAAGCCTTATTGGCGACTAAAACAAAAGCGAGAACATTAGAAGATGCCCTACAGGGTGCAGATGTGTTTATTGGACTCTCAGTAAAAGGGGCTTTATCAGGGTCTATGTTAGAGTCTATGGCCAAGAATCCTATTGTTTTTGCTTTAGCAAATCCCGATCCCGAAATTGAGTATCATGAAGCAATTAAAATTCGTCCTGATGTCATTATTGCGACAGGAAGATCGGATTATCCTAATCAAGTTAATAATGTTTTGGGCTTTCCTTTTATTTTTCGGGGTGCTTTAGACGTGAGAGCAACAGATATTAATGAAACTATGAAAATTGCAGCCGTTGAAGCATTAGTTAAATTAACTCAAGAAGAAGTTTCTCATACAGTATTGCGAGCTTATGGACTTAAAAATCTTAGTTTTGGACGAGAGTACCTAATTCCTAAACCTTTTGATCATCGGGTTTTATTCTGGGTTGCTCCTGCAGTTGCTAAAGCCGCAATCGATACAGGTGTTGCCAGAAAGTCTATAGATATAGAAACCTATCAAGAGTCTTTAGAACAACGAATGGGAATGTCACGAGAGATTATTCGCTACAGTATTCAAAAAGCACAAACAAACCCGAAAAATATTATTTTTTCTGAAGGAAATAACCCCAAAATATTAATTGCTTGTCAAACTTTAATAGAAGAAAAAATTGCCAATCCTATCTTGATTGGTGATCTTGAAAAAATCAATAATAAAATCGAAGAATTAGGTTTAGATTTAGCGAATATTGCTATTATTGATCCCCTTAAATTTTCAGAGATTGAAACTTATACTCAAACCTTATTTACCCTACGTCAACGCAAAGGACTGACCTTAAATCAAGCTCAACAAAATGCAATTGAACCGATAATATTTAGTTTATTGATGTTACACTTAGGACAAGCCGATGGTGTGGTTGCAGGGGTGAGTCAAGCTTATCCCAGTATTATGCGTTCTGCATTACAAATTATTGGTACAAAAACAGATATTCATCATGCTTCTGGGGTGTATTTAATGTTATTCAAAAATCGGGTTTATTTCTTTGCTGATACCACCGTAAATATTGAACCCACGGCGGAAACATTGGCCGACATTGCCATTGAAAGTGCTAATTTAGCAAAAAGATTAGATATTGTTCCCCGCATTGCTATGCTGTCTTTTTCTAACTTTGGAAGTGTTAAACATCCGTTTTGCGAGCGTGTAAAAGATGGAATTCAATTAGTCAAAATGAAACAACCTGATTTAATTATTGATGGAGAAATGCAAGCTGACACAGCAGTTAACCCTATTTTTGTTAAAGAACATTATCCTTTCAGTAAGATAAAAGGTGATGCTAATATTTTGATATTTCCTGATTTACAGTCAGGAAATATTGCCTACAAATTATTGCATGAATTAGGCGGTGCAGAAGCAGTAGGACCTATTTTATTAGGAATGAAAAAGCCTGTTCATATTCTCCAAAGAGGATGTCAAATTAATACCATTATTAATATGGCTGCTATGGCGGTTTTAGACGCACAAGAATCTAATCTTGTTTGAGTTTGTTCACATTACAAAAAAAGCAATCAAGATATGCTGTTGCACCAAATCTGTATTGTCTGATATAGCGTTTCTCTTAACCAGTGAGTTACACTTGATATCTAAGTTGTTAATCCTGACTGAAAAAAAAGGTTTCAAACCTCCAACTTAAGGGATCGCTAATTCGCACATTCTCATTGACATATAGTAATTGGCAATGATTCATGAGATGTTTTTGTATATGTTGCCTATTGCCTTGCACTCAGATTTTATTTTCTCAACTTATTACTGATTGCTATATCTAATCACTTGTTTGGGATATTTTTATCAGAGTTTAGTTAATCCAACGATTGATAATAGGTTGTAACTTAATTTCTACGAGATATGACATCCCTAAAATCAATAATAGTTTTAAGGCATAATCTAACCATAAATTAGGGATATATCGGGATAATTTAAGTTGGGTTAAAATAGGATAATGAAAAATATATAGTGCATAGGAAATAGGAGCCACCCGATAAAATATTCCTAGGAGATTATCAAAATAGCGTAAGTTATAAAGATACCAAATCAAACCGCCTAAGATAGCAAGAAAAGAACTAGCAAAGTGTCTAAAATTAAGAAAAGGATAATAACCTAATTTAATTTCATGAGTAAAAATGACTGGAATAAAGCTAATAATCGACATCAAAAATAAACAGATTAAAATTGGTTTCACTGTTTTTAAAGTAAAGCGTTTCGTTCTGACATAAATTTCTGCTGCTTCTACCCCACACCACCAAATAATAAAATAAGCTAAATATAAAGCGATCGCATTGGGATAGATGATATAAATAACATAGGAAATAAATGAGCCCATACAAACCCAATAAATCCGATTAGGTAATTGAAATAAAATACTTTTATAAAGGGGAAAAAATAGTAAATAAAACCACCATTCGTATGATAAACTCCAGAGGGGATAATTCCGTAAAAAGGGGCGAATCAAAACCCCTGGCTTAGCAGAAAAATCTTGCAACATCAAGAGGTTTCCTATCAGTTCATTCCAAGTAAACTGTTGTAAAAATCTTTGATTTACAACTGCTAAAAAAGCTGATAATATTAAAGCAATTATCAAGGGAAAATAGATACGGCGAAATCGTCTAATAAAATAATACCTAAAGCTAATATTAGGTTTATAGTGAACTGAAATATAAATGACAAACCCACTGAGAAGGAAAAACAACATGACAGCTTCTTGTCCAAAGGAGAAGAAGACATTTTGTATTGTTTCTGGAATGAAATTAGTTAATGAGAAAATATGATAAATCAGAACATATACAGCAGCAAAACCGCGAATATAGTCTAATTTCTTAAAATGCTTTTTGGGGGTTGCTATTTTTTCAGTAACCATCATTGATTTGAAGTCTTTATTACATGACTTATTATTTGTTATCAGAAACTAGCGACAGTATTCTTGTTTTTTTCCTATACATTATCATTGATCTTTAAATTTTTGAAATTTTGTAACTTCCTTTCTATTTTTTAAAAAGTTTTTAAGTTATCAATATTTAAAACTATTAACTTTATACAGTTATTAAAAATTAGAGTTAGTCTTGATAAGAATAACTAATTAAGGTGGGCAATGCCCACCCAAGGGAAAATTATCGGTTAAGGGTAGTAGAAGAAATTTCTACCTCTGAGGTAGCAGTTGTTACCATTGTCGACTGTAAAATGGGGGTACTGGTAACAGAATCATTGGCTAACGTAAACAGAGGATTGGATAAAATTCCTGCTAAAGAAGTGGCAATAACTGATAACACCAATCCAACTTGTAAGGGACGCATTCCCTGTAAGTCCCAGCGAATTTCAGGATAGTTTTTCACAGAATCCGACATTTCATGAGGTTCTTTAACTACCATCATTTTAACCACACGAATGTAATAGTAAATTGAGACAACACTGGTTACCAAAGCAAGTAATACCAGTCCATAGAGTTCTGCTTGCCAACCCGCCCAGAACAGATAAATCTTGCCGAAAAATCCTGCTAAGGGAGGAATACCGCCCAAAGAAAGTAAACAAAGACTTAATCCCAAGGTTAATAGGGGATCTTTTTGATAGAGTCCGGCATACTCACTAATTTGGTCCGTGCCTGTGCGCAAGGAAAAGAGAATAACCCCACTAAATGCCCCTAAGTTCATGAACAGGTAAACTAATAAATAGAACACCATACTGGAGTATCCTGCATCCGTTCCGGCGGTTAAACCAATCATCACAAATCCCGCTTGGCCAATGGACGAATAAGCTAACATCCGCTTCATGCTGGTTTGCGCTAACGCAACTACATTACCCAACACCATACTGAGAATGGCTAAAGCCGTGAAGATTAAATGCCATTCATCCACAATAGAAGCAAATGCTGTCACCAATAAGCGGATCGCTAAGGCAAATCCAGCAGCCTTAGAGCCCACAGATAGAAACGCCACGACGGGGGTTGGGGAACCTTCATAAACGTCTGGAGTCCATTGATGGAAAGGGACGGCGGAAATTTTAAAAGCAATACCCGCAATGACAAACACTAAGGCGATGGCCAGTCCTAATGAAGAACTTCCGTCACTGGCCATAATCTTCTCTGAGATACTATCTAAAGTAGTTTCGCCTCCCGATAAGCCATATAACAGAGAACTGCCATAGAGAAAGATAGCTGAACTAGAAGCCCCAATTAAAAGATATTTTAACGCTGCTTCATTGGAACGGGGATCTCGCTTCATGTATCCTGTCATCAAATAAGATGAGATACTCAACATCTCCAAAGAGACAAAAATCATCACCAACTCGTTAGCCCCGGAGAGAAACATTCCCCCCAAAGTAGCCGTTAACATGATAGCGATGAATTCCGCTAGAGAGGTCCCTGTTTGCTCCACATAGCGAATCGACATTAAGATAGTGGCAACAGTTGATAAAGCGATGATTCCCCGAAAGACAATACTTAAATTATCCCCATTAAACGCCCCCAGAAACCCTATGCTAGAAGGGCTATCCCAAGCCATATACAGGGTAAATAGGGAAGCTAGTAAACCGGCGATCGCCCCGTAAGGTAGCCAGACTCTGGCATTGCGCCCTCCGATGAGATCCCCCAGAAGAACAACCATTAGGGTAATAATAACAATTCCTTCCGGTAGAATTGTTCCAGCATTCAGTTGACTGGCAATGTTGCTAGAAAAGTCCATAAGTTAGTTAGTAACAAAGTTTTCGCAAAAGACACCATGATGTTAATCATAAAAGACGGCATCTGTATTTGATGAGATAATCGTCCTCTTGCATGATAAGGGATACTGGCAAATTCAGGCTAGTTTTTAAGGTAGCGATCACACTTTAACTTTATTATTAAGATTACCCTTGAAATTTTCCTGCATTAATCAAGGTTAATCAGAATGCGCGAATGCGCGAATTACCGAAACCTCAAGTTGTAAGCTTTAAACCCTTTTTTTGGTAATGGAACGAGCGATCGCTTCTTCTTTTGATAGAAAAAGACCCCAATACATCTCTTTATTGAATAATGCTAAGATAGCTGAGAAATTCAAGTCAAGTAGCAATTTAATTATGACTATCAAAGCATTTGTGACAGGAGGAACCGGATTTATTGGTGCAAACTTAGTCAGACTTTTATTAAAAGAAGGCTATCAAGTGCGGGCCTTAGTTCGTCCCCAAAGTAATTTAGATAACCTCAAAAAATTAGACATCGAAATAGTTAAAGGAAACCTTAATGCTCTTGATTTAGCAGATAAAATAAAAGGCTGTCAGGTTTTATTTCATGTTGCTGCTCACTACTCATTGTATCAAAGGGATAAAGAACAATTATATGAGAGTAATGTGTTAGGAACTCGCTCTCTTTTAAAAGCGGCACAAATAGCTAATATTGAGCGCATTATTTATACCAGTTCCGTTGCAGCCATTGGGGTAGGAAAAGGAGGAGAAATTGTTAATGAAAGCCATCAAAGTCCTGTTAATGAATTAGTAGGAGCTTACAAAAAATCTAAATATTGGGCTGAACAAGAAGCCCACAAAGCAATTATTAATGGACAAGATATTGTAATTGTTAATCCCAGTACCCCCATTGGTCCTTTAGATATTAAACCCACGCCCACAGGAGAAATAATTTTACGTTTTTTACGTCGTAAAATGCCAGCCTATGTCAACACAGGGTTAAATATTATTGATGTACGAGACGTAGCGCAGGGTCATCTGTTAGCATTAGAAAAGGGCAAGACCGGAGAACGTTATATTTTAGGTAACGAAAACATCACTTTAAAAAGCTTATTAGATGAATTATCTCTGCTAACTGGGTTGAAAGCCCCCCAACAAACCTTACCCCTTTGGTTACCTTTAACTGTTGCTTGGATAGAAGAATATTTATTATTTCCTTTAGGAAAAAAACCATCCATTCCTATCGATGGAGTAAAAATGTCCAAACAACCCATGTATTATGATCCATCTAAAGCCATTAAAGAACTCGGTTTGCCTTCTTCTCCTATTAAAATCGCACTTCAAGATGCCATTGATTGGTTTCTCAATAATGGATATGTTAATTAGTTAATGGAGCTAATGATGGAAGATTTTGTTAACTATTGTTGGAATGAAATTGGAGTTTCAGGGGATAGTTCTTGCCCTGAACTAAAAACAGTCATTCATTGTCGAAATTGTCCTGCTTATCAAGCTGCCGGACGCACATTATTACAACGAGAATCTCCTCAAGGATATGTTGAAGAATGGACTAACATTTTAGCGCAAGATTGGGAACAAAGTGCAGCAAAAGTCGAGAAAAAAAATTCAAGTTTAGTTAAAAAAGAAACCATTGATGATGAAATTATTGGACTTATTATTTTTCGGGTTTCTCAAGAATGGTTAGCCTTACCCGCGTGGGTAATTAAAGAAATTACTCATGTTCATCCTATTCATACTTTACCCCACCGTAGTAATCATGTTTTTGCTGGAATTGTTAATATTCGTGGTGAAATTTTAATGTGTATTTTATTACGAAATTTATTATCTTTGCCTCCTGCAGAATTAAATGATAAAAACAAAGAAATTGACCATGAAGTAAGCATAGTTCCTGTTGTTTATGAGAGAATGATTGTCATTGAAATTCAAGCAAATCGTTGGGTTTTTCCCGTAGATGAAATTCTTGGTGTTTATCGATTTTCCTCTAAAAAATTACATGATACACCTGTCGTTATTTCAAAAACTCCTGATACTTATACTAAAAAAATATTGACTGTAGAAGGGAAAAATATAAACTATTTAGACTATGAATTAGTATTTTATGAATTATTATTCTACACTTTAAATCGAGCTTAATGTAATAATTATGTCTATCATTGATGTTAAACACCTAAGTAAAATTTACAAAGTTTCTTTAAAACAGCCAGGAATTAAAGGAACAATCAACCATTTTTTTAAGCGTAACTATAGAGATATAATCGCAGTCAAGGATGTTTCTTTTTCTATCAATTCTGGCGAAATTGTTGGTTTTTTAGGGGCAAATGGTGCAGGAAAAACTACCACACTCAAAATGTTAACGGGATTAATTCATCCCTCCAGAGGAGAAATCAAAATCATTAATTATACTCCCTTTAATCGTCATGCCAATTTTTTAAAAAGCATGAGTTTAATTATGGGACAAAAACAGCAACTATTATGGGATTTACCAGCTTTAGATTCTCTAAGAATCAACGCTGCTGTTTATGAAATTTCTGATAAAATCTTCAATAAGAGACTGCAAGAGTTAGCAGAAATGTTATCTATTAAAGAACAATTAACTCAACCAGTTCGTAAACTGTCATTAGGGCAAAGAATGAAAGCAGAATTATTGGCTGCTTTATTACATCATCCCCAAGTTTTATTTTTAGATGAACCCACATTAGGGCTAGATGTTAACTCTCAGGCTGCCATTCGTAGCTTTCTCAAAGAATATAATCAACGCTATGAAGCAACGATTTTATTAACCAGTCATTATATGGCAGATATTACGGAATTATGTCAACGGGTTTTATTGATTCATGAAGGAGAATTGATCTATGATGGTAATCTAGATCAATTAGTGGAAAAATTTGCACCCTACCGAGAAATTCAAGTCGAATTACCTCATCCTGTTTCTTTAGAAAAATTAGAAAATTATGGAGAGATTAAAACAGTGATTGGTCAAGAAGTACGGTTTTTAGTCAAACAAGAAAAATTAACAGAAACCATTGCTAAAATTTTAGCACAACTAGAGGTTAATGATCTTAAAGTTACCGAACCACCTATTGAAGAAATAGTCAGTAAAATTTTTGAAATCGGTAATGTTAATCTAACCCATCTCTAGAAAAAATTATTATTTAATAACTGATATGATTTCTATTGAAACCTTAAAAAATCGCAGAAATAAATTAGCTCAACTCATTAATATTCCCGCTATTTTATGGTCAGGAAAAGCTCCTTCAAGGAATTTTAGAGCCAATAATTATCCCTTTCGTGCCAGTAGTCATTTCCTCTATTTTGCAGGACTTACCTTAGAGAATGCAGCTATTTACTTAGAAAAAGGAAAATTAACCTTGTTTATGGATAACCCTTCTCCTGATAGTACCCTCTGGTCTGGAAAAATGCGCACAAGAGAGGGTATTGCCGAAGAAATAGGTGCTAATGATGCCTATCCTATGGAAGCTTTAAAAAGTAAAATAAAAGGGGTAGCAACTATTGCGGTACAAGATAGATTTACCTATCAACAACAGTGTCAAATTTTAAACCGTTCATTACCCTCTATTCAGGAATTAATTGACATTGATTTAGAATTAGTTAAAGCCATTGTTACCCTGAGATCAACCCATGATCAAGCCGCTTTAAAAGAAATAAAGAAAGCAATTGAAGTTTCTGTTAATGCCCATAAAATAGGAATAAAATCAACTCAAAAATATTCAACAGAGGCTGAAGTTAGAGGGGCAATGGAAGGTTATATTATGAGTCAGAACATGACTTGCGCTTATAATAGTATTGTTACCATTAATGGAGAAGTATTACATAATCAAACCTATAACAATTCATTAAATTCTGGTGACTTATTGCTGGCAGATGTAGGAGCAGAAACAGACTTAGGATGGGCATCAGATATTACCAGAACTTGGCCCGTAAGTGGACATTTTTCCCGTAGCCAAAGAGATATTTACGACATTGTTTTAGCATCTCATGATGCTTGTATTGAAGCCATTAAACCAGGAATAGAATATCGTGAAATTCATCTCTTAGCCGCCAAAATTATTGCCGAGGGATTGGTTGATTTAGGTATTTTAAAAGGTGATGCTGAAACCTTAGTAGAAAAAGATGCTCATGCCCTCTTTTTTCCTCATGGAGTTGGTCATTTATTAGGATTAGATGTTCATGATATGGAAGACTTAGGAGACTTAGCAGGATACGAAGCAGGAAGAAAAAGAAGTAAACGGTTTGGATTAGGTTATTTAAGATTAGATCGTCCCTTAAAAGCAGGTATGATAGTAACTATTGAACCAGGTTTTTATCAAGTTCCTGCTATTTTAAATAATCCTAACTTTCAAAAAAAATATCATCAAGATATTGATTGGGATACATTAAAACAATTTTCCGATGTTAAAGGAATTCGTATCGAAGATGATATTTTAGTTACCCAAAAAGGGGCAGAAATATTAACTGCTAAATTGCCAACACAAGCCTCAGAGATTGAAAATTTATGTCAAGCTTAGGGAATTTTATATTACTATTAACCTAAAAAAACTTCTTTGACAATTCTGAGGATTAGCTAGAAATGTAAAATTAGCCCCTATTTATAAGAATGAGTAAACTGAGGTTTATTATCTTTACTGGAGCCATAATGCCCAAAATAAATTGTTATGGTGAATTGATGAGACAATTTGCTCGTCGCAGAAAATAGGACGATTTTCCTGTTTCCAAGCAAACAAAGAACCTTCAAGATTAAAAACCTGTTTATAGCCCATTTTTTGCAGTCTTTGGGCGAGAATAGCTGAACGGTAGCCAACAGAACAATAAGTAACAATGGGAGTATCTAAAGAACACGAAAGAATGTCTTTGTTGTTTAACGGCATTAAATAAGCCCCTCGCAGATGACTGATAGCGTATTCAATAGGATTGCGAGCATCTAACAATAAAGGTGACTTTTGTTGTTTATCTTCCAGCCAAGTTGCTAACCCTTCTGTTGAGATATGAGTCACGGAGGGAAATTGAATTCTGATCAACAAATTTAACAGATTCCATTTTAAGCTGTAACAAACTTTCATCTAATATCAGCATAAAATTGTTTAAGATAAGTTGCCTTGACTCCTAAACCCCAAAGAATACCAATCCAAAGATAAATCAGATTAGCCTTCAATGAACCCCACTTAGCAACACGACGATCTGAAGAATGTACAACACGGTTACGTAAACAGATACGCCCATAAGAGACTAACCTTAAACATAAATCAGCATCTTCCATGATGGGTAGATTATCATCAAAACCACCACAATCCCAGAAATCACCACGACGACAGAACATCACTTGATCTCCAAACAGCAACCTTAATCCTTTAAATAAAAATAGATGGGGACGGAAGAAAAAAGGTGCATAGTAAGTTTTGAGATAATTGTGTAAAGAAGTTCCCCATCGGGTTGTTGTTTCTCCCGTCATTAGAGAGATAAAA
Source organism: Crocosphaera sp. (assembly GCA_030064935.1). GTDB lineage: Bacteria > Cyanobacteriota > Cyanobacteriia > Cyanobacteriales > Microcystaceae > Crocosphaera. The sequence goes on along the minus strand of JASJEA010000061.1, from coordinate 20,077 downwards.
CCACCCCCAGCAATGTCTTGATCACTCAAAGTATTTTCGATCAGGGTAACTAAATCATAAGGAACCAAAGTATCAGCGTGAATAAAGCACAAAAACTTTCCAGTAGCGAGTTTTGCACCTTCATTCATTTGGATAGCTCGTCCGGCTATAGAAGATAAACTTATAGTCGCATCATAATTATGGGCAATGGCAACAGTATTATCGACACTACCCCCATCAACAACAATAATTTCCAATGGCGATGGTTCTAACAAACTAAGACATTTCAGCGTATGTTCTAAACATCCCCCTTCATTAAGGGTAGGAATAATAATCGAAAGGCTAGACATAGATTTTAACGTTTTTGCCTCGTTTATTTGATTAAAAATTCAGCCAAGAAAAAACCTCATTAACCGTTAAACTTAAGTCAAGTTCCGAGAGAATAGGTAATATTTCTTGACCACTTAATAACCGTATTTTTTGTTCAGAAAAAACAATCAAAATAGTTTCTTCATCGGGATCAATTAACCATCCCAACTCCGTTCCACTTTGGGAACAAAATAATAACTTTTTTAAAACTTTAGTTTGACTCTGTTCTGGTGATAAAATTTCGATCGACCAATCAGGATAAAGGTTAAAACGATTAGCAATGCGTCCTGATGAAGTTTTCGGTATTCTTTTCCATCGAAAGACACTGATATCAGGAACAATAACATTATCATTAAAAATACATCTTAATTCAGGAAAAGCACAAGCAATCCTATTATTTTCAGCAACTTCATTAATGGTTGAACAAAGTTTATATTGTAAGCGACTATGTTCTCCTTGAGGCATTACTTTTGGGATTATTTGACCATCAATAAGTTGAGAAGCAGGTTGAGTTTCTGGTAATTGTAAAAATTCATCGATACTGAGAAAAGACGTGACTGTTTCCATAGTTAATTTTGATGATATTTTCAACAATTTACATTTAGGTGGGCAATGCCCACCCAAAAAAAAGACAATTAAGCTTCGTCTAAGGCTGCAATACCTGGTAAAGTCTTACCTTCAAGCAGTTCTAAACTCGCACCACCACCAGTAGAAATGTGGCTCATTTTCTCAGCAACCCCAACTTTTTCAACCGCAGCAACAGAGTCACCACCGCCAATAATGGTAGTGGTTCCCGTTCCCGTTAACCCAGCTAAAGTATTGGCGATAGCTTCAGTTCCCACAGCGAATTTATCGAACTCAAATACCCCCATCGGGCCGTTCCAAATCACTGCTTTACACTCAGCCAAAGCATTCTTGAAAACTTCAACAGAGTCAGGACCAATATCTAATCCCATCCAACCATCTTCAATACTGTCAATACTGGCAACCTTAGAATTAGCATCCTTAGCAAAATTATCCGCTAAAACCACATCCGTAGGCAGTAATAATTCTACCCCTTTTTCCTTAGCTTTAGCTTCTAAAGACTTAGCCAATTCTAACTTATCCTCTTCCACCAAAGACTTACCCACACTGAGGCCACGGGCTTTATAAAAGGTGAAAATCATACCACCACCGATGAGTAACTTATCACACTTATCGAGTAAAGTTTCAATAACACCAATTTTACTAGAAACCTTAGAACCGCCGATAATAGCAGCTAAAGGACGTTGAGGGTTTTCAATGGTTGCTTGGAGATACTGTAGCTCTTTTTCAATTAAATACCCTGCCACACTCGGACTCAAATGGTGAGTTACCCCTTCGGTTGAAGCATGGGCGCGGTGTGCCGTTCCAAAGGCATCATTGACATATAAATCTGCATTCGCAGCTAATTGTTTAGCAAACTCAGGATCATTGGCTTCTTCTTCTGCATGGAAGCGAAGATTTTCTAATAAAGCAACTTGACCATTTTCCAGCTTAGCAATGGCGGCGGTTACAGAATCACCCACACACTCATCACACATGGTCACAGGTTGACCCAATAACTCAGATAAACGAGCGGCCACAGGAGCTAAACTCATGCTTTCTACCACTTTACCCTTGGGACGACCCATGTGACTACAGAGGATAACTTTTGCCCCATTGCTGATTAATTCTTTGATGGTAGGTAAAGCAGCACGAATACGAGTATCATCGCTGATGGCTCCATTATCTAAAGGAACGTTAAAATCAACCCGTACCAGAACACGCTTTCCTTCGAGATCCGCAGTTGCTAAATTGGCTACTGTTTTTTTAGACACTATCAATATCCTCCGATGATGGCTAAATGATGCGTGACATCTTCCCACGCACTCCGTAAACTTTGTGCGGGGAACCTCCCTAACTCGCGATAGGGCATTCCTGGTTATTCCCGTTTACACGAGGTTTCGCCACTTATCTAGAACAGATTAGTAAGAGCGATGAGTACATCTCCCAGTGTTCCCCGACAGAACGACTAATCAGGCGTTTTCGTTTCCCAGAGTCTCTGGGTACTTTATTTGATTGCTGATTACTTAAAAAAAGATTAAATCAACTTGTGAATAAACACAACCGCTCCAAGCCCTGAGAGAATAAAATAGAACTAGGGACAAGCGATCGTGCTGTTGCTGATTGTACCTGAATCGGTATCCAGGAGATAGATAAGTTATGTTTAAGACCATAGTGTTCCCGGTGGATCAGAGTCGAGAAGCCCGTGAAGCAGCCGAAACAGTATCTAAGTTGGTTAAAACCTACGATAGTCGTTTAGTTTTGTTATCAGTGGTGGAAAAAGCCGAAGATGGTCAAGGAATATCCCAAGGGGGGGTAATGACTTCTGCTGAGGCGGTGGCGAAGTTATTACAAGGAGCCCAAGCTTTGTTTGCAGAGAAGGGCATAGAAGCGGAAATCATTGAACGCGAAGGAAAACCCCCCTTTATCATCTGTGATGTGGCCGACGAAACCAATGCAGAGTTAATTGTCATGGGCTCACGGGGACTGGGTTTAACCTCTGAAGGGGCTTCTGAAAGTGTCACTAATTTAGTGATTAATCTTGCTCCCTGTCCAATTTTAATTATCCCTTAAACCCAATTTTTCCATCAAGTGGGATTCGGGTATCACAAAAGGAGGACTTTGCGTTAAATTATCTAAAGAGGAAAGTATGACCCATAGTTTTTGACTATCTCGGAGAAAACATTGGGCATAATGACTCACAGGAGGCATAATGGAATGGGTGGATGAGGAGAAATGGGCAAATGGAAAACTCAACCAAGAGAAGGAGTTCTGCTAATCATCGGACATTAATGGACGGTATGATTGTGCGAGGCAGTCGTATACCCTGGCAAATTTGGGCGATTACTCTGATTGTGGTGTCGGGAACAGTGGGATTTACCGCAACCTCCATGTTATTACGGTTGCCCAAGTCACCTCAGTGTGTTCGTATTTTCTGGCCAGTCGCCTCAGCCTCAATGCGGCTCTACTGCGCCCAAATAGAAGCCGAACAAGGAAACGTAGACGGTTTATTGAGGGCCATAAATCTAGTAGAAGCCCTTTCTGATAATCATCCCCTACGACATGAAATTAATCGGAATGTGGAAGAATGGGCCGTTGCTATTCTTGACATAGCAGAAAAAGAGTTTCAAAAAGGTGAACTAGAAAAAGCGATTAAAACGGCTCGCGAGATCCCTAGCCATGTGCAAGTCTATGAAGTCGTAGAAGAGCGAATAGAAAAATGGCGCAGTATTTGGCGAGAAGGAGAGGAAGTGTTTGCCCAAGTCGAAGAAGAATTACGTGAGTCCAATTGGAACTTGGCTTTCAGAGAGGCGATCAAGCTTCTCGATGTTGCCAATGAATATTGGGCAACCATAAGATACGATGATACGGTCAACAAAATCCAATTAGCCCAAGAAGAAAGTGCCCAACTAGATAATGCTTATCGTGTCTTGCGTCGTGGAGGTTTAGATAACTGGTTAGGAGCTATTGCCGATGCTGAAAAAATTAGCCCTGAGAGTTATGCTTATCGAGAAGCCCAAAATCTGATCGAAGAGGCCAAAGGAAAAATTACCGACTATGTGGATGACTTAATTGACGATCGTCGTTGGTCAACCTTATCAAATACCGTTAACAAAATACCAGATAATCTAGCCTTAGCTGATGAAATTGAAGATTGGCAAACCATGGCCAGTGCAGGGCTAGATGCCCAAAGTGGTACGGTGGAAAATCTAGAAATTGCCATTGTTGCCCTCGAAGAGATCCAAGAAGATCGTCCCCTATATCAAGAAGCCCAAGACTTGATCAATCGTTGGCAATTAGAAATTGAGGATGTAACTCACCTCGAAAAAGCGCGAGACTTGGCCACAGGGGGTAGTATTGATGATTTGAATGCTGCCATTGCCGCAGCAGAGCTAGTTCCCTCCAGTAACCCTCGCTATCAAGAAGCCAGACGGGAAATTCGTCAATGGACCAATACCATTCAACTGCGTGAGGACCAACCTATTCTGGCTCAAGCCCGTAGTTTGGCCCTAGGGGGTAGTATTTCGGACTTGAGAGAAGCCATTACTAAAGCCCAAGCAATCGGCTCTGGCCGACCCCTTTCTGGTGAAGCCCAAAAAGAGATTAGTGGCTGGCGCAGAAGCATCCAACGCAAAGAAGATCAGCCCCTTCTCAATCAGGCGCTCGCCTTAGGGAGTGCTAAGAATTACGAATCAGCTATCCGTGCAGCCCAACAAATTAGTCCGGGACGGGTACTTTATCCAAAAGCTCAAGAGAATATTCGTCAGTGGCAAAGGGAAACCCGCGCTCAACGTAATTTACAGGAGGCTTATCTGATTGCTCAAAGCCAAACCCCTCAAGCCCTGGTGTCGGCTATTTCTGTGGTACAAAAAATTCCCTCGTCAACCGATGCAGGCTCCCAAGCGCAACAAGCACTTGACCGTTGGAGTTTTCAGTTATTATCCATGGCTCAAAAATTAGCCAATCGTTCTTTGTTACCCGAAGCCGTAAAGTTAGCCAAAATGATTCCTAGTGATAGTGCTGCTTATGGTTCGGCTCAAGCTCAAATAACGGTTTGGAATAAACTCTTAGAACCTCCACAACCAGAGATTCCTCCTTCTTTAGCTCCTGAAAATGAGTTTATTCCCATCATGGATAGCCGTGATAGTGATTAACATAATCCACTCAGTTAAGGAGCGGATTATGTTAAATATGAACAACCTCATTCTTGAACAACGGCCTCCTGTGGTGCTTCGAGAGAGTAGGGTAGGGGATTAGACGAAATTAGTGCAGTCGAAATTCCCCCAAGCAGACCAAGAACACCAGTGATTAACGCAATAATAATCGCACCAGTTCTAGTAATGCGTGCTGCGGCTACCGCTGGGTCTTCTGCGGTGCTACCGGGAGGCCGGACCCTAGCCAAATAAGAGATGGCCGAAGAGAGAGCCTGATAACCTGTCTCAGAGTAAGTCTTTGGTACGGGTAATGCACCCCGATCCATAACTAAACTCATGAGCTTTGGATCTTTTGCGAAGTTTTGTGAGAAGGCAAGGACTGGCTTATAGCCTTTGTATTTGTCATTTTCTTCCTTAAGATTCTCTAGTAGCTCGAGTCCGACATTATGGCGTTTTCCGGAAAAGAGCTGAGCATCACCAAACCACGATAAATCGATGACTGCAACATCAAATTTATCCCGTTTGTAGAGTGCGGCTTGGGCTTCCGCAAAGGTTCTCATTGGGAGAACTTCAAACCGTTCCCTAAGGTGCTGGCTTAGTCCCTGAAACCACTTGAAATCCTCCGAAAATGCAGATTCAGGCTCTAGATTTTCTGCTCGAAGTTTGTCTCCAATCTCTGTGAGGATGGTTTCTTTTACAGAGGTATTTCGCTCGGCTTCATCATACGGAAACTGATCATCGGCAAATAGCACACGAATTCTATCCATAAAACCTCCTTGATCCAGTGATATCAATCAAAAATGAAAATGTACAAGTCAGATGGCTGGGCATCTTTCGTTCTGTACTTCCCCCCACTAAAAACGACAAAAGCGTTATTTAAAAGTCGTTTTAGCGATTTTTGCCCGACCCGTTACTGGGTACAATGTCTCTGAAGCTTGTCTGAAGTGGGTTTGAGTCAACTTCACTTATGTACTTCAATGATACAGCGATCGCTAAAATTTTGCCCCCTGTAAATTTTCCGTTGCTAGATACAAAGCAGATGTAGTATTCAACAGTGATCCCTAAAAAATCAAGGCGATCGCCACAAAAAGCCAGCAACAATGCGGTGATGATCACGGTTAAATAGTAGGCTGATGCAAATGTGGAAATTTGCCCCAAAATCGTTCGCTCTACTTTTGTCCTGTGGAAACGCCTTTAAAAGCCGTTTTACAAAGGACGAGACTTTTTTAGCGATCGCAAAAAGTGTAAGAATTCCTCCCCACACACTAGGCTAATTTGCATCAGCCTAGTTAAATAGTAGCGATCGCTCAATAGTCAAAACCTTCTCAGGTTGCATCAGCAAGACGGATCATTGATTGAAGAATCCCCGAACTTATCGGGCGGGGAGTGTCAAGAAAGAAAGCAGATAGGTCTTAAAGCCTCTACTTTGGCAAAATTTGATATTATAAGGAGAACATTGTAAACAAATATTACGGTTGTATTAATGTACTTATATTACACCCTTGGATTGATCGCTTTAGTTTTAGTGATAGGCGTTGTGGTCTATCTAGTAACACCCCGCAGTTACGAATCATCTGAAACAGTTGCCAATTCTTACGATGATTGGACACAAGACGGTATTTTAGAATTTTACTGGGGGGAACATATCCATTTAGGACACTACGGTTCCCCACCACGACGCAAAGATTTTTTAGAAGCAAAAGCGGACTTTGTTCGCGAAATGGTGAAATGGGGTGGTTTAGATAAATTGCCCCGTAGCACAACCGTGTTAGATGTCGGTTGTGGTATTGGGGGAAGCAGTCGCATTTTAGCCAAGGAATATGGGTTTGATGTCACAGGAGTTACCATAAGTCCCAAACAAGTACAAAGGGCCACAGAGTTGACCCCTGAAGACGTTACCGCTCAATTCAAAGTGGATGATGCTTTGGCACTATCTTTCCCCGATAATAGTTTCGATGTCGTTTGGTCCATTGAAGCCGGTCCCCATATGCCAGACAAAGCTAAATATGCCTCAGAAATGATGCGAGTGTTAAAACCTGGGGGCATTTTAGTAGTTGCTGACTGGAATCAACGAGATGAACGTCAAAAGCCCCTTAATTTCTGGGAAAAACCCGTTATGCGTCAACTATTAGATCAGTGGTCCCATCCGGCGTTTTCGAGTATTGAAGGGTTTTCTGAACAAATCGCAGAAACTGGGCTGGTCGAAGGAGAAGTGATCACAGCAGACTGGACAAAGGAAACCCTCCCCTCTTGGTTAGAATCAATTTGGCAGGGAATTGTCAGACCCCAAGGATTAATTAAGTTTGGCTTCTCAGGTTTCATTAAATCCCTTCGAGAAGTACCCACGATGTTGTTAATGCGCCTTGGCTTTGGTGCCGGTCTTTGTCGCTTCGGAATGTTCCGGGCTCTAAAGTCTCAATCTGCAAACCCTTCAACCAAAACTTCTACTACTGAAGTCGTTAACGTGTGACATTCTCCTCACCTAAAATATGGATGTTTCTCATGGTGTTTTTAGGTGGGGACTTCTTTTGTTTGTCCTAAAAAAAGGTTTCCAGGCCTCCTTTTTCAAGGGGATAAAAAGCGGTCGAGGGATGGCGAGGTTTCCTCACCATCCCTCGACCAAGAGAAGAAGAATTTTCCTTGTTTAAAGCCTCCAACTTGAGGAGGAGGTAATTCGCGCATTCGCAGATTCTACATTCTACATTCTGATTGACCTGGAGTTTTATCTGTTATTGCTACGTATCCTTGTACTAACTAAGCGGTCAGGGAATTCTTAAGAACTCTTAATTGAAATCAGCGTCATTATAATATAAGAGCGTGTACCATAAGATAACGGTTGGGTAACATAAACCACTCTCTTGACTCCCGTTTGACATCGATAAAATCCCATGAATAACTTGATAAAATCCCTTTGCACTAATCAATCCCTCTTTTGGGGTGGAACCCTAGCAGCAATCTCCATGCAGACATTTGCTCTTCCCGTGCTGAGTGCGCCTCAACCAGATGCTTTAGAAGATAATCCCAAGGCCATTATCGACGAGATGTGGCAAATTGTGAATAATGAATTTGTCAACTACGAATTTAATCAGGCTGAGTGGTTAGAAAAAAGAACAGAACTGCTCTCCCAAGACTATGATAACTTAAAACAGGCTTATAAAGCGATTCGGGAAGCCTTAAAAGACCTAGATGACCCCTATACCCGTTTTTTACCACCTAGTGAATTTTCTGTCTTGACCAGTCAAACTACGGGAGAATTATCAGGGGTTGGGGTAAGATTAGCAATTGATAAACGCACCAGTGAACTTTATATAATCGAAGCAGTCAGAAATTCTCCCGCTAGGGAAGCAGGATTAAAACGGGGCGATCGCCTGATTCGGATCAACGGCAAACCCACCGCCTTAATGAGCCTCGAACAGGCACAACAAGCCATTGCAGGAGAATTGGGAACCGAAGTCAGTTTACAACTTTCACGACGAAATAAAGGTATTTTCCAAGTTACCCTAAAACGGGCAGAAATTGAAATCGCTGCCGTCACCTATCATCTCAAAGAAGAGGAACAACACCGCATTGGTTATATCAAATTAGATGAGTTTAGTTCCCATGCCACCGAACAAATGAAACAAGCGATTCAAGAATTAGGTGAACAGCAAGTATCCGGCTATGTCTTAGACTTACGAGGAAACCCAGGTGGACTACTATTTGCCAGCGTTGATATTGCTCGTCTTTGGTTAGAAAAAGGAGAAATTGTCAGCACCATCGATCGCAAAGGCGGCGATCGCCATTTCTGGGCCAATGGAACCTCTCTCACTGATTTACCCTTAGTGGTTTTAGTAAATCAATGGTCAGCCAGTGCCAGCGAAATTTTAGCCGGGGCCTTAAAAGAAAATGGACGAGCAACCGTTGTCGGGACGAAAACCTACGGGAAAGGAACCGTACAATCGGTTCATAACCTTTCCGATGGTTCAGGGTTAGCAGTTACTATCGCCCGTTATTACCCTCCCAGTGGTACCGATATCAATAAAAAAGGCATTAGTCCCAATATTTATCTGGAACTAACTATGGAACAACAAGCTCGACTGAAAAGCGATCCTAGTTTATGGGGAACCAAAGCTGATCCCCAATACAGTCATGCCATTTCCATCTTGAAAGGTAGCAGCGCACCCATTTCTACCCCAGTTACCCCCAAACCAGTAGGACTGCGGTGGCAAGAATTAGAGGAAACAATCAAAGATCCCGATCCTCGTTGGCAAAGAATGCAGGAAAGATAAAACTAATTGAAGAGAATTTTTTGGCTAACCCCATCTAAATCATAGATTTTGGATGGGATTAGTAAACAACCAGTGTTCAAGTCCCGATCTGTTGTATCTTAATGAGGTCGATGGGTTATATTAAGAAAATATTAAAATCTTTTGCCATAAACAAAAGAGAACTTTATTGATTAAACTTACGTCTATAAGACCCTAACCAGCCTGATCGGGCAATCGTATAATGACACAATTACACCACGCCTTTACCTTATTCCTCAGTCTGCTGGTAGAAGCCTTTCCCTTTCTGCTGTTAGGGGTAGCCCTATCCAGTGGTTTACTCTTATGGATCGACGAAGGAAAATTAATTGCTACCGTACCCAAAAACCCATTATTAGCTGCGATCGCTGGAAGTTGTATCGGCTTTTTGTTTCCCGTCTGTGAGTGTGGTAATGTGCCAGTGGCGAGACGCTTCTTAATGCAGGGACTCCCAAACTCAGCCGCAATAGGCTTTTTATTAGCGGCTCCCACTATCAACCCGATCGTAGTTTGGTCAACTTGGGTGGCCTTTCGCGATCAACCCCAAATTGTTATTTATAGAGTGATCTTCTCTCTCATTATTGCCATCACTATTGGCTGTATCTTTAGTGTCCAGAAAGATCCTCGTCCCATGCTACAACCTTTGTTAGCCAAAAGAATCACCCAAATCTCTCGTCAACCGAAATTTTCTCGTCCTAGGAAAAAAGAACCTAATTTGCGAGAATCAATGTTGTTAGAGTCAGGGACTTTTTTGTTAGCAGATGGCAAGAATCCTATTAGACTAGATGGACTAGATGAGATGTCAGCAGCGACTTTAAGCCTTTCTAAAAATCAATCGTCGGTCTTTATAAGACGCTTAAACCTCTTTCTGGAAAATGTCACCCAGGAACTGCGAGAACTAGGGGGAATGTTAATTTTAGGAAGTGCGATCGCAGCTTGTCTTCAGGTATTTGTTCCCCGTGAGATTGTTTTAAGTTTGGGACAAGGAACCATTAGTTCTATTGTTGCGATGATGCTTTTAGCAGCCATTGTCTCTATTTGTTCAACAGTAGATGCTTTTTTTGCCCTATCCTTCGCCTCAACCTTTACCACCAGTTCCATATTAGCTTTTCTGGTGTTTGGTCCAATGATAGATATCAAAGCAGTTGGTTTAATGCTTTCAATTTTCCAACCCAGAATGATAGTGTATTTATTTGCACTGGCAGCGCAGTTAACCTTTATCTTGGCCTTATTTCATAGTTATTTCCTCTAAAATTGCTGTGATTAACAAGGTCAAATAATGTTTATGAATGTACTATCAAAACTTAACCCTTCCCGTAAATTAAAACCCCTACTACCAGGGTTGGATGTCTTGGCTATTTTGGCTTGGGGTATCTTATTGTTTAAATATTGGCTTACTGGTCAACTAAAATTATTAATTCATCCTAACTATTTTTTGCTAGTGTTTGTCACTGGTATTCTCTTAATCCTTATCGGTGGTTTTAAAGCTTGGTTGTGGAGTCAAACCCTCCGCAAAAAAGGAAATAATAGCGAAACTGTGGAACATATCACTATTTTTCCTCCAGGGTGGGGGAGTGGTTTATTAGTGATCGCAGCGATCGCAGGATTTATTATTCCTCCGACAGTATTTAATAGTCAAATGGCACTACAAAGGGGTATTTCTGAAGCCTTACCCATGACGCAACGGGAAACTCAAAGTTTTAGCGTCAATGTTAAACCGGAAGAACGCTCCCTCATTGATTGGATTAGAACCCTGAATGCTTATCCGGAACCAGATGCTTATCAAGGTCAAAAAGCTAAGGTAACAGGGTTTGTTGTACATTCTCCTATCCTTCCTGATAATTATGTTTTTTTAAGTCGTTTTATTATTACCTGTTGTGCAGTAGATGCTTATCCAGTGGGACTTCCTGTGAAATTAGAACGCAATCGTAGCAATTATCCTCCTGATACTTGGTTAACAATAGAAGGGGAAATGTTAACAGAAACCTTAGCCATTAATACTCAAACCATGCAAGAAACCAGCACTCAAAAACGACAGTTGGTTTTAGCCGCTAATACCATAACCACGATTCCTACTCCGAATGATCCTTACGGTTATTCTAATTAGTTAAGCATTTAATAATTACCATGATAAGAAAACTAATCTTACAAGAACCCATTGATAGACTCTCTATGTTATTAATTGGAGGGTTTAGTGTCTTGATCGGCACTTTAGTTATAGGAGATAAACTTTGTGGTAATAATTGTTTTCTCAGAAAAGGTCCTCAAGTAGATAATTTTAGTTGGGAAAATCAAACCGTTGATAATAAAGATAGGGCATTTATTATCACTTTTGATCGTCCGATGGATAAAGCCAGCGTAGAGAAAAATCTGGTTATAGATCCTCCCCTTCCTGGTAAAGTGAGTTGGGCTGGCCGACGACTTGCTTACACCATAGATACCCCTATTCCCTATGGTCAAACCTATCAAGTTCAGTTAAGTGACGCAACAGAAAGATTTAGAGAAACCAATAATCAAGGTCAAGTAATGGAACCCTTTGTGGGAACCTTTCAAAGTCGAGATCGTGCTTTAGCTTACATCGGAACTCAAGGAGAAGAACAAGGAAGAATTGTTTTTTACAATATTACCCAACAACGAAAAAAAATTCTCACTCCTGCTAATTTAGTAGTGATGAATTTTGAATTTTATCCCCAAGGAGATCGCATTTTATTTTCAGCCTCAGAACAAGGATTAGGAATTGATGGGTTGAGAAAATTAAAGCTTTATACTGTTACCACTGGTGTCAATAATGGAGTCGAAGATATTAATAATAATTCTGCTGGAAAAATAGAAGAAGTTTTGGATAATGAAACTTATCAAAATAACCAATTTGATTTATCTGCTGATGGAGAAACCATTGTTTTACAAAGAGTTAACCGTGAAAATCCTGCAGACTTCGATTTATGGACAGTTAAAAAGGGAAATAAACCAGAAAAATTAAAGATAAACGGGGGAGATTTTGAAATAACTCCTGATAGTCAAGCATTAGCTGTTGCTAGGGGAGAAGGAATCGGAATTTTACCCTTAGAACCAGAAGCAGAACCCTTAGACTTTTTACCAAAGTTCGGTCAATTATTAGATTTTACTCCCAATGGTGATGCAGCCGCAATGGTAGATTTTAATACGGATAATGCTAACTTACGTTATACTCGCTCCTTATTTTATGTTAATAATCAAGGGATACAAAAAGAACTATTGAATACACAAGGATCGATTATTGATTGTCAATTTACTCCCACAGGAAAGCAATTATATTGTTTGTTAACGGAGTTATTAGACGGGGAAAATTATCAAGAACAGCCTTACTTTGCTAAGTTTGATATTAAAACAGGAGAGGTGACTCCCTTGGCAAAATTGTCTGATTATCAAGACATAAAAATTAGTTTATCTCCCGATGGCTTAGCATTACTATTTGACCAAGTTTTAACCAGTGATGATCCTGCTTTAACCGATAATATAACTAATAATTCTGGTCAGGCGATCGTTGGGGGTAAATTATGGTTACTGATTCCTCCTCTTAATAATAATGCTAACAGTCAAGCTGATTTAAAAGAGTTACCTTTAGTCGGATTTCGTCCTCAATGGTTGCCTTAAATTTGGGTTACAAAACATGAGGATAACTATAAAAATTTATTTTCTCAAAATTGCTTCACTACTAAGCATATAATTGATCACTCTCCTGCTTATTCAAGGATCTCAAACAATTCCAATAGTCAGCAAAGATCCTTTATTTGCCACTTTAGCTAAAGTTGACGTGACACAAAAGACAGGAAAATTCAATTTTGTTACAAATATGAGCATAAATATAAAGATTTATGTAGATTAATGAGGTAGGGGTAGATATCTTCCCTAATCAACTGATATGATTCCATAACCTAAGAAATAAGTTCCCTATCTAATCTGTGGGTAATTAATACCTAAGATTTTTGGTTCTATCGGACCTGTAATATAAAACCATTAACAAAAACATCCTGAAAGACTGATTTAGCAACTATTTGAGTTTCTAATAGTTTTCTTTTAACTAACTTCCTTGCAAAGTCATGCTTATTTGGGGTTTGGGCAATTTTTGCCATACTAAGTTCTGTAGAACCATGCTTTTTGCTGTAAATTAATATTTTTTTCAATATTATTGAGAGGTTGATTGATGATTTGGATATGGTTGTTATTTTTATTATTGTTTATTATATTTTCGTTAGTATCACTTGAGTTTGCTTCAACGATTGTTTTTATTTTCTCTGCGCTTTTACTTCTTGGTGTACCTATTATAATGAATTATAGGAAATATAATAATGATGAACCACCTATAAAGATATCTGGTTTTTTAAGAAGTTTAATTCTATTTCGTATCCCAATTATTAGTGGATTCATATTATTCTTATTCCCTATTATTTCTGTTGTTGTTTTTCCTGAATTTTTAGAAAACATTTTTGTGATGAGCAGCATACAGCAACTAGTAATTGCTCTAGTTTCAGCTTTTTTAGCTTCTATGGCAATTATGTCTGTGATAAAAACTATCGCTATTTTGAGATATCCTCATCTTGATAAAAACAAGGGTTTTCTCAAGTCCATAATACTATTAAATTTTCTTCTTTATTTACCAAGTTGGTTAGTCTTACTTGCTTTAAATAGAACAGCAAATTTAGAAGGATTTAACTTGCTTTTTGATATTTTTCTTCAAGGCTTAAAAATATCATCTTTGAGATTTTTAGTTGCAGTAATAATTGCTATTGCAATTATTATAATGATATTAGTTTTATTGATAAAACCGGAACTTGAACAATCATTAAAAAAGCAAAAATATAATGATTTATTAGCTCGAAGAATTAAAATAGCAATACAAGAAATTATGGTAAGCCTAACAATTTATATGATAATTGTTTACTTAAATTTCCCCCAAAAATATAATGATAATTTATCGTATTTTCTATTGGCTCCGAAAAAATGGATTAATAGTCATTTCTTTTTAAAAAATTGGAACCCTCCTACTTTAGTTTATGCCTTCGCAATTATTGTAATCATGACAATTTTGCTTGCAGGTGTAACTTATTATTGGGATTTATTTTTTGATGAATGGCAATGTAAAGAAGATTCTAATAATGTTATAGTCATGGACTTAACAAGTTTTTTTAGTAACTTTGATAACCCACTTTTTAAGTTTATAGGAAGTTTTATTGATCAATTAATGTCATCTCGATTTCCAGTTATTTTGTTCTTAATTATCTTTTCAGCTTCAAGTTATGGTTTCTTTCAAGTGGACCATTATTTTAAACTCAATGAGAGTGGGAGACAGATAAAGTTAGAAGAATATCAACCAACCCTAAGAAGAGCCATAGGAAAGCGTTTGTGTCCAGATGAATTTGAAATCGGTATACATGAACACTGTGATAGTGAACAATCTTTAGTCGTTGTTGCTGCGAGTGGAGGAGGAATTCAAGCATCAGGTTGGATGGCTCAAGTTTTAGGAGGATTGCAAGAGAAAATAGGGGAAGATTTTACGAAAAAAACGGCCTTAATTAGTTCTGTTTCTGGGGGATCTGTTGGAACAATGTTTTATTTAGATAACTTAGAAAATAGGATTCTCAGTAATCCTTCTGAAATGATTAAAGATGCAACAGAAGATTGGTTAGGTTCAGTGGGTTGGGGGTTAGCTTTTCCAGATTTATTTCGCTTTATTGGACTCTGGGGACCATTGACTTTGCTTAACGAAAATAATCGCTTTATAGATCGGGGATATGCCTTAGAAAAATCGTGGGAATCTGATTTACAAAACAAAAACCAAACCTTAGATGATTGGTATGATAAGATCGTGCAAGCAGACATACCAATCCCCATTTTCAACGCAACTTTAGTAGAAAATGGGCGGCGTTTTCTAATATCTCCGATGAAGTTGATTAAGAGAGATATGCCCCATTATTTAAAAGCTGTCAATACACAAGGAACAAATGGAAATGGTGACAACATCAAAGAAGCAAAAGCATTGGATTTGAAAACACTTTTCAATTGTGGAACACCAGAAGCTCCTAAACAATGTAATTTAAGCATAACAACAGCAGCTAGACTATCAGCAAGTTTTCCCTATGTTTCTCCTCTGTCTCGTAATTATATCGATTATGGAAAAAATAAACAGCAAGATCAAGATTCTTTAGAGAATATTTTTAAAGATCCTGAGGAAGAACAAAGGTTCAAAGAAAAAAAGTTCACAGAAGAAAAGTTCAAAGATGCCACGGAAGAAGAAAAGAGAAATTATAAGGTAAATTGTCTCAAAAAACGTGACAAGGAAATTGATCAAGAAAGCTATGAAAAGATTTGTATTAAGCAGAATTATCATATAGCTGACGGAGGTTATTTTGATAATGGTGGTACCTTTACTGCTATAGAAAGACTGGATAAATTTTTGAATTTAACTGAAAAGCCTAAAGATTATAAAAACAATAAGTTAACTGAAAAGCTTGAAAATGATCAAAAGAATAAAGTAACAAAAGACAAAGATGAAAACTTGAATGATTCTTATTCTTTGAACATTAAAAAAATTGTTTTGCTGAATATTAATGCTTTTCCAGAGGCACCATTAAACGCTCAACAAGAAGGAAGTCTCGGCTATGTTACAAGCGGGTTAGGTGCAGTCAATACTCTGAATAGTGTTAGAGATGCGACTCAAATTGCTCGTAATATTAAAGAAGCTGATTTACTCAAAAGAACTTGGTGTAACAGAGGGATCACAAAAGAGATAACAATTGAAACCTTTACCATTTCCTTTCCTTATGCAAAGATTAATAGGAACGGAGAACAAGGAGAACCCTATGATCCTCCTCTATCTTGGCGGTTGACTGATAAGCAGAAAAATAATCTCAAGGAAGCATGGGAAACTGATCCAACCATCATACAAACAGTAGCAGATATGAAAACATTCTGGGAGGAAAGCAATGATCTAGCTTCAAAAAGATGTGACATCTTCTCAAAGAGTGATAATCCATCTAGTACAATTAAAACAGTTGCCAACTAACCAATAATCATCACCTAACACCGCAAAAGCCCTATGTTTGATGCTCTCGCCGATCGCCTAGAAGATGCTTGGAAAAAATTACGGGGTCAAGATAAGATCACCGAAGCCAATATACAAGACGCTTTAAAAGAGGTACGACGTGCCCTCTTAGAAGCCGATGTTAACCTGCAAGTGGTTAAAACCTTCATTGCAGAGGTAGAAAAAGCAGCGATTGGTGCAGAAGTCATCGCAGGAGTTAACCCCGGTCAACAACTGATCAAAATCGTCTACGATGAATTAGTTAAGGTGATGGGGGAAAGTAACGTCCCCTTAGCTCAAGCAGAAACCGCACCCACCGTCATTTTAATGGCCGGGTTACAGGGAACAGGGAAAACCACCGCCACAGCTAAACTGGCCCTCTATCTGCGCAAACAAAACCGTACTTGTTTGATGGTAGCAACCGATATCTATCGTCCGGCAGCTATTGATCAATTAAAAACCCTCGGAGAACAAATCGAGGTTCCCGTCTTTGAATTAGGTAATCAAGCGAACCCCGTGGATATTGCCACTCAAGGGGTAGCCAAAGCCAAAGAAATGGGCATCGATACCGTTATCATCGATACCGCCGGTCGACTGCAAATCGATGAAGAAATGATGTTAGAGTTAGCCCGTGTCAAAAAAGCGGTTAACCCTGATGATACCCTATTAGTTGTCGATGCCATGACAGGGCAAGAAGCAGCCAATCTAACCCGTACCTTCCACGAACAAATTGAGGTTACAGGGGCGATTTTAACCAAAATGGATGGGGACACCAGAGGGGGTGCAGCCCTATCTGTGCGGCAAATATCAGGGCAACCCATCAAATTTGTGGGGGTTGGGGAAAAAGTTGAAGCCCTACAACCCTTCTATCCCGATCGCATGGCCTCCCGTATTTTGAGTATGGGGGATGTTTTAACCTTAGTGGAAAAGGCACAGGAGGAAATTGATCTCTCCGATGTCGAACAAATGCAGTCGAAAATCCTAGAGGCAAAATTTGACTTTAACGACTTCCTCAAACAAATGCGCCTGATGAAAAATATGGGCTCTTTTGGCAGTATTTTGAAAATGATTCCGGGGATGAATAAACTCAGTAGTACCGATATAGAGAAGGGAGAAACTGAACTCAAGCGCACAGAAGCAATGATCAGTTCTATGACCCTAGAAGAACGGAAAAACCCCGATTTATTGGCGAAAAATCCCAATCGTCGTCGCCGTATTGCTAAAGGTTCCGGTCATCCCGAAGCAGAAGTCAGTAAGCTAATTAAAAATTTTACTCGGATGCGGGGCATGATGCAGCAAATGGGACAAGGGGGAATGCCAGCTATGCCAGGTATGGGGGGCGGAATGCCAGGTATGGGAGGAGGAATGCCCGGCATGGGGGGAATGTTTGGTCAAGGTGCAGCCCCAGGATTTCGGGGTTATGGTGGCGGTAAAAAGAAAAAGTCTAAAAAAGGCAAGAAAAAGAAAGGGTTTGGCAACCTTTAAAAACTTAATTCTCAATTCTACATTCCCAATTCCCCCCTCCCCTTTCCCAAAGTCCTCAAAATTTGGTAGCCTAATCTAATACTTAGGGAATGGATTATAGAAGCGTGGATATTATTATTGGTCGCGGGAAAACAGCCCGACGTGCTTACGGTATAGATGAAATCGCACTGGTACCTGGAACTTGTACTTTAGATCCAAGTTTAGCAGATACCAGTTGGACTATTGGCGGCATTGAGCGAACGATTCCTATTTTAGCGAGTGCTATGGATGGGGTGGTAGATGTGAAAATGGCCGGGTTACTCTCGGATTTGGGAGCCATCGGTGTTCTCAATTTAGAAGGGATTCAAACCCGTTACGAAGATCCTAACCCGATTCTCGATCGCATTGCATCGGTAGGCAAATCAGAATTTGTGGGATTAATGCAGGAACTCTATGCTAAACCCATTCAACCCTCATTAATTACAGAGCGCATCACTGAAATTAAGGCTAATGGGGGCATTGCAGCAGTTAGTTTAACCCCCGTCGGGGCCTCTAAATATGGCGACATTGTGGCTGAAGCTGGGGCAGATTTATTATTTGTACAGGCGACAGTGGTTTCTACAGCCCATTTGTCCCCAGAATCTATCATTCCTCTGAATTTGCAGGAATTTTGCCAAACCATGCCCATGCCCGTTATTCTTGGCAACTGTGTCACCTACGACGTGGCATTAAACCTGATGAAAGCTGGCGCAGCCGCCGTATTAGTGGGCATTGGTCCAGGGGCCGCTTGTACCTCTCGTGGGGTATTAGGAGTAGGAGTTCCTCAACCAACAGCGATCGCAGATTGTGCCGCCGCTAGAGATGATTATCATCAAGAAACTGGCCGTTATATTCCCGTAGTGGCTGATGGGGGTATTGTGACAGGAGGAGACATCTGTAAATGTATTGCCTGTGGGGCCGATGCAGTGATGATCGGCTCTCCCATTGCTCGCGCGTCTGAAGCCCCTGGCAGAGGCTATCATTGGGGTATGGCAACCCCTTCCCCTGTATTGCCCAGAGGCACTCGCATTAATGTAGGGACAACAGGAACCATCGAAGAAATTTTAACCGGTCCTGCTAAATTAGACGATGGTACCCATAATCTCTTAGGGGCATTAAAAACCAGCATGGGAACCCTCGGTGCTAAGGATATGAAGGAAATGCAGCAAGTCGAGGTGGTGATTGCTCCTTCTTTATTAACCGAAGGAAAAGTTTATCAAAAAGCTCAACAGTTAGGCATGGGTAAATAAGTACCTACCGAACACAATCCCCGCGCTAAAAGACGCGGGGATTGCTTAAAACAGACTTAATTGTACCGTTTTAAAGTTGGACAATCCCAGATCAATTCATATAAAGACAATTGGTATTAACTAAAGTCCTATCCGTTATAATAACTTTTTATGTTTTTTGGTAAAAATAAATGACAAAAGTTATCACATTTGGCAACTGTCAAGCAGGTCAGATCAGGAAAATCCTATCTTCATTGTTGCCTCAAAAAGAGTTTAAAGTCCATTACTTTTCCAACAATGCTAGAACAGGCAACAAGCAACCCAACCAGACAATTCTTGAATCTATTCGTAAATGTGATATTTTAATTTATCAACCTTTATCCAGTGTGCATGAGGATATTAGTGAGGAAAATATTCGTAAGATACTGAAGGAAGACTGTATAGCAGTTTCTTTTCCATACATTGTTAACACTGGAATGTACTCGTTATGTCATGCACCAATGGCGAAAGATCACAAATACGGCAAGATAATCGGCGAAGACATCATACATGATTTAATTTTGTCTGGAAAGTCTGACAAACAAATCCTCAAAGCCTATAAAAATAACGAGATAGATTTTAATTTGAAGAGGAGATTTGTTGATTCTCTTGGGATAATGAGGCGAAAAGAAATGACTACCCATATTAAACTTACTGAGTTCATAGAAAATAATTATAAGACTCATAAACTATTTGTGACCCACAATCATTTAACAAGCTTTTTTTGCAAGAAATAATCAGACAGATAGACTTAATGACTCCCTTGCCATTCGTGACAACTTAAGAAAATTAAGCAGATGTCAAGAGAACTCAAAGAGTGATTGGGGGCGTATGGGAAAGGAAAGACTAACTTTGTCCTAAAATAAGAAGGGATAAACCATAATTAGCTTTCAATGA
>JASJEA010000060.1 GCA_030064935.1 Crocosphaera sp. | reverse complement strand
CCAAGGAGCCCACAAAAACGGCTGGAATGGTAAAAGCAATCGTAATGGCCGACACCCAACCGCTAATGGGTTGATTTTCTCCTTGAAAATGCCCCGCAATGAAGGCAATCATCAACACTAAATAAACTTTGTCAGCAAGTTGGGAAAAGATTTGTCCTATCCAGAGAACTAAAAATTGTGGATTCTCGAATACTGGAGCAAACCCTTGACGGGGAGATTTTTGGGAGTTCTTGGAACGAGTCATGGATTTTTCCTGGCTGCCAGTATCTCGGGTTTGGTTAAGGGGGGTTGGAGAGGTTTCAGAATCAGAAACTGTCATGGTTAGGATTTAAGTAATATGGATCAACAAAAACAAATAATACTGATAGGTTTGGTTATTAATACAGGAGCATTTATCCTAATTTCGGAACGGTTTGTTTGACAAAGGTTTGTAGTATTTCCCTACGTCTTGTTTGTTCAAAGATATGCTTGATTTTGTCAGAAAGGTTTTCTATATCTAGGGTTTGATTGTTATCTGGCTCAAGGGGTTGTTCTTGAAAATATTCCACTAAACTCAATCCAGCAATACGGGTTAAATAGGCTGCACTTATCCCTTGAGTTGCTCCTCCTGCTACATAGGTAATGGCGTTACTTTTGAGTACACTACTAATGGCATGAGTCGACAATTCCACTAATCCGAGTTTAATCATTAACTTAGCAATTGTGGCGGATATGGTTTGACCTTGGTTCAAGGTTAATTTTTGTTGATAAAGCTTACTTAAATCTACTATCATCTGTCCATTAATGGCGGCGGTTGCTAATAAATCTAAGGAGGAAACTGGGTTAGCAAATGCCGCCCCAGCAGCTATCCATTGATACCTTTCGATGACAGGTAGGGCGTAATTGCGTCTAATTTTATTTAAAATGAGCTTACTCTGTTCTTTAATTAATTCTGCTTCTCTCCAGACTTTTCCCCAACTTAACTGTTGTCTGTCTTGATTTAAAATCCCCTCTAATCTAGCAGTTAAATCTTCAATTTTAGCTGGCTTTGTTTCTAGCCATTCTTGATAGGAACCATCTGCTTGATATTGGCGAACTTTCTGCTGGCTAGGAAGCGAATTGATGGCCATTACATCGTCATCAGGAATAATTATGTTTACCCTTTGTTTAATTTGTTGCAGGATAATTTCTTTATCCTCTAAATTGTACTTATCTTGTTTATTTAAAATAATCAGACATCGTTGATGTTTTTGATGACAATTCTTGATAATCTGCCATTGTGAGTCAGTCAAATCACCACTGACAAGCAACACAATAATATCTAATTGGCTCGAAATATTTTCTGATAAATCTTGTTCTCTTACATCAAATTCTTTAAAAGTTTCAATTTCTCTCAGGTTATTTTGCAGGCTATTTTTTTCACTTTTACTATTCCCTACTAACCCAATAGCAAGGGAAGAATTGTTAAGTTTTTTCGGTAACTGTTTTAGTTGGCTTTCCAATTGAGATAAATTGCAGTCGGGATTTTCTTTTTTTATGTAATCCAAGGTTTGTTCGGCCTGGGATATAGATTGTTGAACCTCAGTTAATGTTAGGGGAGAAATCCCTTTAAAACTGGGTTTTTTTTCTCCTTGTTTTTGCCACAACCAGAATCCGGTGCCCACCGCCATTAAACTTAAAATACCCCATTCTCCTATGGCCATTATTTCTTGATGGAGACTCTCTGCGATCCATAGTAAAAACGAGATACCTAACCCTACTACTAGAATGGGTTTTTTTATCTGAACTGTCATCATTTCCCCCCAAAATTACCCTTATTTTGCCTGTTTCGATTGTACTCTTTCTAGGGTTAATTTTCAATCACTTCTTTAATTAATAACGAATAAACAACTAAAATAATAGCTACTTAACCTAATTTAAGAAGGATTAAATTTTATTAATTATTTCTTGATAATTTTTTTTAGTAAATAATTGGGTATAGATTGTAAAAATTCAAGAAAGCCAAGTCGTCTTAATACGATTCCAAAGATTAGAAATAGAGGCTTTCATCTCTTTTTTCACATACCATTGTTGAAATTCTTTTTCATAATCTTCTCCTTCATTTTGAAACGTCTTAAAGGTATCTAGAGCAAGGGGAAGTCCTAAAAATATCAAGAAATAAAGTGACCAAGACAAGGTTCCTACCGCTAAAAAATTAAGCAACATAATAAAAGAATTAATAATTAAATAGCGGATAGTTTTTTGCTTTAGTTTCTCTTGACGATAACGAGCAAATTCATCTTGTTTTTGTTGGCGTTGTTTTTGTAATAGCCAATCTTGTTCAGCCAGTTGCAAAGCGTTGGAATCAATATCCAATTCTGCCGCAATCTCCCAAAGTTGAGTACGGGATAATTCTTCAACTTCAGTTTTTCGGGCAATGGCCAAGTGTAGAATTTCTTGAACCTCTTCTTTGCGATAGGATTGGGGAGGTTGTACGTCAGAAGCAGACATAGTGAGTAAGTAAACGAATAGTGACTGACGAAAAGAGTTATTTTTCCAGACGGTAAGCCCGAAGAGAATCTCAAGCAAGCTTTTACCCTTTCATTATATTATGCCTAATTTCTTCGGGTTTAATAAAGTTCCGTAAACGAAACCTTAAAGAGACTCCCCATCTTAAGTAAACTGGAGAATGGTGATTTTTATTGACATTATGGGAAGACTAAGAATTGTCGACCTGCTCACCAAGATCATCTAACATCAGACATGGGGGAAATGAGGATGAACTTAACAATGGATAATATATAATGGCTTTTACTTGTCAGAGGAAAGGTTAATTAATTGTAGAATTGAGCATTTTTCTAGGAAAAAGTCATCTTTATTAGACAATCATCCATTGTTAACGGGAAAAGTGCCCATCTTAAGTAATATATACTCTCCTCCCCAACTTCCTTCCCCTATCATCACCCCATCTCTTGGCTTCCTAGTTAGAGTAGGCAAAACGTTCTTATTTGACTGTTACCCAACTATTTTTGAATCCCATTACAACACCTTACTATGACGGACATTGTTTCTATCCATTCTTATCGCGGTGGAACAGGAAAATCTAACATGACGGCGAACTTAGCTACAACTATGGCTATGCTCGGAAAGCGTGTAGGTATAGTTGACACAGATATTCAGTCTCCAGGTATTCACATTCTCTTTCGCCTAGATGAGACAACAATTAACAAAACCCTCAATGACTATCTTTGGGACGAAAATTGTTCAGTTGAACAAATTGCCTATGATGTCAGTTACGTCTTAGATGGGGTTAACCTCACCAACAGTGATGGCAAAATATTTCTCGTTCCTTCAAGTATGAAAAGCGAAGACATTGCCACCATCCTCAGCGAAGGCTACGATGTTGAACGTCTCCAAGAGGGATTTTATGAAGTAGGCGATGCCTTAGAGTTGGATTATTTGTTTGTAGATACTCACCCAGGATTGAACGAAGAAACCTTACTCTCTGTAGGATTATCTGAAACCTTGGTAATTATTTTACGACCGGATCAACAAGACTACTTAGGAACCGCCGTGATTGTGGATGTGGCCAAAGAGTTAGAAGTTCCTAAAATGTTATTAGTGGTCAATAAAGCCTTACCAGACATTGATTTTGGGATTTTGAAGGATAAGGTTCATGAAACCTATCAACTGCCCGTAGCCGGAATTTTACCACTGTCTACGGAGATGTTACGTTTAGGTAGTCAAGGACTCTTTTGTTTGCAACACTCCGATCATCCCTTAACCAAAGAAGTACAATGTATTGTTTCTCATATTCAAGGTTAATGCTAGAGGCAAAGATTATGACAAAATTCTCAAAAAACGAGTCATCCAATTCCTCTGGTTTATCCTTGGCTGAGTTGAAAAAACTGCCTGAACCCCAACATCATTTAATTAATTGGATTCGTCGGCAAAATAAACCGAGTTTACTGGATATTGCGGCTCATCTTTGTCAAGATGAAGAAGCAGCTTTGGAGTCTGTACAACCCTTATTGGAAAAGGGATTTTTAGAGGAAATCATCCAGGAAGAAGATCGCTATTATCGTTTTGTTTATCCGCCCAAAAAAGGAAAATCTTTGTTTAAAAAGTTAGCGGATAAAAAAAAGGCTAAAAAAGCGGCTTCTGAGGAGTCTAGCGATTCGTAATTTAGTATTTGATATCTGGTTAATACCATGTTGGCAAAGGTTCCTGAAAAATTAATGCACAGGGTGAGATGGGTATTGGCTGTTGGTTGGCTAATTATCATCTTTTCCCTATTTTATGACCCGATTTCTCCTTGGTTAACCTCTCCTAATACCCTTTGGAGTCCCTTAAAATTGAATCTTCAGAGTTGTATTCAAGTTCAAGGGGTTTGTTTAGAAGAACAACCTTATGGGTTAGGTGCGTCTTTGTTTTGGGGTTTAATTGTTCCCAGTGGCGTGTTTATGTTATTAATTTTTGGTCATGAATTTTGGCGAAGAATTTGCCCATTGGGGTTTATGTCTCAACTGTTTAGGGCGTTAGGAAAACAGCGACAAAAAAAGCGCGTTGATAAAAAAACAGGGAAAACACACTATGAGTTAGTAAAAGTAAAAAATGATTCTTGGTTAGGTAAAAATTATTTAAAATTACAATTGGGGTTGTTATATGTTGGAGTCTGTGGAAGACTTTTATTTTACGATTCTAATCGGATTATTTTAGGTCTTTTCTTATTATTTTCTATTGCTTCTGCTATTTTGGTTGGATATCTCTATGCAGGGAAAACTTGGTGTCAATATTTTTGTCCAATGGCCCCCGTGCAGGAATTTTATGGAGAACCCAGAGGACTTTTAAATAGTGTTGCCCACGAAGGACAAAAAACCTTAATTACACAATCAATGTGTCGTCGAGATAACCCTGATGGCAGCGAAAATAGTGCCTGTGTTGCTTGTAATAGTCCTTGTATCGATATTGATGCTGAACGATCTTATTGGGATAGTATTAAAAGGCCTGATTATAAATTACTTTACTATAGTTATGCTGGTTTAGTAGTGGGTTTTTTCCTTTACTATTATCTTTATTCAGGAAGTTGGTCTTATCTTTTATCAGGGGCTTGGACTCATCAAGAAAATCAATTACAACTTTTATTTTCTCCAGGATTTTATATTTTAGATACACCCATTCCCATTCCTAGATTAATTGCCGCTCCTTTAACAGTTGGTGTCTTTATGGCTTTAGGTTATTTTGTAGGAATAAAAGTAGAGAAAATTTATAATAGCTATCAATTAAAACGTAATCCCTTACTGACACCACAACAGTTGCAACATCAAATTTTTACTTTAACAACTTTTTGGGTGTTCAATTTTTTCTTTATTTTTGCAGGCCGTTCTTATGTTGCTAAGTTCCCAATTTTACTGCAATATTTATTTAACATTTTGTTAGTTTCGGCCAGTACCTTATGGTTATATCGAACCTGGTATCGAACCTCAGAACGTTATTCAAGAGAAAGTCTGGCTAATCGTTTAAGAAAACAACTGACTCGTCTACAAGTCGATGTTTCTCGATTTTTAGAAGGTCGTTCTTTAGACGTATTAAGTGCAGATGAAGTTTATGTATTAGCTAAGATTCTTCCCGGTTTTACAGGAGATAAACGTCTAGAAGCGTACAAAGGTATTTTAAGAGATTCATTAGAAGAAGGCTATGTAAACTCTGCTAGTAGTTTAGAAGTTCTGCAAAATATGCGAGAAGAATTAGGAGTTAGTGAACAAGAACACTTGACTATATTGACGGAATTAGGAGTAGAAGATCCCGACTTATTAGATCCTAACCAACAGCGTTCCCGTGAAAATCAGTTACGTTTACAAAGTTTCCGTCAACGTATTCGGGGAATGGTTGGTAGTAAGCGAAGAAGAGGCGCAAAAGGGTTAGGAAGAGAGTTATTAAAAGTGGTTAAAAAAGAGAAGGCCATTGGGGATGTTTTAGATAAAGAAGGGGGAAGCGTTGCCTCTTTATCACGGGAATATGGTATTACCTTAGAAGAAGAAAATCAAATTCTTGCTAACTTAGACGAAGAATCTCAACTGGAACGTCGCAGTACCCTTCTCTTACAACAATTACAAAATTTACATGATATTGAACTCGCTTTGTTATACCCTCCTGAAGCATTAAACTCATCTCATTTACGCAAAGGTTTAGAAATTTTACGTAACACAGTGGCACAAAAACAAACTGTCATTGCTAAGGGGGTTCTCAAGATTTTAGAACAATGGAACTCAGGAACAGAAGCAACTCGTTTAGCGTTAGCTTTGGCAACCTTAACTGCCAATGTATTACCAACTCTCCTAGAAAATCATGATCAACAATGGGATCAAAGGTTAAGCGATACCCATTTATCTAGACTGCAACAACAGTTAAAGTTAGTGGAAATGGTTGCACCTAAAATATCTGAACAAGTAATGATTAGTTATTTACAAACATTGCTCTCAGAACCAGATTCCTTAACTAAAACAGTGAGTCTTTATCTTTTAAATAAACTGGATACACAGATAGGAAAACAACAAGCACAGCAACTGTTAGATTCTTATTTAATGTTAAATTCTTCTCTCAAAGAAACGGCACAACAAATTATTAATAGTACGGCGGAAGAAGAGAACACAGTCATTACTCCCTTAGAAAAGCTTTTATATTTATCGAGTTGTGATTTGCTCAAAGGGTTAAAAGCAGAAAGTTTAATGGAATTGGCCTATCAGGTTCATATTAAGGAGTATCATAAAACAGAAATCCTTTGGGAACAAGGAGATGTTGGCAAAGATTTATTTTTGTTATTACAGGGTGAGGTAGAATGTCAACAAATACAAGAAGATGAAACGGTGATCGTTAATGAGCTCGAACCTGTTCATTTATTGAATGAGTTGGAAATTTTAGGTAATTTGGGAGCCAATGCAACGGTTATTGTCACCTCTTCTAAAGCCTTTTTATTGGTTATTGAAGGAACCATTCTTAACGAATTAATCGAACAAGACAAACGATTTGCCCGTACTGTTATTGAACAAGAAAGTCGGCGACTGCAACAGTTACAAGGGTTAGCGAGTTAAGGTGAACTTGTTTGGGTAACAGGTGAAATTTCTCTCACCTTTTCTATCCACCCCGTGAACCTCGATAGAGTTGGATCAAATGAGAATTTTGAGGAGTTACTCAATATGTTTGATCCCACTATATCAGCAATTGCCGAATCAAACGTTCACCCTATGGAGGGGAATAACGAGGCGATCGCAACTTCCCGGTTTGCAGAAATCGACACGGTTTCGACGCAACTATTGGGATCTCAATTAGATGATAGCTATGTAAGACAAACGGTTGAAGTTTGGGAATCCTCGGTCCAATCACTACAAGAAACTCATCAGACACTCCCTGACTTAATTGTGAGTGATATTAACGCCCCAACTACCATTAAAGCAGGGACATCGGTTAGTGTTGAGTATACTTTAACCAATCAAGGAGAAGCTTCTGTGGGTTATTGGGATAGCAGTTATACTTATTTCTATCTCTCTACAGATACAACCTTAGATGATGGAGATACTTATTTAGATTATGACTATTATCGAAGTGGTTTAGCAGCAGGAGAGTCAAGGAATGAGTCACAATACATCAGTTTTGAGCAAAGTTTAGCCCCTGGAAATTATTACTTGTTTGCTTCTATTGCTGTTGCCTCCTTTAACCTTAATCCTTCTCTAGATAGTTATAGCATCAAGTCAGGTTATGGATTAATTAATGCTGCTGCTGCTGTGGCCGAAGCAATTAACCAGGAACCCTTTGCGGATGTTCCTGACTTAGGCGGTGATTCTTGGGGGGCTGACTTAGTTAAGGCCCCTGAAGTGTGGAATGCTGGTTACACAGGAGAGGGTGTAGTTGTAGCGGTACTCGATACAGGGGTTGATCGTAACCACAATGATTTAAAAGATAACATCTGGAAGAACACGGGCGAGATTGCCGGTAATGGTATCGATGACGATGAAAATGGCTTTGTTGACGACGTTTACGGTTGGAACTTTGCTTCAGATCATAATGATACTTTAGATGTTCATAGTCATGGGACTCACGTTGCAGGAACCAT
Organism: Crocosphaera sp.; assembly: GCA_030064935.1. Classification (GTDB taxonomy): domain Bacteria; phylum Cyanobacteriota; class Cyanobacteriia; order Cyanobacteriales; family Microcystaceae; genus Crocosphaera. The sequence continues at coordinate 31,774 of JASJEA010000060.1, read as the reverse complement.
TGCCGGAATTAAAAATGATTTTGGGGTGACAGGGATTGCCTACGATGCCCAAATCATGCCCGTTAAAGTCTTAGGGGATGACGGTAGTGGTTCTTATGAAGGAGTCGCCCAAGGAATTCGTTATGCGGCTGATAATGGGGCAGATGTGATTAACATGAGTTTGGGAGGCAGTTATGATAGTGATGCTGTTCGTTTAGCTGTTGAATATGCAGCCAATAAAGGGGTTATTGTAGTTTCGGCTGCGGGTAATGATAGCGATACGACAACCATGGGACATTATCCTGCAGCCTACGCTACTGAATGGGGGTTAGCTGTGGGGGCTGTGGATGACAATAATAATATGGCTTATTTCTCCAATCATGTCGGAGAAACCAAACTAAGCTATATTACTGCCCCTGGTGTTGATGTTCTTTCCACAACTCCAAACAATAGCTATGACAGTTATAGTGGCACTTCTATGGCAGCCCCTCATGTTGCTGGTGTCATAGCTTTAATGTTAGAAGCTAACCCTTACTTAACGGATGCTCAAGTTCGTCAGATTGTTGCAGCAACGGCTGAAAATAGTCAATTTATTGCCTGACATCCTCACTAATAGTTTATGACGCAGGTGTAAGGTGGGCAATGCCCACCTTACTTATTCCAAAATAATGATCTCTTCTTGTTGATCCACTTCTCGAATAATAGTTGAAGCATTTATTTCTTTAGGTTCAAAGATGGAATTTAACGCTTGATTTAATCTTTCTGACATCACAATTTGATTCTCATAAACCACAATAACTCTGGCTAAGGTTGGTAAACTATTTTGTTCAGCTTCTAAATACAAAGGTTCAACATAAAGTAAAGACTGTTCTGCAAAAAAAGGAATCACTAACAAATTCCCTTGAATAACTCGTGATCCTTGACGGTTCCAAAGAGAAATTTGTTGAGAAATAACGGGATCTTGATTGATTAAAGCTTCAATTTGTTCAGGACCATAAATAACCCTTTGTTTAGGCAATTCAAGCAACAGCATTTTCCCATAATTATCCCCATCAGAACGAGCAAATAAACCAGCAATTAAGTTATTACGACTGGTAGGAGTATAAACAGTAAATAACATAAATTCTTGTGCATCACTGGTAAGACTCATTAAGAGATAATAGGGTTCAATGGGTTGTTGATTTTCTCCATATATTTCTTGAGGAATACGCCATTGATCTTCTCGGTTATAAAACACTTGAGGATCTTTCATATGATAGGTTAGTAAACGTTCTGATTGAGTGTTATATAAATCTTTTGGATAACGAATATGAACCTTAAGAGAGCTTGGCATTTCTGAGAAAGGTTTGAAAAGATTAGGAAATATTTTATTCCAGGTTTTAATAATGGGATCACTAGAGTCAATAATATAAAAATTAACATCACCGTTGTAAGCATCAATGACTATTTTTACCGAATTACGAATGTAATTAAACGGGCGATCTCCGGGTTCAGAATAAGGATAGCGATCGCTGGTAGTATAAGCATCGATTATCCAGTATAAAGTAGTTTCTTCCGGTTGATTATGATCATTTTTTACCTTAGCTGTCACTAGATAAGGATCACGATCAAAGCGCAAAAAAGGCGCAATCATTCTAATTCTACGATTAATATTTCGTCTAAAAACTAATCTAGTATCAGGAGTAAAATTACGAGTAAAAAGCATTTGCCAATCTTTTAAATAATCAGCAAATAGTAGTCTTCTCGTCCAATTTTTTAGTTCAATTCCTCCGCTACCATCGTAAACATTATAAACATTATCTTGACCACTGGGATAGTCCAATTCTTTTACTGCAGTATTGGTCATAATGTAAGTATTCGTTGACTCTCCAAAGTAAATTCTTGGATTATCAATAGGAATACTATTCCGAATTGAATTGCTAGAGGTTTGTAACTCTCCTGCATTATTTTCTGTGCCAATATTCTGTACAAAATAAAAAGGTAATCCCCCCTGATCAACACGATTTACCGGAGACAAAGTAAACCCATAACCGTGAGTATAAACTAAATGTTTATTAACCCAAGTTTTTGCCTGTTCTGGTACTTCATTATAATCTAATTCCCTAGCAGCAATTAAAACCTGTTGCTTAGCATTTTTAGGTGAATTACTATCTGTTTTTACGGGAATAGTATAACGATCAATATCTGCATCATTAAACTTATAATAGAGACGAAGCTGTTGTAATTGACGGTTAGTTTGTAGCAGGGGACGAGAATCCCAAAGTCTAATATTATTAATAGTAAGACGGTTCTCCTCTAAAGATTTTTTGGTTAAAGTTCCTGTTCCTTTAAGGGTTTCTATGGAAATTGTATCCAAGTTAAAAGCGTGACGAGTTAATTCAATATTCCGTTCAATATAAGGCCTTTCTCTCGCTAATTCATTGGGTTCTACAATCAAACTTTGTACAGCTTGTTGCCCAAAGAAAGCTATAACTATAACACTTATGTAAACTAAAAAAGGAAAAGTAGAAAAAGGAAGCTTAGAAAAAATAGAAGGTCTTAATGATTTAATTTGAGCATATTTTCCCCACCCTGTTATACCTTTAATTAATAACCAAAAAGCAATAACAATCGCTATAATTGTAGCAATGGTATAAACAGGTAAAAGAAAGGAAATATCTGTATAACTCGCTCCAAAAACAACCCCCTGAGTAGAATATAATAATTGATAACGGGCTAACCAATGATAAAGTGCCACAAGGGACATTAAAAGACTACCCAAAATATATAAGTGACGGAGTTGATAACGAGAAAATCCAGGAAATTTACCTTGAGATAAACTATTAGCTGATAATAAATAGGTGATAGTTACTATAATAAACCCTAATAAAAATAGTCCACCTAACCAAAAATTAAGTAACTTCCAGAAAGGAAGATTAAAAACATAAAAAGCGATGTCTCGACTAAATTGAGGATCTACTTCTCCAAAAGTAGTTGGATTAAAGTGTTGTAAAATTCTTGTCCAGTTTCCAGACAAAACAAGACCAAAAATCATACTAAATACGATAGATATGAGCTTAAAAAATAATTGACTATTAATCAAGATACATATAATAATTCCACTAATCACTCCTCCCTTCCACAAATGGGTTTCGAGTTGGGATAAAATCTCAGGAATTGAATTTAAAAAAAATGGAGTTGGTAAAGGGGGAGTAATATTGGGTAAAGTAAAATCAGGTGTCCAAACACCATAAGCTACTTCACTATAATAAAGTAGCATAAATCCAACTAAGGCACCCAAAATAGTAATAACAATAATTAACCATAATAAACCCAAAGAACGAGACTCAGGCATGACTTGAGTAATTCTTTTTTTCCGTTGTTTCCGTCTTTTTTTAGACTGAATAGGAACAGAAGGAATAAAATGCCATTGATGACGTTTAGCTCGTCTTAGATTACCCCATAAAAACCATAAAGAAAAACCACTAATCCCCCCCCATAAACCCAACTGCCATAATAATTGTTTGACAAATATATCTACATAACCCACTTCTTGAAACCAAAGTCTCTCAACCATAATATGAGAAACTAATTCAAAAATTAAGCCAATAGCTAATATAAAAGTGACAAATTTGGTTAGGGAAGAGTTTAATAATTTAGACATAATTAGGGTCAATCAAAATTTAGAATGCGCGAATGCGCGAATTACCTACCCCTCAAGTTGGAGGCTTGAAACAATGTGAGTTCGGGGTTATTCTTTTTTAAGCGAGACAATGAGGGTTTGAGACTGCTGATTTTAGTAAGTTGTCTCCAAATTTCCCTATATCTAACTCAGGTTGAAACAAGGAAAATTCTTCTTCTCTTGCTCCATTGGATATGGCGAGGAAACCTCCCCATCCCCTTGAAAGAGGAGGCTTGGAACCCTTTTTTCGGTCAGGGAAAGCTTTTCTTATGGAAAATAATTTGGTCTAAAACCCTACCTTTTCAGGAACCCATAGTTTTCGAGACGGCCCATAAATCTCCGTCTCAAAAACAACTTCTGTGGGATAGCGCACCCTGCCGAGGGAGGAACTTCTGACCTCGTTTTCACTGAGATAAAGCTAATTCTCGAACAGTTTTATCTTCTCGTTTTCCTTCTAAAATCATTTTGACACCGTTTGCTGGAGCTAAGGTGAGTCCTCGTCTTTTTTGGGTTTCTGGTTTGCTATCAGCCAATCTTAATTGATATTCAGACATAATTGTAGCAACCACTAACTTCATCTCAAATTGTGCCAAAGCTTCTCCCATACAACGACGAGCTCCGCCCCCAAAAGGCATGAATTCGTAAGCACTATATTGATGATTGATAAATCTTTCCGGGTTAAAGTGTTCAGGGTTAGAATAAATATCTTCCCGTCTGTGGGTTAAATAGATACATCCCATAATCATATCCTCAGGTTCAAAAGTGTACCCTGCAATTTCCACTGTCTCTTGGGGAACTCTGGGAAAAGTGAGCATACCTGAAGGGGTGAGTCTTAGGGTTTCATTACAAACGGCAGTTAAATAAGGGAGCCGGAAAATATCCATTCCTTCTGCACTGGGAGAGAGGGTGTCCAACTCTTCAAGCAATTTTTCTCTCACCTGGGGATGATAATGCAGCCAATATAAAGCCCAAGCCATGGCTGAGGCAGTGGTTTCATACCCTGCAATTAATAATGTTATTAACTCATCTCGTAATTCCTCATCCCTCATCCTTTCCCCTTGCTCATCTCTTGCTTCCATCAATAAAGAGAGAATATCCTGACGATTTACATCGGGGTTAGCATGGCGATCGCTAATTTCTGCATAGAGTAACTCATTAATGGCTTTGCGCTGGGCAACAAACTGTCCCCAAGGACTCCATTTGCCCCAATCTTGTTGTAATCCAGGGAAAAATAACAAGGCCGAAGTGATGGGAGAGTTAAAATTATCCAATAGCTGTTTGAGGAGTTGCTGTAACTTTTGATAGCGTTCCCCTTGGGTAATACCAAATACCGCTTCCATAATGACTTGTAAGGAAATATCCTGGGTGATATTCCTGGCCAAAAATGGTTGATTCGTTGGCAGTTTCTCCATCGCTTCTTTTGTGATGCGACAGGTTAACTCTCCATAAGCTTTAAGACGTTGTCCATGAAACGATGGCATCACTAGCTGACGACGCTGACGATGACGCTCGCCGTCTATCATAATCACAGAATAATTACCCAATACAGGCTGAAACTGGGTATTTAATCGACTCGGAGAAAGAAATTCTTGGCGATCATGAGTTAATACATACTGTATAATTTCCGGGTTACTGGTGATAATTACCTTGCCTCCAAACCCCATGCCGTTAGCTCTAAATATTTCAGGATAGCGATGATGGTTACTTTGGAAATAGCCAGTAGGGTTAAAAATCCATTGTAGTTTTTGCAGGAAATCAGGAATTTTAGAGCCAGGAATCGTTTTCATGACAGCAGTTTATTATTTCTTCCTTTCCTATAATAATGAAAAATAAAAAACCTCGGTCATGTGCCGAGGTATTCTAGGAGAACTCAATATCAATGGGAGATACCGAAATCACACGATTTTAGATCGCAAACAAAGCCCCTGGAAATTAAGATTTTGTTTACTGTCCCTGTGTTAACTAATGTAACAGTAATATTAAATCTTGTCAACATAGTCTTGACAAATTTTCAAAACCCGCTAACCAAACAGGGCAAAACGATTAGATGGCATATAGAAAAACCAACTTAAAAAGTGTATTATAGTATATTGGCTTATAATTTATAATTGCGGTGCCTTGACCCCAAAAAAAACAGTACATATTTCCTACTCTTAACAGGGTCAACCTTCAAACATGAATCGTTAATTGTTTTTCGTATTTTTGAGAACCATCAAACATGAAATCAGCACAAGATAATAGATTCGACTATGTAAAAATTGGGTTAGCTTCTCCTGAGCGGGTTCGTCAATGGGGGGAGAGAACCCTTCCCAACGGGGTTGTAGTCGGAGAAGTCACCAAACCCGAAACTATCAACTATCGGACGCTAAAACCAGAGATGGATGGACTATTTTGTGAGCGTATCTTTGGTCCGTCTAAAGACTGGGAATGTTGGTGCGGTAAATATAAACGGGTTCGTCATCGAGGTATTGTTTGTGAACGCTGTGGGGTGGAAGTCACCGAGTCTAGGGTTCGTCGTCATCGCATGGGGTTCATCAAATTAGCGGCCCCCGTTACCCATGTCTGGTATCTCAAAGGTATTCCTAGCTACATGAGTATTTTACTGGATATGGCGTTGCGAGATGTAGAACAAATCGTTTACTTTAACGCCTATGTGGTTTTAGATCCAGGTAATGCCAGCAACCTACAGTATAAGCAACTGTTAACCGAAGACCAGTGGATAGAAATTGAAGATCAAATTTATGCAGAAGATTCTGAGTTATACGGAATCGAAGTCGGTATTGGAGCAGAAGCCATTCAAAGGTTGCTACAAGAAATGGATCTCGAAGAGATTGCCGAAAAACTACGCGAAGAAATCGCTCAAAGTAAAGGACAGAAGCGGGCAAAACTCATTAAACGGCTGCGGGTAATTGATAACTTTATCGCTACAGGGTCCCAAGCGGAATGGATGGTTTTAGATGTCATTCCTGTCATTCCCCCTGATTTACGTCCTATGGTACAGCTAGATGGCGGTCGTTTCGCCACTTCTGACCTCAATGACCTTTATCGACGGGTTATTAACCGTAATAACCGTTTAGCCCGTCTCCAGGAAATTCTCGCCCCAGAAATCATTGTCCGTAACGAAAAACGGATGTTACAAGAAGCGGTGGATGCCCTCATTGATAACGGAAGACGAGGCCGTACCGTTGTCGGGGCCAATAACCGTCCCTTAAAATCTTTGTCTGATATTATTGAAGGGAAACAAGGTCGTTTCCGTCAGAACCTCTTAGGAAAACGGGTTGATTACTCTGGACGTTCTGTAATCGTTGTCGGTCCAAAACTAAAGATTTATCAATGTGGCTTACCGCGAGAAATGGCCATCGAGTTGTTTCAACCCTTTGTTATCCATCGTCTAATTCGTTTAGGGTTGGTGAACAATATTAAAGCAGCCAAAAAGCTCATTATCAAAGGTGATCCCAGTGTTTGGAATGTGCTAGACGAGGTAATTACAGGACACCCGGTTCTCTTAAACCGCGCCCCCACCTTACACCGTTTAGGAATTCAATCCTTTGAACCTATCTTAGTAGAAGGCCGTGCCATTCAACTCCATCCCTTAGTCTGTCCAGCTTTTAACGCTGACTTTGATGGGGACCAAATGGCAGTTCATGTCCCCCTCTCCTTAGAGTCTCAAGCAGAAGCGAGATTGTTGATGTTAGCTTGTCATAATATCCTCTCTCCTGCAACCGGTAAACCGATTGTAGCCCCTTCTCAAGACATGGTATTAGGCTGTTACTATCTCACCGCAGAAAACCCCAAAGCTCAAAAAGGTAGCGGTCGTTATTTTGCTAACATCGATGATGCGGTTAAAGCGTACGAACAGGGCTTGGTTGACTTACACGCATACGTTTGGTTGCGTTCAGAAGATCCTAATGAAGACGTGGTAACGGACAAACCTGATCATGAGGTCTTAAAAACAGACAATTTAGAAGATGGGAGTGTGGTTAAACATTATCGCGAACGTCGAGTCAGAGAATTAGACGGGGAAGTAATTTCTCAATTTATTCGTACTACACCAGGACGGATTATTTACAATAAGACGATTAAAGATGCTTTAGCTTTAGTCTAATCGGTTTGGGTGCGTTTTGTCTGATTATTTTATTATCAAAAAAAGGGGAGTATTTCCCCCTTTTTTTTAGGTATAGTTAATTCAAATAAAAATGAGACAAAATCAATCTCCCCTCTTATTAGCATAGTGAGCAAGATGCTCACATTCCTCTGTCTCAAACTTATTTGAAACGACTATACTTGTAATGAATCAAATTTGCTCATCTCCACAAAAACCCAAAATCGTGATTGTAGATGATCATCCCTTAATCTTAGGAGGAACATTTAACATTCTCAAAAAACATTATCCAGAAGCAGAAATCTTAACAGCAAATACAGCCGAAGAATTTTTAGATAAAGTTAACACAATCGATCCAGACTTGGTGGTTATCGATCTCTCAATTCCTGAAAAACCTGGGATAAAGGCCCAAGTTGAGACAGGAATTCAATTGGTTCAACAATTGATGAAAGACTATCCTCAACTCAATTTAATGGTACAAAGTAGTTATATTAAAGCTTTAACCCGAATTAAACACGAAATCGATAATCATCAAGGAGGATTTACCCTTGCAGATAAAATACTTTCAACCCAAGATATGCTAACTCGGTTGAACTGGTCATTACAAGGTCTTACTCATACAAAAGACCTCAAAACCCAATTAGAAATAAAATCAGAATGGTTGGAAGTGCTTAGTCTTGCATTTGAGCAAGGATTGACTGATAAAATGATAGCCAAGGAAATGAATGTCGCTGAACGAACAGTTCGTCATTACTGGACAAAAATTCAAGATGTTTTAGATATTTATCCAGAAGATTCTAAAAAAGAAGGAAAAAATCTGCGAGTGCAAACAGAAATTAGAGCCAGAGAAGAGGGATTAATTGATTAACCTCTAATGAAAATAGATGCTAAAATCACTTTATAATAAATGCCAAAAAATAAGTGAGCAAGGTGACTTCATTCCCTCAATCAGTCTTGGTTTTCTTGTGATTGCTTTAGTGATAATCCTGCGTTTAATAGGAGGATTTCAAAACTGGGAATGGTTGACATTTGATTTATTATTACGTTTACGACCTTCTGAATCTACTGATGAAAGAATTGTTATTATTGGAATTACGGAAGAGGATATTAAAAAAGCAGGAACTTATCCTTTATCTGATCAACAAATTGCAGAACTTATTCAAAAATTACAACAATCTAAACCCAGAGCAATTGGATTAGATATTGTTCGAGATATTCCTGTGGAACCAGGCCATGAAAACTTAGTTAAAATATTTGAAAATAGTGATAATTTAATCGGAGTCGAAAAAATTTTATACCCTCCTATTAGTAAACCACCTAATCTATCTACAGATAAAATAGGATTTGTTGATATCTTAATCGATTTAGATGGTAGAACAAGAAGAAGTTTATTAGGAAGTGTTAAACCCGAAAATCCTCAAGAATATGGTTTTTCTTTTCCGTTAAAATTAGCAGAGCTTTATCTAAGACAAGACGGAATATTACTAAAAAATGGACTAAAAGATGCTCATGCTATGAGATTTAAGTTAGTAGAAATTCCTCGCTTTTTCAGTCATACAGGAGGCTATCAAAAAGCGGATAATTTTGGGGTGCAAATGTTAGTAAATTTTCGGAATAATGTCAATCCTTTTCGTCGCTTGAGTCTTAATGATATTGAGCAAGGTAATTTTAACCCTGAGTGGTTAAAAGATAGGGTGATTATGATTGGAGTTACTTCTCCAAGTATTAAAGATTTTGTTAATACATCAGCCGTAAAATCCAGTGAATTACCTGGACAAATTTATGGAGTTGAATTCCAAAGTCATGTTGTTAGTGAAATTATTAGTTCAGTAGAAGATAAACGGCCTTTTATCAAAAGTTACAACGAAATTTTTGAATATTTATGGATTATATTGTGGGGATTATTTGGTTTGCTTATTAGTCGTTTTATTGTTTCTCCCAAGAAAATTTTATTAACTGTTATTATCAGTAGCTTTGCTTTAGTTATAACTAGTTATTTAGTATTATTATCTGGTTTGTGGATTCCTTTAGTACCTTCTTTAGTTGTTTTAGGACTAAATGGTATTTTATTGGCTAGTTTTTTTCAATATCAAAGGAAGATAAAAACAGAAATAGAAACTCGTCAATTAACCATTGAAAATGCCTTTACTACTATTCATAATGGACCATTACAAACCCTAGCTAATCTACTAAAAGGAGTAAGAGATAAAAACATCACAGAAGATACTTTATTGCAAGAATTAGAAACATTGAATCAAGAAATTAGAAGCGTAGGAGAATATCTTAAGTTAGATTGTCTTAGCAAAGAGGAAACACTACGATTAGTCAATGGAACTAAACTTGACTTAAATCATCCTCTTCACCAACTATTTTATCAAGTTTATACTGATACTTTAACTCGTAATTTACCTAACTTTATTACCCTTAAAATTAAAGCACGTTCTTTTGAACCCATTGAAGATAAACATCTGAGTTACCAACAAAAAAGAGAACTATGTCAGTTTTTAGAAGAGGGTTTATGTAATATTGGGAAACACGCTCATGGAGTCACTCGGATTAATGCCACCGGTAACAATAAAGAGGGTTTTTATTATTTAGTTATTAAAGATAATGGAATTAATCAGTTTTCAAATGATCAAGGAAGAGGAACCCAACAATGTAAAATGTTAGCGAAAAATATTGGGGGAGATTTCAAACGAGAGGTTTTATCCCCAAAAGGAACATTATGTCAATTAAAATGGCCTGTTAAACCTTCTTATTCTATTTCTATAAAAATTAGAAAAATTTTTGAATACATAAAAAATTTTCAACTCAAATTATAGGAATAACTTTTATAATTAACGATTCAACATCTAAAAATATTATGCTGAAAAAACCCTTTACTTTCACTATATTTATTAAGACCTTTTTATGTTTTAACCTCTTTAACATTTCTACTGCTCAAGCAGCCTATACTCCTCCACCTAATCAAAAAAAACCTCCTTCAAACGCCTCTTCTGGTTCTGCGGCCACAAGAGGTTGTGATGAGAATAGCATTTTATCTACTATTTTAGCTTCTCGGAATAGGGTAGGACAAACAATATCAAATCATCCTACTTTTGTTTGGTTCATTGATGATAACCAAACTCGTCAAATGGAATTTATTGTTTATGAATATATTCAGGATAATCAATATAAAAAGGTTTATCAAACAACCAAGACAACGACTTCAGGAATTATGAGTTTTACTTTACCTAATGAGGAAAATCCCTTAAAAACAAATAAAATTTATGTTAGTCAAGTTAATATTTTCTGTGAACCTAATTCTCCGTCAACTGCTTTATCTGATCTCGTTTATTTTGAGATTGTTAACGCTTCACCTACTCTTAGAAATCAATTAGCCAATGCGTATAATTCTTTAGAAAAAGTCAATATTTATGGAGAATATGGGTTATGGTTTGATGCTATGAAAGAAGCTATTAAATTATCACCATCAGGAAAATTAGGAGAAGCTGGAGTTACTTTAGTACGGGAACTTATAACCTACGAAAAAACAACCATTAACCAAGGTGCTGATTCATTGAGAATTGACCGTCTAGAACAGTTTTTATTAAATAATTGATCATGGTTAATATTTACTAAATTTATAACCAATTTCCTATTAAAACAAAAGGACTCCAAATACCAGGATGGATTCCTTGTTTGATGAGATTTTTTTGAGCTTCTTGTAATGCTTCTGCTTTACTGATTCCTTTTTTTAAGTTGTTATAAAAATCGGTAATTAATGTTTCTGCATAATCATCACGAATAAACCATAAAGAGGCTAAGGTACTTTTTACACCAGCTTGTACTGTAATTCCAGCTAACCCTAATGTTGTGCGATCATCTCCAATGGCCGTTTGACAAGCGGTTAAACTAAGCAACTCCAAAAGATTATAATTTTCATTAAAATTACGAATATCTTGTTCTAAATCAGTAATGGTTAGTTTTTGATTATTACCCATAACTAAAAAGCTATCTTCAGGAATTGTCCCGAATTTACCGTGGGTGGCAATATGAATAATAGGATAGGTTGTTTCTTGAAATTCTTGTTGTAAATTTGGACGAGTAAAGTTTTCATTTAATAATAGTTTACTATCAGGAAAACTAGCAACAATTTTTTTAAGTTCCGTTTCAACATTCGGCAATTCTGGATAACTTTCTTGAGCAATATTTGACTCTTCTGCAACTCCCATCGCTAACGCTGGAGAATCCCTAAGATTGGAAGAACTTAAGGTGGTTAATGTTAGACTTGGTGTTGTAGCAATGGCATACCTTTCAATTAAAAATTGTTTACCGTCATGAAGTGCTGGCATGGGAATATTTCTTAAATTACCATCTAAAATAAAGACTAATGTTTTTATTTTTGCTGACTCTAGAGCCGTTTCAAAGGGACGAATTAGTATGTCATAGAACTTTTGAGCAGAGGTTTTAAAAGATTGAGATAAATCATAAAAAGATTGTAATTCTTTCCAGAATAATTCTAAATCTTTGTTTAATTGATCTTCAGTGATATTAACCCAATAAACCTTAATTTTTTCTTGAGGTAAACTTAATAAAATAGCTAAACGATCTCGAAAAATAATCGGAATAATTAGAGCCGTATCTGTGCCAATATTTTCTAACTTTTTAAAGATTTGATCAACGAATGTTTGTGGTGTTCCTTGTTCATTAATTTCTGTTAGAATACAATCATCTCCTAAATAGTTTTGTAATTCAGCTAATTTGAGAGAATCAAGGGTTTGTAAGCCTTTAAGAAAGGGTTGAGATGATAGATTAGATGAGGAATTTTCTTGAGCCAAGATTAACTCAATTAATTGACGATAAAGGGGTTCAATGCTATCTCGAAAATCAAATTGTAAATTGCGATTAGCTGTTAAAATATCGCTACGAAGACTCTCTAAAATACCATAAGCTCTTTCATAAGAAGCTATAGCTTTCGATGGCTGCTTTAAGGCTTCAAAAATGCGTCCTAATTGCCATTCCCAGAGATATAAACTGTCAATAGCTGCTCGATCTTGTTCAGCTAATAAAAGAGCAGATTTTGTATGTTTTGAAGCTTTTTTATATTGGCCTTCACATTCATAAAAATGGGCCAATGCTCCTAAAGAAAAAGACTGTATGCGGGTACTTTTTAGTTGAGTTGCATTATCAACAGCTTCTGTTAATGTCTTTTCTAATTCAGAGTTAGAGAGAGATGTAATAATAGGACATTCATTTAAAGGAGAGGCGAGCGCTAGATTAATGGCAGCATAAATTTTAGCTGAAGAGTTAGGAATTTTGTCCAGTAACTTTAAGGCTTTTTCTTGAAGCTCATTAGTATAAATTAAATCAGAAAATTGTTGTTTGAGTTGAGTTAAATTAAGTAAAGTTTGTAATTCTTCTGAAGTATTTTGATTGGTTTGATTTAATTGTAAGGCATTTTGATAATTAGAAAAGGCTATTTTACTATTTTCTACTGCATTCTTCTTAAATCTTTCTGCTGTGGTGGTAGCACTCCTAACTTCAGCAGAATTAGCTTGAGTTTGCCAGCGTTTTGCTTGAGCAAAATATACATTTCCAAGACTATTAAATAAAGAAGCAGCATAATTTGAATTATCTAAATTATTAACTTTAGTCAGTGCTTCAGTTTCTAAAATATAAATAGCTGTTTCATAGTTACCCATCAAACGATAAGTTTCTCCCAAACTACCTAAAGCAGCAATTTCTCCTTGTTCATCTTGATAGGTTTTAGCAATTTCTAAAGCAGTATTAGGACCACAAATTAGCTTATTTTTTTCAATTTCTGTACTACATAATAGGGTAAGAGATTTTTGGTGTTTTCCGAGACGACTATAAGCTTGTGCTTGTTCTGTCAAAAGTCTTCCTACTGGCTGAATTTGGTTTAGTTGTTGATAATTAGCAATGGCTTTTTGCCAATAGTCAATCTCTTGTTCCGTTTGTCCAACTTTTTGATAAGTTCTAGCTAAATTTTCTTCAATAATAGCTTTATTTTTAAGATTATTTTTAATCTCTTCTAAATTTAAAGCTTGTTGCCAAATTTGGATCGCGGCCCTATAATTCCCTTGTTGGTATTTGATAACTCCTTTTTCAACGAGAGAATTAATATTAAAAGTTTGAGAGATAGCAAATGTTTGCCAGTTGATGATCAGGGAAATAATTAAACTTAAAATAAACAAAAAGATGAATGATAATTTTTGATTCATTTTTTATTTTTCAGAACATAGACGACTTAAGATACGACTTCCATTAGGTAATTGAAAAACCCCTTGAGGTTCAATAATATCTGAATCTAGAGGTGAATAATTATCTTGGTTAGGAAGGGTTTGTATTGATCCTGTAGAATAATAAGAACGATTATTATTTCCAGGTCTTTCTGGTAAACCACCTGAACCTGTAATAATAAATGTCCCTGTTTGATTGGGGTTAGGAACAACACAAGTATTTGCAATTATTTGATAAAAATACTTCCTGCTTCACCTGTGGGGATGATGTTATTAACTGTATCAATATCGCTACTCGCCGTAATGTCAGAATTATCAACATGAAACTGCTGATCAATGTTTAAAATTATATTACCTGCATCGCCTTGATTAAGGGTTGTTGTTAGAATTCCACTTAGATTATTAACAGTTAAATAATCAGCTTCAATTGTAATAGTTGCTCCTCTACCTTTTCCTAATGTTGCTGAATCAATATTTGAACCATTAGAAAGGGTAACAAATGAAGAATTGATATTAATATTTCCTCCATTACCATTGCCTTCAAATGCTGTGCTAGTAATAGCACTATCATTGTCAACTATGATTTTATCTCTGGCATTAATATTAATAACCCCAGCATTTCCATCTGATTCTGTAGCAGTTACAAGAATAGAATCATTGAGAATAAGGGATTCAGTGTTAATCTCAATTCCTTGACTATTACCAGTCGCTAATTCCCCAATACTACTCAAAATTCCTGAATTATTAAGGATAGAAATTTGTCCATTAATATCTAGTTTTATTGTTCCACTGTCCCCCGCTCCAATGGTGCTTGTAGTAATGCCCGAATCATCAGAAAGAGATAGGGAAATCCCACTAATGTTTATATTTCCTGCTGAAGCTTGTCCCGATGTTCTCGTTGAGATTGCGCTTTGCTTTTTTAATGTTACTGAGTTTGCTGTTATTTTAATATCTCCGCCTTGCTGCCCATTACTATTAAAAATACCTGTTGAAATTAAGCTATTATCTTGCAAATGTAATTTGCCATCCAAGTTGAGCATAATTGTCCCAGAATTTCCATTTGTTTGATTTACGGCATTGATATTTGAGCCATTATTTATCAATAAGTCATTAGCATTAATGGTAATATTTCCTGCATCTTGATTAATAATACTAGAACTACTACTATCCAATTCTGCCCCATTATTAAGTTCCAATAAATTGCTCGTGATGTTAATATCTCCACCATCTCCTATAGCAAAAAATTCCACCCCACTAAAAATTCTACTATTATTTCCTTCAATTTTAATTGCGTCTGAGTTAATTGTAATTATTCCTGCATTTCCTATTCCTTCGGTAGATGTGTTAATTTCTGACCCATCTTTTATAATCAAATTTTGAGTAGAAATATTCATATTTCCAGAAGAGTTATTAAAAAAGTTACTATTGGTAAATAACCCTGTATCTTGACCACGCAACTCAACTAAATCAGCATTTTCTATGGTTAAAATTCCTCCATTACCCTGATTAAAAGGACGAGTGCTAATCTGTGCCCCATTGGAAAGAATAACTGATTTAGCATTAATACTTAAATTACCACTATCTCCATTAAAAGGTGCAGTATCAATATTACTAGAATTCGTTATTGTTACTGCCTCAGAAATCAACAGAGTATTAGCAACATCAATAAAAGCATCATTACCTAATGTAAAAATAAAAGCATTACCATCAGTCATTAAGAAATCATTTCCTGCCTTAATATTAAGTGTTCCCTCACTATTTTCTTCTAGCATAATTCTACCATTCATTAAAATATTATTATTACTTTTGATATTAATATTTCTACCCTCAATTTCAGTAAACGCATTCATATTAATATCTCCTATGCTTTCTATATTTATATCCCCACTAAGAAACCCCCCAGAAGGAGCAGTCAATAATGTAGCACTATCTGATAAAATTAACGAATTAGCTTTTATATTAATATTTCCACTACTGCCGGAAAATGGTCGAGTATCTAAGTTTCCCCCTCCAGCAAAATTCAAAACATCTCCGTTTATAGAAACTAAATTATTAGCGTCTAATAAAATATCTTTTCCATGAGACCATAAATAGGCATTAGAATTAGTTAAATTTATATTGTTACCAGCAATTAAGTTAATATTGCCTTTGTTGGGAATTTGAATCTGGTTGTTAACAATAATATCATTTCCCGCTTCTGCTGTTATATCAATAGAGTTAAGAGCATTAACATCAGCATTAAAGGTAATGTTATTTGTTGCTTGAAGTATCACATCAGAAGAAGAAAAATTAATAGCGAAAACATCAATTTTTGTGTCTCCATCTCCTCCAATATCAAGATCAGAAAATTCGTCGACATCATTGAGATCAAATGTTTCTGCTTCGGGGCTAAAAAATTCAACCACTTCGATATTAGTGGGATCGATTAATAAGGTGCCAATTTCTCCATTCACTGCCTTAGTATTAACGGTTCCTCGGAAGTCTAAAAAGTCTTTTCCTGAAACTTCAACAAAGCCACCATCACCCTCAAAAAAACCTCCTTGTGCTTCTATTTTTCCATAAAAATAGGTTGATTCATTCCCCCAAACAATTACGTTTCCACCATCACCATTTAAGGTAGAATTGGCTTTAATAATTGCATCAGATCCCACATAGGTGTGGGTAGCAGTGGGAAGACTTCCTTCACCGAGGAAATCTCCACCAATGAATACGTTTCCTGCATTATTACTGTGAGAAACATCAATCAAAGAATTATTTAATAAACCGATGCGATCGCCTAATAATTTAATCGTTCCAGCAGGAGCAATTAAACTACCACTATTAACCACAGTATTAGCAAAAAAGGTTATATTTTCACCTACATTAACACCTAAACTACCCCGATTAATAATAGTCCCTTGATGATTAGCAGCATGATTAAAGAATAAAGTATCGGGATTAACAGATAATAAATTACTGTTTTCTGGTTGGGTTGCACTAAAAAAGCCATCTTCTCCCCATTCAATACTATTAGATGTGGTGGCGTAAAAAGAGCCTTTTATATCCAATGCGGCATTTTCACCAAAGATAATACCATGAGGATTAATTAAGAATAAATTAGCATTCCCTAACACTCCTAACGTACCTAAAATATGAGAAGCATTACCCCCAGTGACACGAGAGAGAATATTTTGAATATTACCAGGATTAGCAAAATAAACACTCCCATTTTCTGCAACATTAAACTCTAAAAAACTATGAAATAAACTATTTCCACGAATCGCCCCCCCATCAATTATTTGTCTTAATTGATCTAGATTCGTAATTTTTGAATTTTCACCCCCTAATGTATTGTCAGGTGTTAATTGTGCTAAGCATATAGGTTGCATCATCAACATAACGCTCACAGTGCTGCTGATGAAGGGAGAAATGTGTTTTAGGTTTAATCTTGTCACAGCTTTGGTTTAAAAAGTTGCGCCTTTAAGTTAACGCATTTATCAAAAAAAAGCTCATCCATCGACTGCATAACATATAAATTAATGTTTTGTCATTACACAAAAGTGCCAAAAAGTTTGCAAATAACGACATTTTCTGTTTTGAGAACATGAGATTTCATAGAAGGATAAGAATTTAGAATATATTGAACTATGGCAATTCAACTAGGTGATGGAAACAACCAATTTCCTAATAATAGATACCCCAATAATGGTGGAAATAATAATGTTGACGGGAATGGAGGTGATGATACCCTCTATGGAGGCTCAGGGAATGACACACTCATAGGAGGAAGGGGAAGGGATTCTCTTTTGGGACAAAATGATAACGACTCCCTTATAGGAGGACCAGGTAATGATTATCTAAACGGAGGAAACCATAACGATAAGCTTGATGGTGGGGATGATGATGACACTTTAATTGGAGAAAGTGGCCATGACACCCTTCACGGAGGTGAAAAATCCGACTCTCTTGATGGAGGAAGTGGAAATGATGTCCTTCATGGACAGTATGGGAGTGATCTTTTAAAAGGAGGTAATGACAACGATACTCTCTATGGAGGTAAAGGAGATGACACAATTTATGGGGATGCTGGCAATGACTTCTTTTCTCCTGCACCTAACGAAGAAACAGAAAGAGATTTAGGTCAAGATCAATGGTATGGTGGCACGGGTGCCGATAGTTTTGGTGTCGCTCGTTTTGATGGCCAAGGTTGGGCAACGATTCACGACTTTAATTATGATCAAGGCGATCGCATCAGAAACCTAAACGATTATAACCTCTCCCAAAGTGGTAGCAATGATGTTGAGATCAGAAAAGGTGGAAATCGATTAGCGATCGTTAAAAATACAACCATTGCCGCACTTCAAGGAATCAAATTTAATACAGGACAATTTACAACAAATGAAGATGCCGGAACAAGCTATATCGACCTTATTTCCTCTTCTGGTAGTACCTCTTTAAGTGTAATTAGTGTTAGCTCATCCCGTGGTGTTTCCGTTTCCCCTTCCGGTAATCGAGTAAGATATGGCTTAGGGAACCAATATAATAACTTACGCCAAAATCAGAGTATAACCGACACATTACATATTACTCTGCGAGATGCACAAGGGAATCAATATTCCATTCAAAAACCAGTTCTTATCCAAGGGGTTAATGATAATCCGACTGCGAACCCTGATGGTTATGGAATTAATGAAAATACTGCTTCTGTAACCCTTGATGTTTTAGCTAATGATACCGATCCCGATAGTGGCGATACAAAAACACTGGTTAGTCAAAACTCAAATTCTGCTCATATTTCTGGTAATAAAATTATTTACGATCCTTCTAAATTTAACTTTTTACGCTCAGGACAACGGGGGATTGATAGCTTTACCTATACCATGCGAGATAGTGCTGGTGTTCAGCGTTCAGCAACTGTTAATATAACCGTTTTTGGTGTCAATGATGCACCCATTGCCGTTAATGATGTGGTCAATGTTTCCGAAAAAGATGGCTCAATTACTATTAGTCCATTAAATAATGATACCGATCCCGATCAAGGAGAAACCAGTCTTTTGTCGTTAGTAGGAGCATCTTCCAATAACGCAACCATCTCCGGTAACCAAATTATTTATACTATCCCTCAATTGTATCTAGGGGAAGGAGTTGTTCAAACCGAAACCTTTACCTACACCATTAAAGATCCCTCTGGTGAAACTCGCACAGCTAACATTTCAGTTAATATTACCGGGGTAAATGATGCTCCAGAAGCCAAAAATGATACTGCAACAACCGATGAAAACACCGCTATTTTAATTGATGTTCTTGGCAATGACGTTGACTTAGACTTAGGTGATACTAAAACAATTAAGAGTGTTGACGGCAGCAATATTGAAGGAAAAATTGCCATTATCAATAACCAAATTCAATACGATCCCCGTGGTATTTTCGATCGCCTCCAGACCGGTGAAACCGTCAATGAAACCTTCACCTATGTGATGGAAGACTCCCAAGGGGTTGAAAGTAGAGCATCCGTGACTGTGTCTGTATCTGGCTTGAATGACTCCCCTGTTTTGAATATTGCACCAAACCCCACTCTTGAGCCAGAAGGTAGTTTTGTTGGGGAAATTGTCCCAGATAGTTCTATTACCGATGCAGATAATTTAGTCACAGAAGCGATCGCCGTTATTGAAGTATCTTTATTAGATGGAAAATGGCAATATTTCCATAACAACCAGTGGTTAGACTTTGGCAGTGTAAGTGAGTCTAATGCTCGTTTATTAGACGCTAACAACAAAATTCGCTTTATTCCTAGTGGCAACGAAACAGTAAACGCCAGCTTTAAATACCGTGCTTGGGATCAAACCCAAGGAGTTGTTGGAGGAACCGCCAATGTTGCCCTTGATAATCTCTTTGATGGAGACAGCAGTGCTTATAGTAGTGTTTTCGAGACAGTTAATATCACCATTGAGCCCCCAAACCCTGAACCTACCGATATTATAATTACACCTGATCCTAATAACCCACTTGTCGAAAATCAAAGCCCAGGTGTTGTTGTTGGCAGATTATCCACTGTAGATAATCCTGGAGATACTCATGAATATGAATTGTTGTCTGGGACAGAAAACTTTGAGATAGTTGGTGATGAGTTACTCACTAAAACCAGCTTTAATTACGAGCTTCAGAGTACCTATACTGTTACTGTTCAATCAACAGACTCCAACGGTGGAAAAATCAGCAAAAACTTCACAGTTTTGATAGGAGACATTAACGAAGCACCCGAAATTGAGATTATTCCCAATTCTCCGAGTGTTGTTGAAAATAGTCCAGAGGGAACGGTTATCGCTACACTTAACACCAATGATCCCGATGGTGATGCTATTACTGTAACCCTTGATCAAAACCCTGATCCCGATGGTGATGGTAATAGTGCCTTCCGCGTTGAAGGAAATCAGATAGTTGTTAATGATAGTGAAGATTTTGTCAACGCCAATAATCCTAATTTACCCTTTACTGTAACAGCCAGTGATGGGGAATTAGAGACTTCTGCAACGTTTAATGTTGAAGTTAGACCTGATCTTAACACTCCCCCTACCATCGAAGATCAAACCTTTACCATCGAAGAAGCGTCACCCGTTGGTACTTCAGTAGGAAACTTAGTGGCCACTGATGCAGAAGGAGATCCCCTCAAATATCAAATTATCAATAATGTTGATCTTGATGGTGACGGTAATAATGCGTTTCGGGTGCAAGACAATCAATTAATTGTGAATGACAGTGATGATCTCAATTTTGCCAATAATCCCGACTTGGATATTACAGTTCGTGTTAGTGATGGCAAATTAGAAGACACCGCTAATATTGCCGTTAATGTTACCGAAAAACCTGAACTGATTTCTGGAATCTCAATTTTTCACGACGGAATTAACCGTAAACAGGAAGGGGATAAGGGTGTTGTGTCCTATTCCTACAAATTGACTCGTTCAGAGAAATTATCAGAGGATTCCTCACAAGAAAATTTATTAACAGAGGTTAGTGTTGATTTTGTTCTGAGCAACCCCGATCTCGAAAATCTTCCCATCCGTCCCGGTTTTTCATCAGCAGATGGATCAGATTTTGTTAGTGCTTTTAACACACCAATTACAGTAACCTTTGCACCGGGTGAAAAAACTAAGTATATTACAGTAGAAGTTGTTGGAGATACTTTAGAAGAATCAAATGAAGTCTTCGTGGTAAAACTGGTTAATCCATCTGCTGGGGCAACCATTAATAATCCTATTGCCTACGGGTTAATCCAGAATGATGACTTTGACACACCAGAAACCCCCGATTTTCAAAACACTGTTTCCGAAGTAGAGCGCAATAGTGAAAATGGTGATACGGTGCAAGTTTTGGAAGCTACCGATAAGAATGGGGATGAAATCAGCTATAGCATCAAGCAAAATGTAGATACCGATGGGGATGGAGTCGAAGCATTCCGTATTGAAGGCGATCGCCTGGTAATCAACGACGAGGATGACATCGATATTGACCCCGAATCCCGCCTAGAAATCACCGTAGAAGCCAAAGATTCCACTGGGTTGACCGATGAAGCCGAAATTGCGGTTAAAGTGGCTCAGAAGCAACTAATTAGCCCTGATAATCTTCGCCGTGAGTTAGATGTTTTAACCGATAATTCTCAACAATTAGAAGTATTATTAAAAGAATTAGCCGGAGGGGGTTATTCCGAACAAGAATTACGGCAAATTATTGAACAAAAAGAAGAAAAAGCATTTGCCGATTTCAAGAACATTGAAATTGATTTAGAGACTAACCACCAAGATATTAAGCAGTTCTTAAATCAAATTCATCCCTTACTCAATGATTTACAAAACAAAGAAGGTCAGTTAAAAAATGCTGAGAATCAGCTACAAATTTTACAAGAACAAAAAGCAGAATTAGACGCTGAGTTGCAAGAATTAAGAGACGGTAAACAAGCAACTGAGACCTATTTTACTGGAGAGATAAATGAAGCGATCGCTAATCTTTTCGCAGAAGGGACTCGTTTTCAAAACGCCCCAATCTTTACAGCAGAAAATGATCCTTCTCAGGATTTACTTCAATCATCGACAGAACTTAATGACATTATCAGACGGTTTACAAATGCCCGTAATTTTGCCGAAGACAAATCTTTAGGGAAGTTCAAAAATAGCTTTGATTCTATTATTACAGAGCTAGTTAAACTGAAAAACATTGCGACTAGCTATGAATCAAATCTTAGTAACGGAGTCGTTCCCAGCGAAGTTGAAACCATAGCCAACTTATTAGAAGAAGCTCAACAAGTTTATACTATCCTTGGTAAAAGTAAGAGTCAAGGAGGACTATATGCTGAGTTAATTGATGTTTTTATTAATAATAATGCAACAGATAACCAAAGGTCTAACATTGTTGATAGGTTGAGAGATACGACTTACGAAGTACAAAATAACCAAGGTCAAACTGTTAACCCTGGAGGAAAACGATTAATAAAAATCTATCAACTCAATGCAAAAATTAGTGCTGGAATAGATTTAAAACTCGATCTAGATAATACATCTAATAGTTTAGTTGTCGAAAACCTAGGGGATGTCGCTGACGATATTCGTACTTTTCTAGAGAAAGCACAAGAAGTTAGTGATGATCTTAAATCAGTCTTTAATCAAGAGTATCAAAGGCTAGATCAACTTAAAAATACTAGGTTAGCAGAATATGCTCTAGAGATTTCACAAAAAGAAACAGATTTGAATAACAAATTTTCAGAGGTTTCTATCAAAACAGGTGAAATCACAAACTTAAAAACTGGTATTGGCAACATCAATGCTTTGAAACAACAAATTGCCAATAAAATTCCTTTTCTCGAAGATTTGTTTTCTGACAATCAAGAAATTATCGAAGATTGGAAAACCCTCTTCCGTAATCAAAGTCAGTATTTCTTAGATCAATCAGAAATAGGAATAAATCAAGACTTAATCAATGATTTACAAAGGTTACTTAATAATGATGTTATTCCCCTACTAATTAACCTGAATGAAGGAGAACAAAGTAATGTTTTAGAGCTTTACAGAGTCGTAGAAGAATATGGGGAAGATATAAGTGCAGATATTCAATGGTTAGACGATCGCATTGAAATATTACAAAAATTAGGCAATGCTAACAATGAAACTTTTAAACAGGTTTTAAATAATCTAAAATCTGCTCATAGCAATATAATTCCCTTTGAAGATTTTGCCAATAATCTCCAAGCAATTAAAGACAAACGTGAGGACTTATTAACCTCTTACGATGACCTAAATAATCAGATCGATCAAGTTGATCAATGGTTAGTTAATGCTGAATTTTATAGCCTTCAATATCCTGATAATCTTCTTTTGAGTAGCTACATTGAACAGCTAGAATTTACCAAAGAACGTCTTTCTATTGCTCCAGAGACCTTAGCAGAAATTGGTGAAGTAGAACCTCAATTTAATCAAGAAATTGAGCAAATAAAAAATGTTTGGTCTGACCTCATACCTGTTTTTGAAAATGCTAAAAATACCTTATCAGAATTGGTAACAACAGCAGTAGATAAAATTAGTAAAGGTGAGCAATTATCGACAAGAAATATTACGCTGATTCAACAAGAAGGTGAGCGAGGACAATATCAACAAGAGAAGGATAACCTTGTTCTCAAAAATACGGGATTGAGTTCAGAAATCACCACTAAAACTAATGAAAAAGCTACCTTAGAAAGTGACAAAGCAAAAGCTGAAAATGAATTAGAAAAATTAAGATATGACCCCGGCAACCCTAATGAAAGTCAAAGAGGTGTGGATTATTGGACAGGAAGAGTCGACTTTTATCGTAACAAAGAAGGGGGATTCTTCAAATGGTCTGAAGATGCGGATGGTATTGTCTTGCGCACAACACGAGTACAGAACTATAAAGATGCTTTAATTAATTTAGCCAATGCTCGTCAATTACTATTAGCTAAAAATAATGAAATTGCCAGTTTGAGCCAAGAAATTGAGGCAATCAATGCTTACTTGAGTGGTTTAGAAAGGGAAAAAACTGAGACAACATCTCGCCTCGAAACTGTTAATTCAGAAATTAGTCGTCTTACAACTGCTATTACTGATACTGAAACCGATATTTCTAACTTAGAGGCGGCTCTAACTAACCTTGATAGTGAGTTTAAAGCCCTAACTTCTACCTTTGAAGAACAACGTTCCGAGATTCAACAACAATTCAATGATATTGACTTCGAGTTATCCGAACAAGAAAACTTAGAGGATAAATTAATTAGTGTAGGTTTACTGATTTCTGAACAAGATATTACCTTCTTTAAAGATATTATTTATGATCCAGAAAATCCTAATAATTCTGCATCCGATCTTTTTAAAGATGCCATTGATGATGGTGATGAACAAATTGATAGTTTAAATCCTGTTTTACAAGCTTTACAGGACTATGTTAATGGCTTAAATGGCTCTGGTACAGAAGCACAAATCTATCTCGATAACTTTGCTCAAATTTTAGCAGGTCAAGCAGAGGAAATCACTGATTGGCTGACGGAAGAACATCCTAACCTTGTTAGTGGCTTTGATGAAAAACTAGAGCAAGCTAAAGATGCCCTAAATGATATTCAATTAGGACAACGCCTCCGCACTCTCATTGAACAAGGCAACCTCGCCGAAGTCATAGAAGCAGTAACGGATCGCATCACTATCACTGAATATACAAATCTAGTCACAGGCAATGACACAGCAGACTTAGACTCCATTCTCAAACTCAAAGAAATTGTCCATCAAGAAGTTTTTGATGATATTGATGCGCAACAGAAGATTCTCGAAGAAGTTAATGAAGCCAATATCGAGATTCAATCGAGTTTAGACAGTCTCGATAACCTCGCTCAAAAACTATTCCAAGCCTTTGATAGTAAACTTCCCCAAGCACTAGGAAAATATCTCAACGCCAAAGATACCCTAGACTTACGGCAAGATATTCAAGCCATTGTCGATGCTCGTTTAACTGCCATCGAAGATAGCAACAGTGCTGTAAACAACGCTATTGATAGCTTCGAGGCCAAAATTGACGCTGCTAAGACCTTAGAAGAGCAAGTAGCAGGGATTAAACAAGAACTGCAATTCTCTGACCAAGGGTTTGCCCTAGCAGATACCAAAAATATTCTTGATAAAACAGGGTTAAGCACAGAAAACCTATCGACAGGAGTTGAGCAACTCACTGACTTTATCCAAGACTTGATCGATAACGGGGGTTTAGGTAGCGCAACAGTGCAACAGTTAGCAACAGCTAAACAAAATATTAGTGAACTCTCTAGCCTCGAAACCCTATTAACTGACTTTGATACTCAAGTATCCGATTTTGAAGAACAACTGCTGCAATTAACCATTGAAGAGGTGGAACTGCTCAAAGTTGCTGTTGACTACGATGCACGAAGTAATGATGCTGCTGAGTTAGAAGATCGTCTTCAACGCCAAAATAACAGAGATACAGGGGAAAAAGCTGAGAGCTTAGAAGATGAAATCGATGCTATTCTCGATGGAACCGATCAACCAAAAAATCTAGAAAACCGTTACTTTATCAGTCCAGAAGTTGGTACTTGGGAGGAAATTCAAGAATTTGCCGAATCTGTTGGGGGCAAACTCGTAACTATCAATGGGGTCAAAGAACAGAAATTCCTCAAGCGTATCTTCACCCGTAATGATAAAGGTAAAGTGATTGCTGATGCAGACTTTTGGATTGGTCTTAATGATGCAGAGAAAGAAGGAAAATGGCGATGGGTAGATGGTGAAAAAGAAAATTATCGTAACTGGGCAGATTCAACTAATACCCAAAACCGTGATTACGTCTTCATGAATCAAGAAGGGGTTTGGAAAACCGCTAATAGTGAAAAAAAATTGCGGGGTATCATTGAACTTGATCTTAATCAAATCACTGTTGAGCGTTTCCAACTCGAAGCCTTCTTAGAAGAAGAATTAAAGGGGTTAGAAGAAAAAATTACTGAAAACCCTGACTTTATCACCTTAACCTCTGCCATTGATACCGTTAACGAAGCATTTGCAGAGGCAAAAACCAAGGCCGGCATTACAGAACTAACCCTAGTTGATGTTATCACCAATATTCGGGAAGGCTACGCCGAAAGTCAGCAAAATTTCCATGATATTAACAAGGAAATTAAACGACGGAACCAGTCTGCCCTGGCCTTAGAAAAAACAGCCACTTTCTACGAAGACGCAGCCTCCGAATATTTAGCTCAACACGAAGCCCTCAAAACAGAGTTTGCTAATAAATATGGCCTCACCATCACTGATAGTAAAACTTGGACAGAAACCCGTGAAACTTGGACCCGTTCCCTATTCGGTAAAGATACAGTCGATGTGCAAATCACCCACGTTAACACCCATTGGCTGTATTACAAACAATTTAGCAAACAAGCTGAAAGGGCCCGAAAACAGGCAGAGCAAGTCAGAGGTGCCAATGTAGAGGAAGGAATAGACACTATTTCCTCCCTGGAAAACCAAAAAAATACCGCCAAAACTATCAATGATGCTTGGTCAATCGCTAACGATGAAGTAGAAGTGCTAGAAGGTTATGTTAATCAACTCAAAGACTTGATTAAACGCATTGACGTTGAGAATCAACAAACCCCAGAATACCAAACAGCGATCGCAGAATTCAACAGCCTCTTACCAAACCTAGAAATTGAGTTAGGTAACGCCAAAACTTTAGTAGAAACCGCCTACACCAAGTTACAAAGTCAGTGGACAGAGTTTAACAACAGTTCCGCTCAATTACAACAAGTTTACGACCAAGTTATCCCCATCAAAGCCGAATATCGGAGGCAAAATTTAGCTACTCTTGGTGACATTGAAACCACCCAGGAATGGGTTGAGTTGAAAAATCAGAGTCTCGAAGTCTTACTCGATAGTGTCAGCACCGTCAAAAATCAATTACAAACCTTCTTGAATGGGGAAAATACCTTTGTTAACCCTCTGGGCAAAACCTACCTAGAAGATGCCTTAGAGTACCTTATTGATAACGAGACCATTTTGAGCGATCGCCTGGATGCTCTCAATGAACATACAGAAGCCCTCGATGCACAACAAGAAGTCTTATTACGGGAGTTAGAACTGATCGATGCTTACTTTAACAATGGGGGCACAGAATTCGCTGTTCTGAGACTGCAACTAGACGAAGCAAAGTCGAATTTACGAGAGTTACAAAGTCTAGCAGAAACTGCCCTTGATAGTAGCACCGTTTTAACAAGTGAGCTAGATCGTTTAACTGCTTATTTAGGCAACCTCAATGATGAGCGTCTGACTACGGTTAAAGAGTCCATTGATGCTATTCAAGCACTGACAGAAAACATCAACACCCGTAAAAATTTATTTGGTCAAGCTCAGGAAAAACTGACTGAGGTTAATGACTTTGAGCCTCAAATTATTGAGTTACTGGAAAAATTAAAAGAATTCGGAGACATTCGTGCCACCAACCTCCTCGAAGAAGCCAAAGCCCGTGGGTTTGCCGTTGCTGCTGGTATTTATTACCAAGATTTTAGTGACCTACTTACCGACACAGGCAACTTTTTAAATGGAGGCATTGCCACTGAAACCGATGCTAAGTTAGCCCGCCGATTTCTCAAAGAATTACGACAATATCGCGCCATCAAAAAAGAGGCGGAGAAAGAAGCAGATTTAGCAGACACAGCCCTAGAATTAGCCGAAGCTCAAAAAGAGTTACTAGAAAACGAGGCCGCCCAAGCCCAAACAGAATATGACGACTTTCTCCTTGAGATCGGGAATCTCGAAACAGCAAGTGATGCTCAACGGGAAAAATTATTTGAACTCGAAGCTCGCAAGGAAACCCTGACTAATCTACAAGGTCCTACCCTTGAGATAATCAATAGTCTTATCAGTGTCCAGGTCCTAAATCGAGATTTAGCGGCCCTAGAAATTGAATATGCCCGCGATTTAGCCATCGGACTCGACGAATCGACCCAACAACAATATTATCTAGATACACTGTCCAAAAATTACGAACGCCAGCAAATCCTCACCAAAATTGAGGTCTTGGGTAAACAAGATGCTTATACTACCCTACAAGACTCCTTGATTGAAATTGGTCGAGACTATGGTTTACAAATTAACCCGATTCTAGAAAGCACCAACCACACCCAAGAGATTATTACCCTTCAGCAACAATTACTAACCCTAGATGTCTCTCCTCGTCTCCCCGAAGATGTCAAAGCTAAGTTAGATCTTGTTCTCACTGAGATTGATAGTGCCCTAGAAGGAAAAGAAGCCACAGAAATTAATGCTCAACTGACAGACATTACCACTCGCCTCAGCGAAGAAATCGATGATTACAAGCTAGAACTTAATGACCTCAATGAGCAATTTAAAAACGACACGGCTTTATTAAAAACAGCAGAAACTGACCTCAAAACTGCCGTTGATGAGCTTCTCATTGCCATTGAAACCCGTAATGACTACCTTGAAGATAAATCAATCCTGACGGATCAAGTTTTAGGGGTTCTAGAAGAAGTTCGCTTAGCCGATGATGCAAACGGTATTTCTAAGAATATCGCTGATCAAGCCCGTAATATACTCTCTAATATCCTAGAGCAGCGTCAGATTGAGCGAGAAGCCCGTCAAATTTCTGTCCTGGACTTTATCACCGATAGTGTGGGCACCATTATCACTATCGCTAGTGCTGTTGTTTCAGCAGGAAGTTTCACCGGTATATTAGCCCTGAAGCAAGGGACTTTAAAGAGTATTCGTGCTGGACTCTCCATTGCCAGCAAAGTTAATTCAGCCGTTTCAGCCGCCTCTAATGGAGACTGGTCCGGCGCATTGTTTAACGCTGTGGGTGCAACTGTCAGCTACCTAAAAGAATTTGAAAAATTCAATCCGGACTTATTTGGAGGATTGGAGTCAGACTTGTTTAAGGGGTTTGAGCTTAAGGATCTCAGCGATCTCCTCGAAAAAAGCTACAAAGCTGTCAAAAGCGCAAAATCTGGTGATGCTTTAGGAACATTTCTTGACAGTGTTGATGCTTTAGGAGGGTCAATTCTTAAGGGCGTTGATAAACTTTCTAATGACATCAATCTTTCGCCAGATTTCCTCGATAATTTCCAAAAACTCCCCCAATTAATCAAAGGTTCTGTGGATGCCATTGAGTCAGGCAACTGGCTAGATGCAAGTGCCAATATTTTCCAAACCGTTACCACCTTGGCAAGTCTGCGCGCCATCGATGTTAATGATCAAGGCTCTGCCCAATTCGCTCAATTTGTTAATATTGCTGAATTCCTTGGTAATACTGGCATCAATATCACTGATGCCATCATCAATGCTGATGTGGCAGGTTGGTTTGCAACAGTTGATCAAACTCTACAAAGCTACGACTTCTATAAAACATCTCAACAACAAGTCAAGCAATATCTACAAGATTCTGCCAAGGAATATTTGCAAAGTCTCAATTTCCAATCCGTTGAACAAGCCACCCTTGACAATGGTAAAAATGTGGATTTCATTGCCTTAGACGGTAAAATTGACACCTCAAAACCAACTTATGTCCTAACGGCTGGATTCTTTACCGGTCCTGACTCTGATTTACTTGCCGATACCGCCATCTTAATTCGTGAAAATATCGGCGATGTGAACATTATCTTAGTGGATTGGAGCGACGCAACAGGTAATGGCTTTACTCCCCTCAGTGATGCTTTGTATCTTGGTGCTGCTACAAATGCGCCCAAAGTAGGGGAAAAACTTGGTAAGTTTCTGGCTGAGCAAGGAGTCAATCCAGACTCACTTCACTTGATTGGCCACAGTTTGGGGGCTCATGTTAGTGGGGTAGCCGGACGTGAGTTTAACAAACTAACTGGTAAAAAACCACTGGAAATTGTCGGACTCGATCCAGCCGGACCTGGTTTTAGTGACAATCAAACAATATTAGGTTTCTCTCTTAGTGATCAGAAGTTGAATGACACTGATGCTGAGAATGTTATTACTGTTAGCAGTAATGCTGAGAGTGATAGTATCTTTTCCAACATTGCTAGTTTCTTTGGACTTGGTCATTTTGGTACTGATGAAGAACTAGGAACTGAAAGCGTCAAATTAGAAAAAAAAGGAGATAACGACTTCTACCAAAAAGATTCTCACGGTGATGCCATTCAATTTTTCCAACATTTCTTAACTTCTTTTGGTTCCTTCAACGGTAATGCGGCTGGCAATCTTAAAGCATTTCAAGAGCAACGAAAAGATGGAACTATCTCAGAATCTTTTGATACTTTTGTCTCAAAAGTCGAAAACACCCGCAATAATTATATCCAATCTCTTGAGGATAGTGGCTTCGATGTTGGCGTTTTTGGCGATCGCTTACCCATCTACAAAAAACCCTTTGAACTCAAAATTGAAAATGAATTAGGGTCTCAAAAAATTACAACAACGGGTCAAAATTTTCAATTTGATATTATTCAAAACGGTAATAGTTTTGAGCTAAATCCTAAAGAGTTTCAGTCAGAACAATTCCTAGAAATTGTTGATTTTGATACCACTTCAGTGCAACTCGAAACCTCCTTTGATGATGGTTTGACTTGGGAAATTGTCAATCCTTTTGATATTAACAGCAAATTACAATCCTTTAATGGCGATCGCCGTTATCGTATAACACCTCTAGCCGAAGGAGAATTTGATATTCAACTTCGTGGTGTAGGGATTGGTGAGTTAGATGAAAATCGCCCCCCTGTTGCTAATAATGATACTTATATCACCGATGAAGCAACCATTATTAATGAAAACTTTGTTAGTAATGATCAAGATTTAGACAATAACAATTTAACCATTACTGAAATTAATGGTTTAGTCTTTATAGAAGATACTCCCATTACTTTAGCATCGGGTGCATTATTAACCATTAATAATGATGGTACTTTTAGCTACAATCCTAATAGTCAATTTGATAGTCTAGAAACAGGAGAAAGTGCCACTGATAGCTTTAGTTATACCATTAGTGATGGACAAATTCCAGCTAGTGCAAACGTCACAATTACTGTTGAGGGTATTTCTATTGAACCACCCTTAAATGAGTTCACTATTGATGCAAATGGAACGACTATCAGTTACTCAGATAATAGTTCTCAATCTTACTCTAATCAGGATATTTTAGGTGCTCTAACTTTCTCTAATAATACAGCTATTATAGAAGGAAATACCTGGAAAGCATTAGTAATAGACTATAATATTACCCCTAATACAGTCCTAAATTTTGATTTTAAGAGTAATCAAATAGGAGAAATTCAAGGACTTGGCTTTGATGATGATTTAGGATTAAGTAACGATAAAATATTTAACCTCTATGGTAGTCAAAATACTTGGGGGATTCGAGACTTTAACTATACTAATATTAATGATTGGCAAAGCTTTGAAATTAATCTAGGAAGTTTCATTACAGGAGACATTAATTACCTTATTTTAACCAACGACGACGACGCTAATGCTAACGCTAATAGTCAATTCCGTAACATTGTGTTATCCGAAAAAAACTCAATTCCTAGTAATAATTCTCCTGTGGTAAATGATGATAACTACACTACCAATGAAGCAACCATTATTAATGATAACTTCTTGAGCAATGATTATGATGTAGACAATGACTCATTAACTATTACTGAAATCAATGGCTCAATCTTTACAGAAGAGACTCCCATTACATTAGAATCAGGTGCATTATTAACCATTAACAATGATGGAACCTTTAGCTACGATCCTAACAGTCAATTTGATAATTTAGACGGAGGAGAAACTGCTACTGATA
>JASJEA010000217.1 GCA_030064935.1 Crocosphaera sp. | reverse complement strand
GGATCTCTTAAATATTGCTGATCCCAACGATCTCAATAATGATGGTGAGACTCTCTTTAGTTTCCCCTTCGTCACCATTGAAGATGTTTTGATTATCGATGAAGAAACCATCTTAGTGGCCAATGATAATAACTATCCCTTCTCCATTGGCCGCGGTCCTGATATTGATAACAATGAAATCATTACCATCAAATTAACCCAACCTTTAGACGTAGATCCCCGTGTGGGAATGATTGCTGAAGTGGGTTTAACGGTGGATACCACAATGGTTTCTGAAGACAGTCAAACCTATACCCTAACCTTTACCCTGGATGAAGCAGCCCCTGAAGGGGGTTTGAGGGTTGTCTTCTCAGAGATGGACTCCGATAGTGCTTTTGGAGACATCGAATTTCCTGCAACTTTAACCAATGCCAGTAACTTAGAGCAGTTAACCCCACAAGGAGATGAGTTCGCGCGTTCTGCTATCACCATCGATGAAGGAGCAACTTCAGCCAGTGTTACCTTTACCACTGTTGCTGATATGACCACAGAAGGTGATGAAACCACTACTTACACCTTGGTTGATGACATTGGTTATGTTCCCACCGATGAGAGTAGTGTCACCGTTACTATCCAAGATACTTCTTTGGATGTGGTAGAGGTTCCTCGCAATGTCTTTGGCTCTTCCGATGAGGACAATTTTGATACCGAAGATCCTGGTGATACTGGATTTATTGGCGATAATCAAAATCTCTTTACCGGATCGAATGATGACTATGTGGATGTTACCTTTGCCCCTGGTGGCAACCGCATTGTTTTGGGTAGCGGTGATGATATTCTCTTTGCTGGCAGTGACAACCGCATTGTAGCTGGTTCTGGAGATGATGTGTTATTCCTCGGTTCTGGTGAAGGTAACAACATTG
The DNA here is from genome assembly GCA_030064935.1 of Crocosphaera sp. Taxonomy (GTDB): domain Bacteria; phylum Cyanobacteriota; class Cyanobacteriia; order Cyanobacteriales; family Microcystaceae; genus Crocosphaera. Next base: position 11,572 of record JASJEA010000217.1, on the reverse strand, counting down.
TTACTGGTGGCTCAGGAATGGATCAATTCTGGATTGTGACTGATGAAGGAGACTTACCTGCAATGGCAAATGTTATCACTGACTTCACCAGTGGAGACGATGTCATTGGCTTAGGTGCTACCAGTCTCGGTTTTGCAGACTTAATGTTAACCGTAGATGGTGATGAAACGATCATTAATGGCTTAGGTCAAGATTTAGCCATTGTTCGTAGTGACACCTTGAGTGAATCTGACTTCGTTTTTGCTTAATTAATTGTTGTCTTTGGGGTGGGCAATACCCACCCCATACTGCTCTGTTGTTCTCATCAACTCAATTTTGTAACCCTTTTTAAACCTTTCTATAGACACTAATTCTATTTTAAATTTAGGCTATAAAATTATGGTTCGTTTTGCTACATTTAATGCTTCTTTAAATCGTAATTATGAAGGGGAATTGATAGCTGAGTTAACTACTTCAGATAATGCCCAAGCTCAAACAGTTACGGAGATAATTCAACGGGTTAATCCTGATGTTCTTTTAATTAATGAGTTTGATTTTGATTCCGAAGATGAAGCGGTTGAACTTTTTAAAAATAATTATTTAAACGTCGGTCAAAACGGCGTTAATCCTGTTGATTATCCCTATTTTTATGTTGCTCCCTCTAATACAGGAATTGCCTCTGGTTTTGATTTAGATAATAACGGTGAAGTGGTTACTACACCTGGGGAACCTGGTTATGGTAATGATGCTTTTGGCTTTGGAAATTTTCCCGGTCAATTTGGCATGGCAGTTTATTCCAAGTATCCTATTGATTTTGATAATATTAGAACCTTTCAGAATTTTTTATGGAGGGATATGCCTGGGGCTTTATTACCTATTGATACCGACACTGGAGAGTCTTTTTATTCAGAAGAAGAGTTAGACGTTTTCCGTTTATCTTCTAAAAGTCATTGGGATTTACCTTTAATTATTGATGGGGAAACTGTTCATTTTTTGGTAAGTCATCCTACACCACCGGTTTTTGATGGACCAGAAGATAAAAATGGTAACAGAAATCATGATGAAATTCGTTTTTGGGCAGATTATATTACCCCTGGAAACAGTGCTTATATTTATGATGATCAAGGTAATTTTGGTGGCTTAAAAGCGGGTACAAAATTTGTCATTGCTGGGGATCAAAATGCCGATCCTTTTGATGGAGATAGTGTTAATAGTGCCATTAATCAATTATTAGATAATCCCCAGATTAATACTGTTATGAATCCTAGTAGCGATGGGGGTGTAGATGCTTCTTTGAGACAAGGAAATATCAATGAGAGTCATCAGGGAAATCCTGCTTTTGATACAGCAGATTTTAATGATAATAGTCCCGGCAATTTACGGGTTGATTATGTCTTACCTTCTGAGAATTTAGAAGTTACCAACTCAGGAGTTTTTTGGCCTACTGCTGATGATTCTTTATTTAATTTAGTAGGAGACTTTCCATTTCCTAGTTCTGATCATCGTTTAGTTTATACCGATATTAATGTGGAGGATTCAATGATTGATTCAACTCGTAAAACTGTGACCGATTTAAACTTTATCGGTGAGGTTATTTTTGATACAGGGTTTACCTTTGAAGGGACAGAGTTTGGTGGTATTTCAGGACTGACTTATGATCCAAATAATGATATTTATTATGGATTGTCAGATGATCGCAGTCAAAGAAATGATGCTAGATTCTACAATTTAGATATTGATTTGAGTGATGGTATTTTAGATGAAAATGACATCAATATTGTTAGTTTTACAACCTTATTGGATGAATCAGGCACTCCCTTTACTGAAAATGTTGTTGATCCAGAAGGCATTGCTTTAACGTCTCGCAACACTTTATTCATTTCTTCTGAAGGAAATGCTAATAATTTAGTTGCCCCATTCGTCAATGAGTTTTCTTTATCTGGAGAACAATTTAATACTTTACCTGTACCTAATAAATTTTCACCAACTGCTGATCAAAGTAGTGGTATTCGCAACAATCAAGCCTTTGAAAGTTTAACCATTACCCCTGATGAACGCTATTTATATACAGCAGTTGAAAATGCTTTATGGCAAGATGGAACCAATTCAACTTTAGAAGATGAAAGTGCAGTTCGTATCCTTCAATATGACTTAGAAACAGGAACACCAGGCCGAGAATTTCTCTATTTTACCGATCCTATTCCTAATGATTCTAACCCCCCTGGAGGCTTTGCTGATAATGGTTTAGTTGAATTACTTGCTCTTGATAATACTGGTACTTTCTTGTCCTTAGAACGTTCATTTGCTTCTGGTGTAGGCAACAATATTCGCCTCTATGAAGTTCGTTTACAAGGGGCGACAGATATTAGTCAGTTTGATAGTTTAGCTATTGATACTAATAATCCAAATAATGGTCTATTTGATGTAGATGAGGTTGCAGAAAAACGGTTATTAATTGATTTTGATGAATTGGGAGTACGCCTAGATAACAGCGAAGCTCTAGCTTTTGGCCCTACTTTGCCCAATGGATTACAATCTTTAATTGTTGCGAGTGATAACAATTTTAATGATGCTCAAATAAGTCAATTTCTTGCCTTTGAATTGGACATTAATTCTATTCCCTTTGTTACTCCAACATCAGAAACTACTAGCGAAATTCGTTTTGACGATCCTAACGATCCTAATGTTGTAGAAGGTCCTGATTCTGATGATCCCGCTATTTATGTTCATCCCACAGATGTTGAACAAAGTTTAGTCATTACAACTCTAAAAAATGGGGGATTAACTGTTTATGATTTAGAGGGACAAGAAGTACAAAGAATTACCCCTGATAATATTCGCTATAACAATGTTGATCTAGTTTATGGGTTTAACTTAGATGGCAATATTATTGATATTGCAGTAGTAAGCGATCGCCTAAACGATACTTTAGTTATCTTTGAAATTGATCCCGCAACTCAACAGTTAACAGATATTACTTCTACTAATATTTTAGAGACCATTTTTGGGGTTGATGATGGAGAAGCAACAGCTTATGGCGTAGCGACTTATACAAGTCCCGTAACTGGAAAAGTTTACACCTTTGTTTCTCAAAGAGATGGAGATCAAATTGCGCAGTTAGAATTAGTTTCTGATGGAGAAGGTAACATTAATACTGAAATTGTTCGCACTTTTTCCGTTCCCATTCCTCCTGGTGGTGAAACAGAAGATGCCCAGGTAGAAGGCATGGTAGTTGACAGAGAATTAGGCTATTTATATGTGGGACAAGAGGAATTTGGAATTTGGAGGTTTTTAGCGGAACCAGATAGTAGTAATACAGGAACCATTGTTGATACCGTTAACGATATTAATCCTAATAGTAACCTAATCGCAGATGTGGAAGGATTAACCATTTATTATGGAGAAGATGGCACCGGATATTTACTAGCATCCAGTCAAGGAGATAGTTCCTTTGCTGTCTATGATCGAGGGGGAAGTAACTCTTATTTAGGTAGCTTTGTCATCGGTGAAAATGATGGTATTGACGCTGTAGAGGAAACTGATGGTATCGATATCATTAATGTTCCTTTAGGAGACAAATTCCCCAAGGGACTTTTAGTGGTTCATGACGGCTCAAATGAAGAAGCAACCGTCTTTCAAGATCCAGAAGATGGGGAAATTCAAAACTTTAATACCAACTTCAAATATATTGACTTAGAAAACTTAAGTAATACCCTACCTTTCTTTGAATTAGACACAGAAAGTTACGATCCTCGCAACCCAAACCCCGACTCTTTAATCAATGGAGTGGCTAGTGGCGACACTACCCAAGATAGTACCGTTCTTTGGGCGCGCAGTCTCTTCACTGGAGACATCACCTTTGAATATTCTACCGATCCTAACTTCAGTTCCATTGTTGGGGCACAAACCCTCACCGTAAGCGATCCCAACCTTCCTGTCAAAGTGGAGATTACGGAGCTAAACCCCAATACCCGCTATTACTATAGCGCAACAGATGCAGCCGGCGACACTGCCATCGGAACCTTTAAAACCTCTGCACCCTTGGGAACCAATGCAGGTTTAAGCTTTGGGGTATCAGGAGACTGGCGTGGAGAGTTAGCTCCCTATCCCGCTATCAGTAACGCTGTGGATATGGAGCTCGACTTCTTTGTTGAACATGGAGACACCATCTACGCAGACATAGGTTCTGATGCAGTGAAAAACCCCGATGGAACCCGCAAAGAGCAAGTCGAAACCATTGAAGAATATCGGGCCAAACACAGTGAAGTATATGATAGTCGCCTCGGTTTGAATGTTTGGGAACAGTTGCGGGCTAACACTTCGATCCTTGCAACCATAGACGATCATGAGGTAACTAATGATTTCGCAGGGGGCGCAACAGCAGACACCGATGATCGCTTCAGCGAAACAGAAGGGCTGATTAATGACACGCAACTCTATGAAAATGGCCTGCAAGCCTTCCAAGAATATAACCCCCTCAGAGACGAGTTTTATGGGGATGTGGGGGATGAACGATTTAATGGCGAAAGACAACTCTATCGCCATGAAAACTATGGCAGTGATGCAGCCGTTTTCGTCTTAGATACCCGTTCTTTCCGTGATACCGCTTTACCTGGCCCTGAAAATTTCCTCGATCTTGGCGATCGCTTAGAGGTATTAAATGCTTCTTTAACCGAAGATCGCACCTTATTAGGGAGTGTACAACTTGCTGATCTCAAGGAAGATTTATTAGCAGCAGACAATAACGGGGTTACTTGGAAGTTTGTCATGGTTCCTGAACCCATACAAAACATCTTTCCTGGTATTAATACAGATGCCTTTGAAGGATACAGTCAAGAACGCACAGAAATACTCAAGTTTATTGATGAAAATGAGATCAATAATGTGGTTTTTGTGGCGGCTGATATTCATACCACCTTTGTTAATAACCTGACTTATCAAGAAGAACCTAATGGGGAACAAATTGCCACCAATGTCTTTGAAATCACCACCGGAGCCGTTGCTTTTGATGCCCCTACAGGAGAATTGTTAGCTAACATTTTTACCGCAGGAGACGAAGAGCTTCAAGGGTTTTATGATTCTCTCCCCATTGCCCCTGATATGGATGATGAGATTGATGACAGAGATGACTTTGTTAAACAAATCATCAACGACACCTTATTAACTCCATTAGGATTTGATCCATTAGGTCTTAATAATAATCTTCCTCAGGCAGAGGGGTTAATCGATGCAACTTTACTGCAAGGTGATTATTTTGCTGGTCATACTTATGGATGGACAAGGTTTGATATTGATCCAGAAACCCAACAACTGAAAGTCATTACTTATGGGATTGAAGCTTATTCGGAAGAAGAATTACTTTCTGATCCCCAAAGAATTATTTCTCTAACTCCAATTGTTGTGAGTGAGTTTATTGTCAATCCGACAATCAATGTTCCTGAGAATGTCTTTGCAACCTCTGGAAATGATGTTTTTGACAGCGAAGATCCAAGAGACACAGAATTTATTGGAGATGAACAAAATCTCTTCACTGGTAGCGGTGATGATTATGTCGATGTTACCTTTGCTCCAGGTGGAAATCGCATTGACTTGGGATCTGGTAATGACTTCCTGTTTGCTGGTACTAATAACCGCATTATTGCTGGATCTGGAAATGACACTTTGTTTTTTGGATCTGCTGGAGGGGATAATGTTATTACTGGAGGATCTGGAGAAGATCAATTTTGGATCGTCACTGACTCAGTTGACTTCCCCACGGAAACCAATACAATTACCGACTTCACCATAGGGGAAGATGTTATCGGTTTGGCAACGACGGATCTCGGTTTTGCAGATTTGGAGCTCATTGAAGACGGTAGCAATACTATTATCCATGCTTTTGAACGAGATTTAGTTATTTTACGCCGCATTGAGTCCACGGATCTCAGTATCTCTGATTTTGTCTTCAGTAATAGTAGTCAGTCTCAAAACTTTGATAATGAATCTGTGGAGGCTCTTCTTCCTGTTGTGGAAACTGTTTCTGAGGAGGTTTCCTCTAATAACATTAATTCCCTTGAAGAATTGCCTTCAGATATTAATGAAGTTATTTCTCTATTACAAAGTGATAATGAAGGAGAATTTTTTGATCTACGAAATTTTGCCAATGAAGTCGTTAGCGTTGATTTTGTTGTAACTCGAAGTGCCAACTATAACAACTATGTTGGTTTTTATGAAATTGATGATATCACAGGAACCATTAATGGTTTAAACCCTGGAGATGCAGGTTATACGGAGGCGGCTCTATCTCGTCAAGTCTCAAATATTGGACTACACACCAAAAGCGGAGAAACGTTAACTGTTTCTTCAAATTTAAATGGAGGTAGTCTGTATGCCCCATTTATTGTGGTTAATAATACTCCCGATTCTTTGATTGATTTATCATCAGTTTATTTTCCTTTCTTGGGGGCAAATGGTGATAGTCAAGACCGGGTTCGTCTTTTGGGCGATAATAGATTCGGCTTTGAGGATGCAACCGATTTTGATTACAATGACCTCATTGTTGAAGCGGAATTTTCTCTAGCGACAGTTTAGTTTTTGGGAGTTTATCGAAAAAACAGTAAGTAGTCAATCAGAATGTAGAATTTAGAATTGAGAATTTAGAATTACGAAATCCTCAGGTTGGAGGCTTGAAACAAGGAAAATTCTTCTTCTCTTGGTTAATTGGATATGGCGAGGAAACCTCGCCATCCCTCGACGGCTTTTCATCCCCTTGAAAGAGGGGGCTTGGAACCCTTTTTTTCGATAAGCATGGGAACTTGCTATTTTCACAGGGAGTTCCCATGCTTATATCAAATCCGCTTAATCAGTAAACGTTAAAATTGCTATTGTAAATCTATCTTCCCCTGCCTCCTCTGCCTCCTCTGCTCCCCCTGCTTATCTCATCCTAAAGTATGGTATTCAACAGGATTTCTTATTACATTCCTATTTCCAAATCTTGCACCTGCTTCATAAAGTATTAGTGAGTATAGGATGTAGGGTGTGGGCAGAATTCGTAAATTTGCTGAAACCATTACACTTTAAAGACTTTATTAAGGTTTTTCACCGAGAAAACCTTTAGTTTCTTCTCTAAATTTTAAGCTTTATTCCAAAGTGTTCTAGAATACAAACTTGCTTGCTAAGATGAGGATCTTGAGAATTCTATCAAAAAGTCATATGAATCAAGCTCTCGTCGCTGTTATGGATGGTACAAAAGCTCGCTTCTTCACCTTAGAAGAGGCAGAATTTCCTGAATATCAGTCAAGTCCTAATTTGGTGGAACATCAATGTTTAACCAATGCTGCTAAAGAAATGTCAGGAAGAGAATTATGGGCTAATACCAAAGGGCGTAACCGAGGATCTCGAAATCAAGTTCATGGCTATGATGATCATCGTCAAAACCATATCAGTGAGTATGAACGTCATTTTGCTAAGGATATTACTCAGAAAATTACAGAACTTCTCGATCAATGGGAATCCCATTTAATCTTATTGGTGGCTGAACCGCAAATGTTAGGATTTGTTCGTGAGTCTTTAACACCTCATTTACCAAGAAAAATTAAACTTGAAGAATTAGCAAAAGACCTTTGTAAATTAAAACCGTTAGAAATTCATGAATATTTAGCCCATAAACAGTTAGTTCCTGCACGCAAGGCTGTTCTTATTTAATCATGGATAAAAAAGCCCTGTAGTTGATTTATGAATGGGCTATAGGGCTTTTAAAATTATGAATTACCAATCCATCCAAACATTTTAGCTAAACCCCCTAACAAAGCAACAATCAAACCGAGGACTACCCCACGATTAATAAACTCTTGATAATCTAATCTTTTGGCTAAACCTTCCACTTTTTCTTCTAGTTTTGCCTGTCCTACTTTGAGATCAGTAACATCCTTTTGGATATTATCCAGTTTTTGATTAACATCCTTTTGGACATTGTCCAGTTTTTGATTGAATTCCTTTTGGATATTATCTAGTTTTTGATTGAATTCCTTTTGGATATTATCTAGTTTTTGATTGAATTCCTTTTGTATGTTATCCAGTTTTTGATTAACATCCTTTTGGATATTATCTAGTTTTTGATCAACACTTTTCTGGTTTTTATCTAGTTTATTCTCAATACGTTGTAAAACGTCTTCTAAAGAATATTTGATGGTCACTGGTTCATTCATGAGTTAAACTATGAGTAGTATTTATTTTATCGGAGTCCTCTTAGTTCGGAGTCCTCTTAGTGTCGACTAGGGGACTGCTTTTATTATAAATTAAGGCCAAAAAAGAGAGGGGACAAAACCCCTCAATAATTAATGATTATGGACTGAAAACTTTAACGGTCCACAGACCCCATAATGACATCAATACTACCTAAAATTGCCATGATATCAGCAACTTTCACTCCTTTTAATAGGTGGGGTAGAATCTGTAAATTATTGAAGTCAGGGGCGCGGATTTTCCAACGCCAGGGGAAAACATCATTTTTACCAACGATAAAGATCCCCAATTCTCCTTTACCGCTTTCTAAGCGTACATAATGTTCTCCTTCAGGAATTTTAAAAGTAGGAGCAACTTTTTTGGCAATATATTGATAGTCAAAATCATTCCATTGGGACTTTTTCCCTTCCATCATGCGCTTGGCTTCTAGGTTTTCATAAGGACCTCCTGGAATGCCTTTTAAAGCTTGACGAATGATTTTAACAGACTCGCGCATCTCCCGAATACGAACCAAATAACGGGCAAAACAGTCTCCTGCAGTTTCCCATTGCACTTCCCAGTCAAAGTCGTCATAACATTCGTAATGATCTACTTTACGGAGATCCCATTTAACCCCAGAGCCTCGTAACATTGGTCCAGATAGTCCCCAGTTAATGGCTTGATCACGGGTAATGGTTCCCACTCCTTCCACACGACGGCGGAAAATGGGGTTATTGGTGATTAACTTCTCATATTCATCCACCTTGGGGTCAAAATGATCGCAGAAGTCTTCACATTTATCGATCCAACCGTAGGGTAAGTCTACTGCTACCCCGCCGACACGGAAGTAATTATTATTAATTAAGCGCATTCCAGAGGCTGCTTCCCAAAGATCGTAAATCATTTCCCGTTCACGGAAAATATAGAAAAAGGGAGTTTGTGCGCCAACATCTGCTAAAAAGGGCCCTAACCATAGTAAATGGTTGGCAATACGGTTGAGTTCCAACATAATAACCCGAATATATTGGGCTCGTTTAGGAACTTCGATATCCGCCAATTGTTCAGGTGCGTTAACGGTGATCGCTTCATTGAACATTCCTGCCGCATAATCCCAACGGCTAACATAGGGAACGTACATGACATTAGTACGATTTTCCGCAATTTTCTCCATCCCCCGATGAAGATACCCAATCACAGGTTCACAGTCGATTACGTCTTCTCCATCTAGGGTAACAATAAGACGCAATACTCCGTGCATTGAGGGATGATGAGGCCCCATGTTTAATACCATGGGTTCGGTTCTAGTTTCGATTTTCGACATAAGTTGGTCAGTTAACCGTCATCTTTACTATTTAGGATAACGCCTTTTGCAAGACGGGACAGATCATCAACACAGATAAAACTGATCAATGATCAAATTATTACGGTAATATTGTTAAGAGTCTTAACTTTTTCCTATAATTTAGTCTCTTTTTTGCTTAATTATCATATAGAATAATCAATGTTTGGTCTGATCGGTCATCTTACAAGTTTAGAACACGCCCAGTCCGTTGCTGATGCCCTTGGCTATCCTGAATACGCCAATCAGGGGCTTGATTTCTGGTGTTCTGCACCACCACAAATCGTCGACCATTTCCATGTTACCAGTGTGACAGGGCAAACCATCGACGGTAAGTATGTTGAGTCCTGTTTTTTGCCAGAAATGCTGATGAATCGACGGATTAAAGCAGCGATACGCAAAATACTAAACGCGATGGCCTTAGCACAGAAAAACGACCTTAATATCACGGCATTAGGGGGCTTTTCTTCGATTATTTTTGAGGAATTTAACCTCAAAGACAATAAACAGGTCCGCAATGTCTCTTTAGAGTTTGATCGCTTTACTACAGGGAATACCCACACTGCTTATGTTATTTGTCGTCAAGTGGAACAAGCTTCGGCTAAACTGGGAATTGACTTATCTCAGGCAACGGTAGCTGTTTGTGGCGCAACAGGAGACATCGGCAGTGCTGTTTGTCGTTGGTTGGATCGCAAGACGGAGATTAAGGAACTTTTATTAATTGCCCGTAATCAAGAACGATTACAACGGTTACAGGATGAGTTAGGAAGGGGTAAAATTATGGGACTAGAAGAAGCCCTGCCTCAAGCTGATGTCATCGTCTGGGTGGCTAGTATGCCCAAAGGGGTTGAAATTAATGCCCAAACTCTCCAGAAACCCTGTTTAATTGTGGACGGTGGTTATCCTAAGAATTTAGATACGAAAATTAAACACCCCGATGTTTATATTCTTAAGGGAGGGATCGTAGAACATTCCCTGGATATTGACTGGAAAATTATGGAAATTGTTAGTATGGATATCCCTTCCCGTCAAATGTTTGCTTGTTTTGCCGAAGCGATTTTATTGGAATTTGAACAATGGCATACGAATTTTTCTTGGGGAAGAAATCAAATTACAGTGACTAAAATGGAACAAATAGGAGAAGCGTCGGTGAAACATGGCTTTCAACCCTTATTAAGTTGGTAATTGAGTCAGCTTTATTATTCATGCTTGGGGTGGGTTTAAGGAAGTAAGAACTTCCTGATTGCGCTTCACCATTGTTGTGCATAATTTACCTAACTCACCCTTGTTTTTTGGCTCTCTTTTTTAGTTTATAATAAAGAGAAACAATTAAGAAAATTTAAGTTGAAATCTATGGCCGATATTGTCGACATTGCTGTTAATACAGAAGGGTTTGAAACTTTGGTAACTGCGGTGAAAACAGCCAATTTAGTAGAGGCTTTAAAAAGTTCGGGGCCGTTTACAGTGTTTGCTCCTAACGATAATGCTTTTGCTAAATTGCCTCCAGGAACCATTCATACTTTGGTACAAAATGTACCTCAGTTGGCTCGTATTTTAACCTATCATGTGGTTCCTGGTAAGTTAATGAAGGCTGATCTGGTCAAAGTTGATTCTGTCATTTCTTTGGAAGGCTCGCCGATTTCTATTGACTGTTCTGAAGGTTTTGAAGTTAAAAATGCCACCGTTATTGCAGCCGATATTGAAGCAGATAATGGGGTAATTCATGTCATTGATAATGTCATTTTAATGGGGTGAGAATATACCCCTTATTGTTATTTTGAGACATTCAAAAAGTTCCCCAATCGTAACTTAAAATTTAGGGACTGATTTTCCTGGAGGAGATTGGGGTTTCGCTAAAAAAATTTGGGCTTTACCCATTATCGTAATTTTTGAGGGCAAAACTGGTTTCAAGCCTTCAACGGAATAAGCGGGAGTCCCCACTCTCAGCTTGCGGAGTGGGGAGGTAGAGCGTGTGATTTTCGAGGTTCGATGCCTCGAAAATCACCAATTATCGAAAATAGTTGGGTCTAAAACCCCGCCTTTTAAGGCGCA
>JASJEA010000216.1 GCA_030064935.1 Crocosphaera sp. | reverse complement strand
ATTAAGAATATATCCTTCAAGAAAAGAGTTTTTAGACCAATAATTAAAAGCCAAATTTCCTCCAGGTTTTAACCAACGATAACAACGCTTTAAAATTGAAGAGATATCATTAAAAATTACTATTGCTGCACAACAGAAAATCACATCAAAATCACTCGAAGATAAATTTATTTTTTCAATATCTGCCCTCAAAAACTCAAGGTTATCTAAATTCAAAACTTGAGTTTTTTCTTGCGCTTTTTGTAACATTAAATCAGCAATATCAACTCCCAAAACATAACCATTAATTCCTACTTTTTTGGCAACTTCAATGGCAACTAATCCAGTTCCTGTAGCAATATCTAAAACCTTTTGCCGAGGTTTAATTTGAACATAATTAATTAATAAATCAGCAAGTTTAGGGTGAAAATTACCCTGCTCGTAACTATCACTTCGTTGATTATAAAGATTAGCGATCTCTTGTTTATAAAGGTTTAGTTCCATTTTTTTTAAGAAATATCTTGAGAATGATCAATTTCAGAACACAGACGGCGTAATAAATTAACTGGAATCCCATAAAATGATTGCTCAGTGGGGCTCTGTCCCCTATGATAATCTCTAGTTAAAAGTCCAATAACTTCTCCCCATTGATTCAAAACAGGAGAAGCACTGATTTCTCCTTGAAGAGTAATGCTTACTTCTAGAACCCTCTCGCTACAAAATTTACTAGGCCGAATACGATTAACGAATCCAGTATTACAGTAGATATTTTCTGTAGAAATATTTCTTTGAGCAGAAGAAAAACCAAGGTGTATAATCCTTTCTCCTACCTGAACTAATTCTGAAAAACCTAATCTCAAAGGATTAATATTTATAGAGTCTTCTTCTAAATTTAAAATAGCTAGATCATCATTTCCAAAACTAGGTAAATAAATAGAGGTTACTTTCAAAATTCCTTTTTGACTAATGACACGAATTGTTGCAGATGTAACACAATTTCCAGTTTTCTCATCTATGAGAAGATGGCGATTAGTGACTATTTGATGAGGACTGATAACAAAACCAGTTCCGTTGATAGTTAATCCAGCTAAATTGACTTCTATCCACACCAAAGAAGAACTGTAACTTTGGATAACATTGTTGAGATTTTCTAAGTCAGGAGGATGAATAACAAGAGATTGATGATGCTCTAAAAGCAATTTTGTATAATCTTCCCGTTGTCGGGAACGGGCAAAAATCTCTAACCCAAGTTCTATTTGTGCTAAAGATAAAGGAGGATCAAATCTTTGAAACTGGGTTATTGCTTCTGGATAGCGTTGTAAACTGAGAAGATGTCGAGCGAGTTGTTCTGCATTCCCTTCTTGATTGAGGGGTAGATTTTCCAGAATACTCAACCATCTTTGATATTGTGTAGCGATGTCATTGATATTGAGTTTGGCTTGATTGGTTCTTTGAGTCAATCCAATTCCGTGATCCAGCAATTGCTGCACTTGGGCATTAATATCTGTAGAACGCCAATTTAAGGAACGGTATCTCTCTAACCAAAGACGAACACTCTGACTCAAACTATCCCATTGATCAAGAGCAACTCTGGTTGTATCCTCTAGAGAATTGCGCTCTCGATAAATAGTAAACAAAGTATCATTATCCGTTGTTGTCACTGCATAGCGTTGACGATATTGTTCGTAGGTTTGAATTCTTTGCTGAAAACGTACTGACAAGTAAACGAGATTGACGTTTTTAACATCATCCAAGATGACAGTTAACTCTAAACTGATTTTTTGCAAATTGGTAATATTTTGTTGATAGACTTGAGAACGCCGAAATTGCTCTGTTAGGGAATGGGTTTGAGCAGGTGTTAATAAGTGGGAATCAGCAATCTCAATACTGGTGTGCCATCCAGTACCCAAATCGCGAGCAGTAACCGTAAGCAAACAATTTTTATCAATATCAAAAGTAACTTCTATTTGTGGAACACCTGCCCTTGCTAAAGGAATTCCAATAAGAATGAACTTTCCAATCTTAAAATTTTCTTGAGGATTTAAGGATTCTCCTTGGAATATTTGAATCTCGACGTTTGTTTGATTATCCTTCGCCGTTGAATAACATTTTTTTTCTTGAGTTGGTATGCTAGTGTGCTTAGGAATCAAACAATCAAACATGAATCTTTGCTCAGGAGTATTCGGATTTTCAACACACTGAATGCCTAAACCAAAGGGGGTAATATCAAGTAATAGGGTATTCTCCAAATCACCCATAAGAATTGCTGCTTGTACTGCTGCACCACGCCCAACTGCTGTTAAGGGCTCGATATCATAATTAATGTCGACTTGGAATATTGCTTGAATACAGTCACAAACGGCTGGCATTAAGCACCCGCCACCGATCAGCAAAATTCGCTCTGGTTTGGCCTTAATTTTGTGACAAGTTAATCGAATTCTTTCGAGCCAAGGAGAAGCAATGCGTTCTAATTCTTCTCTGGTTAAAGAGAGTTCAATGGTATGTTCTCCAACCAGATAAGGTAAATTAATAGTCCAAATACTTTGGGAAGATAGTTCTATCTTAAGTTCTTCACAGGCTTGACGTAAACGAGTCGCTACTTGGCTATTACGAGGAATTTCCACCCCTGTTTGCTCCCGAATAAACTTCTCAAAATGGGTGTAGAGCAATTCGTCTAAATCAGCACTACCCAGGGTGTTATCTCCCTCAATTTGTTTGACTTCAAAAACCCCTTCTCCTACCTCAACAATTGAAAGGTCAAAGGTTCCGGCTCCCAAATCTGCAACTAAAATGGTTTCATGTTTGTTGTACCTTTGCTGAGCAATACAAGCAGCTGTCGGTTCATGAATTAATCGTAGAAGGGAATTTTCAGAAATAACCGCAGCCCTTTTTGTTGCTTGTTTTTGAACCTCATTAAAATAGGCTGGTACAGTAATAACAATATTGGTTAGGGGGATGGTAGGAGGATATTTCTCAACCATCTCATTAACCCAATCGGTGGGTGGAACAAAATTGATAGTTTCAGAAGCAATAGTGGAGATTCGTTGCGCAATTTTTTCCTTAAGATAGTCTTGAGCTAATTTATGAGCATGGTTGATAAATCGGGCCGAAATTTCCTCCGCCCGATATTTTTGTTCTCCTATCTGAAATGTTACATCAGTTCCCATTTGTCGTTTAGCTTTAGTAATAATCCCACGAGGGGATTGAGCTAATAAGTTTAAGATGGGAACACCGATGGTTTCCTTTCCTGTTTGATCAATGGCAACAACTGAGGGAAATTGTCGTTTTCCTAAACTTTCAATCACTTCTGGTTCTTGCGATCGCTTGTTATAAAGGCAAACTACACTATTGGTCGTTCCTAAATCAAGTCCGATGGCATTGGTGTATTCTCTTAAAACCTGCTCAGTGGCTGTTTTTATCCATCCACTAGCCTGTGCCCCAAATCTTTGTCGATTTTGACGTTCAAGGTTAGGAAGCTCAATTTTCACTAAATCTAGCCATTGTTGACCGACTAAACCTAGTTCTCCTAGGTCCCTAATTCTTCGCCATAACCGTGCTTTTTCATCACTGGAGCGTTCGGTTTTGTGTGCTAAGGTACTACATAATTGAGGGAGTTCTTCGATACGACCTGCTTTTGTCAATAATTGCTGGTAACGGGCATCAAAAACCACTTTTTCATCACCGAGTTGTTGTCTGAGTAATTGGGATGCTTTGGTAAATTCTGAAGCCTGTTCATACATAGCGATCGCCTGTTCAATTTCTCCCAAACCTTCGTAAAGGCTACCGGCCATGAAAAAATCCCCACCACGTTCAAGTAATTCTGCTCTTTTCTGGGGAAGGATAGCATCTTCTGAAACCGACTCTAGAGCGACTATTGCTTGACCAAAGGCTTCCGCTTGTTCAAACAATACCGAAGCTGTGAAATAATCTTCAGCTTGTTCAGCTTGTATTGCTGCTTGGAGATAGTTTCCGGCAGCTTCTTCTATAAAACTCCATTGCCTAAAGATTTCTTGCTTTCCATTGTCACAAGTTTCTAATTGCCGAGTCATAGCAGCACGAGCAGTTGTAAGTGCTTGTAAGAGAAGGTTTTGAGTGTTTTCAACTTCAACTTTTTGTGATCTTTGAGACCATACGTCTTCTAGAGATTTTAATAAGCGAACGGCTGTTAAAAAGTCTTGAGCATGAATCTGATTTCTGACTGTATTTTGTAGATTTTTCCTGAAATCTTGTCTCCATTCTGAGGTAAAGTCAGGACGGTTT
Organism: Crocosphaera sp.; assembly: GCA_030064935.1. GTDB lineage: Bacteria > Cyanobacteriota > Cyanobacteriia > Cyanobacteriales > Microcystaceae > Crocosphaera. The sequence goes on along the minus strand of JASJEA010000216.1, from coordinate 8,315 downwards.
TCAATGGCTAATACTAATTGTCCCAGTCTCTGATAACAATTACTAACACCTTCTAAATTATTTGCGTTTTGGAAATGTTTTAACGCCTCTCGATAGTTATTTTCTTTTTCTAGACTCTCTGCTACTCTTTGATGTGCTTGTATGATTCTGTTTTCATCGCCTAACTGATTAGATAAAGTCAGTATGCGCAAGGCAATTTCTGTTCCTGAAAGCTCCATCAAATAACTGATAGCACTACCATATTCTTGAGCCATTTCTGCCAAATTAGATGCTTCTATGAAGCGATTAAAAAGGCCATGAATTTGATGTACTCTGGGCAATTCATTAAATTCAAATTGTTCTAAAAAAGTTTTCCAGGGAGTGGGTGGAACAAAAGAATTTTGTTGTAAAAAATTAGTTATAATTGGGGCAATTTCTTCTATGGTTAGTGATTTTTCATTCAGTCTTTGTTGTAACTTGGCCAAGAGTGTATCGTTGCTGTTCCTAAGTGTTGCTAGTTGAAGACATATTTCTTGTTTAACTTCTCGTACCGATGATATTTCATTCAAGCGGGAAGATAGCTGCCAAGCTGCCTCAAGATTTTGATAATTTTGAGGTGTTGCTCCTAAGAGAAATGATATTGCTTGTCCCATAGATAAACTTTGATTAAAGGTGTTTTCAGTAAACCTGTAATTAAAGTTAAGAATTACTTGAGTTAACTCAGCATGACTACATTTGATGGCAATGGATAAAGCTTTATTATAGGTATTCCAGGCTTTTTCTTTTTCTTTTTCTTGATGATTATCTAGTTGTGTTTCCAGAAGTCTACTAATCTTTATCAATCTCTTATGAGGGTTTCTTAATGCCTGTATTTTTTGCAAAATTTTGATAAAAGGTTGGCAGAAAGTTTTTAATATTTTCATTAAATATGATTTAAATATAGACATCTTAACTTAATTCTCCCGATTATTTTTACTAGATTTAATTTAATAATGATTTTAATTTATAAGTTTGATATAAAAATTAAAATCTCTTTCTAAATCATGAATTAATTTGTCAAAAATCTGATTATTATACCAATCCTAATCTTGTTTTTTATTTAATTCAGTAGTCTATTAGCTTTATATTTTTCATGGTTTACAAGTTTTAAATTTTTCTGTTGTAATTGTGTTCTACATGATTCTATCCGTGAAAGGTTTTGTCTATTTTACTCATAAAACTTTAGCTAGGATTAAGGACAAAGATCAGCTTTGCCCTTATTAATAAAATTTATCGACCTAAATAACCTTTAAGGACATCAACTAAGCTAGTTCCTCCCCAAATCGCTACCATAATAATAGAAGTCGAAAGAACCGCAGCACAACAACAAATAACTAACCCACCTAAACTAATAAAACCATCATCTTCCTGTAATCCAAAAGCCGTTACAAAAATACCAACAGCCGGTAAAGTATTAGTACCAGGGATGGGAATCATCATAGAAATTGACATTAAGGCAATAGCAACCCCAATAATAATTCTGCCAGGAATACTGGTACAAATATAAGTCATTCTGGGACGAGTTAATTCTTCAATTCTTTTTAACCAAGGATTACCTTTTTTTAGAAATGCCTGTATGGTTGCTAACTTCATTGAGCCTTTCATCATTCTTTCAGGCAGCCAGGGAATTTTAGCCCCTGAAATGAGTTGAATAGCCAAAAGAAACATTAAAACTCCAAAGGGAATGGAATAACCTGGTGCCGGAACAGGTAAAGCAGATGGTAAAGCAAGAATGACAAATAAAAAGCCAAAAATACGTTCTCCTGCCAACTCCAGAATATCGATTAATTTAACATCAGAGGAGCGTTCCTCCTGAAAAAAATAACGATCTAATTCAACAGATAATTTTGTCATCAGAATTTTATTGAGAGATTGAAAAAAGATTGAGAATTAATATACCACTTCTGACGAAACATCTGTTAAAAAAGTTGATAAAAAAGGGGGTAGTATGTACTACCCCAAACCAATTATTAGTTAATAGAAGCGTCTAGAATTAGGTTCCAACGGTCCAAGAATTGATGTACTCTTCTTGTTCAGGGGTTAAGGCATCAATTTCAATCCCCATCGCCTTTAATTTCAAGGCCGCAATATCCTGATCTAGTTCTTTGGGAATGTTGTAAAGGCCGGGTTCTAATTGACCTTTATTTTTCACTAAATATTCGCAAGCGAGGGCTTGGTTAGCAAAACTCATATCCATTACCGCGCTGGGATGTCCTTCTGCGGCAGCTAGGTTGATTAAACGACCTTCTCCAAGAACAACAATGGCTTTGCCGTTGGGTAGGGTATATTTTTGAGTAAAGTTACGAACTTCCTTAACGTCAGTGGCTTTTGCCCCTAAAGATTGTAAGTCAATTTCAATATCAAAGTGACCGGAGTTACAAACCATTGCTCCGTCTTTCATCACTTCAAAATGTTCTGGACGAATTACGTGCTTATTACCGGTTACCGTAACGAAAACATCACCTTCCTTAGCTGCTTCGGCCATAGGCATCACGCGGAAACCATCCATTGCTGCTTCAATGGCTCTGACGGGATCAATTTCGGTGACAATTACATTCGCACCAAGACCACGGGCACGCATTGCAACCCCTTTACCGCACCAACCATAACCAGCTACAACAGCGACTTTACCAGCTAAGAGGACGTTAGTCGCACGAATAATGCCATCCAGGGTAGATTGACCGGTTCCGTAGCGGTTATCAAAGAAATGCTTAGTATCAGCATCGTTAACGTTCATTGCGGGGAAGGTTAATACCCCATCCTTTAACATGGCTAAAAGACGAACAATACCAGTGGTAGTTTCTTCGGTAGTACCAATGATATCGCTCATTTGATGTTGACGTTCTTTGATCAATGTGGCAACAACGTCACTACCATCATCAATGATAATGTTGGGTTTATGATCTAATGCAGTTTGGACATGACGGTGATAAGTTGCATTATCTTCCCCTTTGATAGCATAGACAGGGATGCCATAGTCAGCTACTAAACAGGCTGCAACATCATCTTGAGTCGATAGAGGGTTACTGGCAATGAGTAGGGCATCCGCACCACCGGCTTTGAGAGCGATCGCTAAACTAGCCGTCTCAGTGGTAACGTGACAGCAAGCAGTGATCCGAATACCAGCAAAGGGCTTCTCTTTTTCAAAACGCTCTGTGATTTGGCGTAAAACGGGCATTTCGCGGGCTGCCCACTCAATGCGCTGTTTACCTTGAGGTGCAAGATTGATATCTTTAATATCGTATTCTTGTTTAGTTGGAGTTGCAACCATAGGAAAAGGCATCCTGATTAAACTTTATGTACTAAAACTCTAGTTTAACTTAGTCTAGGACTTTTTCGATCCAACTATCACCAATTGAGGGGGGGAAATTTCCCCCATTTTTTCTGATTTTTATTCCCTAAGCCTACGATAAACTCCGCTCAATTCCTTGAAAAGTAGCTTGACTAACTTATCTCCCAAGCCTACGCTGCTTAAGTCTAACAATCTGAGAGACTAATTTAAGCAATTGAGGACTAAAAACATGATTTTTAACCGTCTCGATACGTGAGTTCGGAGTTCGGAGTTCGGGGTTATTATTTTTTAAAAGAGACAATGAGGGTTTGAGACTGCTGACTTTAGTAAATTGTCTCCAGATTTCCCTATATTGAACTCAGGTTCTCGATAGATTTCTTAACTTTTTTTAACCTAAATTTACACCAGCCAGTATGCTGATTATTATTACTAATAAATAACCAGATACCATCTAGTTTATAATTTCCCCTAGACTTACTACTTTTAGCTTCTGGAAATTCAGTATCAAGTAAATTTCTAGCACGGTTATCCAACGGCTTTAATTGCCTATTAATACTCTACCCGACTCTTGCTTTAGCCCATTGTTAATTGAGTAATCGGGGTCAATTGTAAAATCTCAATTATGATTCTTCAATAATCTAGATGAGATGGATATAATTAAGTCCTGAAATAGACGAGGATAGTAGAGCATGACAACACTGCAAGGAAGAGATATCTTGGGAATAGCCGATCTCAGTGCAGAGGAAATGAAACAGGTGTTAGACTTGGGGGCAGCCTTAAAAAGTGGTCAGCAAGCACCTCGTTGTCAAAAAATCCTGGGACTGTTGTTTGATAAAGCATCTACCCGTACTCGTGTCTCTTTCAGTGCTGCCATTTACCAACTAGGCGGACAAGTTTTAGACCTCAATCCTAGTGTAACTCAAGTTGGGAGGGGAGAACCTACCAAGGACACAGCAAGAGTATTAGATCGGTATCTGGATATTTTAGCAATCCGTACCTTTGAACAATCCAAGTTAGAAACCTTTGCCGAATATGCTGAAATTCCTATTATTAACGCGCTCACAGATTTAGAACATCCTTGTCAAATTTTAGCAGATTTTATGACCGTTGGAGAATGTTTTGGGGAGTTAAAAGGCAGTACAGTAACCTATTTAGGCGATGGCAATAATGTAGCCCACTCCCTTATTTTAGGTGGGGCATTAATGGGAATGAAAATTAGAGTAGCAACCCCGAAAGATTATCAGCCTTTAGGGGAGATTGTTGAAACAGCTAAACAAATAGCTGTTCCAGGTTTTGAGATTATGATAACCGAAGATCCTGTAGCTGCTGTCAAAGATACTAATGTGCTTTATACTGATGTTTGGGCCAGTATGGGACAAGAGGATTTAGCCGCATCAAGAATTCCGATTTTTAAACCTTATCAGATTAACGATGAACTGTTAGATAAAGCTGATAAGGATGCCATTGTTTTACACTGTTTACCCGCCCATCGTGGGGAAGAAATAACAGAGAGAGTTATAGAAGGAAAACAGTCTAAAGTTTGGGATCAAGCTGAAAATAGAATGCACGCTCAAAAGGCTTTAATGGTTAGTTTATTGGGGATTGAGCCATAAAATTGGCTTTTAAGTAAGGAAAATTACAAGGATTTAGGGAATCAAAAAATACAGAGAAAGGCTCTATTTTATAGAAAAAGTAAGGAGAAAATTCAGAGAAAATAATAATAATTTTTGTAACTAAATCTTACAAATGAATAAACAAATTAATAACCTATTGTAAGGCTGATACAATAAGGGTATAGGGTCGGTAGTGAAAATCAACAAAAAAATCCAGGCAGTTGAAAAAAAACTGTTTAGGGGAACGACATAAAACTCAAGTTAAATAATTAATTAGGAGTCAGGTAATGGACTTAACCACAACCTATATGGGAATGACATTGAAATCTCCCTTAGTCGTAGGTTCTTGCGCCCCGTTAACAGAAGAAATAGATAACATTAAACGCATGGAAGATACTGGGGCAGCCGCCGTAATTTTACACTCATTTTTTGAGGAGCAATTACGACAAGAACAACTAGAATTACATCATCATTTAACCCATGGAACCGAAAGCTTTGCTGAAGCCTTAACCTACTTCCCTGAACCTGAAATTTTTCATGTCGGTTCTCAAGAATATTTAGAGCATATTCGCACCAGCAAAGAAATGGTAAATATCCCCATTATTGCCAGTATTAACGGTTCCACTTTAGGGGGATGGTTAGATTATTCCCAACAAATAGAACAAGCAGGTGCCGATGCCTTAGAACTGAATATTTATTATGTTCCCACAGACTTAGACATTCCTGGGGGAGAAATTGAACAGAACTATTTAGACATTTTAAAAGCCGTAAAATCAGAAGTTAATATCCCTGTAGCCATTAAATTAAGCCCCTATTTTAGTAACATGGCCAACATGGCTAAACGCTTAGGAGAAGCAGGGGCTGATGGCTTAGTTTTATTCAACCGTTTCTATCAGCCAGACATAGATTTAAACAACTTAGAAGTTCATCCTAATGTACTCTTAAGTAACCCTCAAGCAATGCGGCTTCCCATGCGTTGGCTCGCTATTTTATATGGAAAAATAGAGGCAGACTTAGCAGCTACGAGTGGAATTCATCACGCTTCTGATGTGATTAAAATGGTCATGGCCGGGGCAAAAATTACCCAGGTGGTGAGTGCATTGTTGCGTCACGGTATCCATTATCTAGCTACCTTAGAAGAAGGAATGCGAAACTGGATGGAAGAACACGAATACGAGTCCATCCAACAAATGCAGGGAAGTCTCTCTCAACTTCATTGTCCTGATCCAACAGCCTTTGAGCGATCGCAGTATATGAAAGCCCTGCAAACCTATGCACCCATCTGGCGCTCGGTACAAGAACCCGCCAGCACCAATCTCAACCCAAATAATTGACTCAGGAGGTAGAGATATGAGCAGCAAACGTATTGGTATCCTTACCAGTGGAGGAGACTGTCCGGGGTTAAATGCTGTCATTCGTGCAGTGGTTAAGGCAGCCGAAGGCCAGGGATGGTCAGTCTATGGTCTTCCTTACGGGACCGACGGCTTTCGCGATATTGCCGAGAACAACTATTCTCCGAAGAAGTTAGAGGAGTTGAAGTTGACTGAGCAATGTTATCAACTTCCAGGGAAAATTCGGGGGTTAGACGTTTTACAGTTTTTTAGTGGTAGTGTTTTGGGATCAATTAGTAAGGGAGATCCAGACAAAGATCCAAAGGTCAAAGCAGCCATCCTCAGAGGCTACGAAATGCTCGATTTAGATGCTTTAATTGCCATTGGGGGAGATGGTAGCTTAAAGATCATCTATGATTTAGCCGAAGAAGGTCATTGGAATCTGATCGCTATTCCCAAAACTATTGATAACGATGTTCCTTTAACAGAGTTTTGTGTAGGTTTTACAACAGCCGTTGAAGTTGTCACTCAAGCATTATATGATCTGACCTTTACAGCAGCCAGTCATAACCGCATTATAATTGTAGAAGTTATGGGTCGAGATGCCGGTCATTTAGCCTTGCATGGAGGGATTGCAGGAGGGGCGGATATGATCCTCATCCCTGAATTAACCCCTTCTCTTAGCTTAGATGTTTTGCATGGTTGTTGTAGTAGACTATTAGACTTGCAACAGTGTGACCGTCATTTTGGCCTAATAGTGGTTGCAGAAGGAGTTAAAAACCAACATAAAGAAAAAGAGGATCATATTGGCGATTATCTGAAGAGAGAGATCAAACAATATACTGGGTTCCTCCATCATGAAAACCATAAAGAGTTTGGTCTGTTGAAAGATATGGATATGCGGGTAACGGTTTTAGGACATCTGCAACGTAGTCATCCTCCTGTTGCGTGGGATCGCCTTTTAGCAACTGCTTTTGCCATCGAAGCCATTAAACTGATTAAAGAAGAAAAATACGACCAGTTGGTAGTTTGGAAAAAAGGTGAGGTGGGCATTGAGCCGTTGTCTAAGGTCATTAAGATTATTAAAGATTGTCATAAAGACCAAAGCTGCCCCTCTCCCGTACAAGAAGACGATTGTTTGGTTAAGACGGCGCAATCCCTAGGTATATATTTAGGCGATTGCCCAGAGAGTATGGAAAGAGTTAAGCTTCACTCAAGTTGTTCTTGGAGAAACTAGCAATTATTTCTGAGGCAAGGAGTATGAGATAGGCTGGTATAAACCTTAATTTATCAGCCTATTCTCGTATTATTCGGTATAAAATTGCAAAATTAACTTTTTTGCTGTTTAATATTTTTCATTTATCTTTTTAAGTCTATTTTTTATCTGAATAGACCCCTATAACAGCTAAAATTATTTTGCTCTTGAAATTGGGTTAAAAAAAGTTGATTGATGGTGTATAATTAATATTTGTGACCCCATAAGGAGAGGTGGCCGAGTGGTTGAAGGCGCAGCACTGGAAATGCTGTTTAGGGGTAACTCTAACGAGGGTTCGAATCCCTCCCTCTCCGCTTCAAGAAACGACTAATGGCACTTTCAGATTTAGTTTGACAATGATGAGGAACAGCATTTCCTTGTCCATCTAATAATAATCCTATAATCGATTCTAAGGTGTCTTTTTGATAAATCGTCGGCATTAAATCTTTTAACAGAAATGTCGGGAGAAGTCCCCAGCTAAAATCTCCTTAGCTAAAAATATACTAGATTTAGCCGGGGATGAATCGCGACCATTAACGAAGTCAGAAGTCAGAAGTCAGAAGTCAGAAGTTGTTGAAAGAAACAGAGATTGCGGTGCGCTACCCAAAGGCGATTTTTAATCGCCTTTGGGTAGCGCACCAAGAGATATACTCCGCTTCCAAAAACTATGCGCCTTAAAAGGCGGGGTTTTAGACCCAACTATTTTCGATAATTGGTGATTTTCGAGGCATCGAACCTCGAAAATCACACGCTCTACCTCCCCACTCCGCAAGCTGAGAGTGGGGACTCCCGCTTATTCCGTTGAA
>JASJEA010000215.1 GCA_030064935.1 Crocosphaera sp. | reverse complement strand
AGATCGTATTTTAGAATATTTTTCTCAACGTTTGACCTCTCAACTGAGAAAATGTGATGTAGTTTGTCGATGGGGCGGAGATGAATTTGTTGCACTTCTTTCTGAAATTCAAGCTCCTGATGAAGCTGCTAAGTTTTCTGAAAGATTACTGACTGCATTTGAGCATCCATTAAATATTGAAGGCAAGCAAATTTATATAAAATGTAGTATTGGTATTGCGATTTATCCAGAAGATGGAGAGCAAGCAGAAACCTTACTTAAAAATGCTGATTCTACTTTGTATCGAACTAAAGAATGGGGACGCAATCATTATCAATTCTATAATCCGATAATGACATCTGAAATTAGTGAAAGTTTTACCCTAGAAACCCAACTACATCAGGCTATTAAAAATCAAGAATTAATTTTATATTATCAACCCCAAATTAATATTAAAACAGGTAAAGTTTACGGCTTAGAAGCATTAATTCGCTGGAACAATCCCAAATCAGGATTGATTAGTCCTGAAAAATTTATCCCTCTAGCAGAAAAAACAGGATTAATTTTACCCATAGGAGAATGGGTCTTAAAAACTGCCTGTCAACAAAATAAAAAATGGCAAGAAATGGGTCTTCCTCCTGTTAGAGTAGCTGTAAATTTATCTGCTCAACAATTGCAACAACCGAACCTAATTAGAACAGTAGAAAAGAGCCTAAATGATGTACAATTAGAGCCTCAATGGTTAGAATTAGAAGTAACAGAATCCATGCTGATGAAAAATACTAAATTAGCTAACAATACTTTATGTGAATTAAGAGAGATGGGGGTTCATATTTCTATGGATGATTTTGGAACAGGATACTCTACTCTTGGTTACTTAAAAACCTTTCCTTTTCATACTTTAAAAATTGATCAAAGTTTTGTCAGGGAACTTAGTGAAAATGCCCAAGACTTATCAATTATTTCAGCAATTATGACCCTAAGTCGTGGATTTAATATGAGAGTCATTGCTGAAGGAGTTGAAAATAAAAAACAGTTAAATTTACTTCGACAATTACAATGCGAAGAAATGCAAGGATATTTCTTTAGTCATCCATTAAGTCCTGAAGATATTATCAAATATTTAATTAATTTTGAAAAGAAAAAAAATCTAATTCTTAGTTTATCTTAATTAAACTTGTTTGATTCATTTATTAGTAAAGTCCTTTAAATAAACATTATGAACAATAGTTTTAATTATCCTCAACGAGCTCGTCACTTAATAGTTATTGAAGATCAAAGATATCGTCAAACGATTTCTTTAGAAGAAGAAACTTATAGCATTGGGCGACAAACGAATAATTCTATTGTTATTTATTCTCAACAAGCATCTCGTTATCATGGTACATTAATGAAAAGAAAGGATAGAAATAATAATGGTTATTCCTATTGGATTATTGATGGAGATATCAATGGTAAAAAAAGTCGTAACGGTATTTATGTAAACGGAGAAAAATGTTTTATAAAAGAGTTGAAAAACGGAGATTTAATCAACTTTGGTTGTGAAGTTAATGCGACTTATTATTCAACTCATGAATTGTCTAATACTGTAATTAACATCACCAAAAATACACACCAGCAACAACAATTTAATCATCGAGAAAATCATGATAATTGTGGTGCATCACAAGCTTCTCTAGATATAAATTACGCTCCAAAATATATTAATCCTAAAGATACACTTCAATCGCAAGAATATCAAGATACTTTAACAAAATTGCCCAATAGAATACTTTTTAAAGAATATATAATCAACGCCTTCAAAAATGCTCAACAATATCACTTATCAATGGCAATTATTATTTTTGATATTAATCATTTTAGAGCAATTAATAAAAATTGGGGTTATCCAGTTGGAGATAAAATTTTAGTAGAAGTAGCAGAAAGAATTAAATCAAGTTTGAGGGATAGTGATATTGTAGCTCGTTGGGGGGATGATGAGTTTATTATTTTACTCCCTAAAATAAGTTGCAGCGATGATCTCGAAAAAATAACCACAAGAATTCTTGATAATATTCGTCAGTCTCTGCAAATTTTTGATAGCCCCTTGTACTTAGAATATAGTTATGGGCGTGCTATTTATCCCCAAGAAGCACAAGAGGTGAAAACCCTATTAAGAAAAGCTGAAATGAGTTTATTTGAGCATAAGAAACAAATGAAATCACCTCAGCATATTTCTGATTTAACTATTGATCCTAAAGCTTCCAAACTACTAAAGGCCAAAAGTACCTTACAACAAGCATTAGATAATCATGAATTAGAACTTTATTATCAGCCTCAAATGAAGATTAAGACAGGAGAAATTTCTGGAATTGAAGCTTTAGTCCGATGGAATCATCCAAAATTAGGTCAAATTAATCCCATAAAATTTATTCCTATTGCCGAACAAACTAACTTAATGAACCTGATCGGGCAATGGATTTTAACAGAAGCATGTCGTCAGAATAAACACTGGCAGGATCTAGGTTTTTCTAATTTTAGAGTATCGGTTAATCTATCCCCATTACAATTAAAAGATCCTAATTTCGTCACCATAATCGAACGAGTGTTAAGAGAAACAAAATTGGCTCCTTGTTGGTTAGAATTGGAAATAACAGAAAAAGTAATTCTTAATGATTTAGAATTAACTCATCAAGTTTTAGATAAGTTACAACGATTAGGAATTAACCTTTGTTTAGATGATTTTGGTATTGGTTATTCCTGTCTAACCCATTTACCTAATTTTCCTTTTAGAACTTTAAAAATTGCCCAATCTTGTGTTAAAGAAATTAAAAATAAGCCAGAAAAAATTGCCGTTGTTTCAGCAGCAGTTGCTGTGGGAAATACCTTAGACTTGCGTGTGGTTGCTGAAGGAGTTGAAACCCATCAACAACTAGATTTGTTACAACATTTAGATTGTCAAGAAGTTCAAGGCTATATTTTAAGTCATCCCTTAGATCATATAGAAGCCACTCAATTTTTAGACCTTTATCAAAGCCCTAAAGTTTCTTGTTGATGGAACAATACCATGAAACTTACCTTCTCTTCCGTGAGTCTATGTCTTGAAACGGTATGAGAAAAGATTCATGGTCAAAAAACTTAGTTTATTAGCCTTAGCATTAATATTAACTGTCACTTCTCAAACCCCTAGTTGGGCTGGTGAAATTCTAGAAAAAATAAAACAAACTGGGGTCATTACGGCAGGAACTCGTAAAGATGCCATTCCTTTTGCATATGTTAATCAAGAGGGAAAATGGGTGGGCTATTCCCTTGATGTGTTGGAAATTATCCGAAAAGATGTAGAACAGAAACTGGGAAAACCAATTAAACTCAAATTGGTAGAAGTGACTCCTCAAAATCGTTTTGAGAAAATCCAAAACAAAGAAATAGATATTGAATGTGCTTCTTCTACTTTTACTTGGGAAAGAGATGAATTTGTTGATTTTACGGTTAGTTATTTTGCCAGTGGTACTAAGATTTTAAGGAAAAAAGGGAGTAATTTGGGAACCATTGATTCTTTAGCTGGAAAGAGAATTGGTGTTATTCCCAATACAACCAATGAACAAGCAATTAAATTACAACAACCGGCTGCTAAAATAATTCCTATTAAAGATAGATACGAAGGATTAGCCAAACTTGAAAAAGGTCAAATTGATGCCATTGCTGGGGATGGGATTGTTTTACAAGGATTAAGATCAGAAAATAATAATACCAATCGCTTTGAAGTAGTTCCAGAGTTTCCCTATATTTATGAAGCTTATGCTTGTATGATTCCAGAAGATGAGTCTGATTGGCGAGGAATGGTTAACTATAGTTTAGTTAAATTTATGGAAGGGATTATCAGCGATCAACCTCAACAAGTAGAAATTTATGAAAAATGGTTTGGAGAAGATACAGGGGTAACTCCTTATTCAAGAGAAACCATTAATGATTATTTTCAAGGAATTGTTGATAGTTATGAATGGATTCCTTTAATCAGTTACTAAGAATAGATCATATTTCTCCTTTTAAGGCAAATGAGAAAAGCCGCACATTAAGGAAGTAAGAAGTCAAAAGTTCCTTAACGAAGCTCCAGCACTATCCCACAGAAGTTGTTTTTGAGACAGAGATTGCGGTGCGACCCCGGCGATTCGTAATCGCCTTTGGGTAGCGCACCAAGAGATATGCTCCGTCTCAAAAACTATGGGTTCCTTCAAAGGCGAGGTTTTAGACCAAATTATTTTCGATAATCTATGATTTGGTTTGCTAGGGTGTTATATGATTGAATATAATCAAATCAGAGAAAATAATTGATTAAACTATTGCGGATATAATGACCATAAATTAATTAACCTAACCATGTTCAAAACACTTTTAAAAATTCTTTTCCCTACTACAATTATTTTATTTTCAACGCAGATAGCTTATGCTGATCAATGTTCCTATATAGATAAAGAAGAAGCCTTAAAAGCAGCAACTTTTCTCAAACTTAATCAATTAATTTATCTTTTTTGTGAACCCTGTGGCGAAACTCGGCCCCAACCTGTTACAATTCAATCTATTTCTGTGGGAACTGTGGGTTATCAAAACTTCTGGCAGGTGTCAATCAATGATCAAGGGGTTGATTTAGCTTATACATACGTCCCCTCTACCATTGAAACAAAACCCATTAATTTAGCCGCTTTAGCCGGATGCCCAGCCAGAGATGTTAGTATTTTTATTAATCCTTAAAATTATTTATGAAACGTCGAAATTTTATCAAATATAGTGGCTTAGGTTTATCCGGCTTAGGGGTTGCTGCTTGTAGCAATATAGATATTTTTTCCTTTAAAAATAGACAAAAAACCAACGTTGACTTTGGTACTCTCGAAAAGTCTAACCTGATTTTAGCCTATGTTCCCAATGCCGATGCAGCCCCCTTAATTATGGCACAGGAACAGGGGTTTTTTGAGCGTTATGGCTTGTCTGTTACCCTCAAACGACTTAACCGTTGGGAAGAAGTACAAGAGGAGTTATTGGGCTGGAAAATCGATGGGGCACAACTACCCTATTCTTTACCCATGATGGCACAACTGGGAAAAGAACAAGCCCCTTTAATTTCCCTAATGACTCTCAATCTTAATGGTAGTGCCATTACTATAAACAAAAAAGCTTGGGATGCCGGGATACGCCCCTCGGTAGATTATTTTAATTTTACTGATTTTGAAGACAATATTCGTAAGTATTGGAGAAGTAAGGAACAACCTGTTAATTTTGCGGTAGATTCTTCTTTATCTATGGATGCTTATCTTACTAGATATTGGTTATCTGCTATTGGGTTAATACCAAAAACAGAAGTAGAATTAATTGAGTTTCCGGCTTCTCAAATGATCTATAAATTACAAGCTGGTATCATTGATGGGTATAGTGCTTCTTCTCCCTGGAATCAACAAAGCGTATTAGAAAACGCAGGATTTATTACTCATATTAGTCGAGATATTTGGAAAGGCCATCCTAATAAAATTTTAGCCACGATGGATGGTTGGGCGAGAAAAAATACCGCAACCACTAAAGCTTTAATGGCTGCTTTAATCGAAGCTTGTCAATACTGCGATCGCCTGAATAATGGAACAGAAGTTGCGACAATTCTAGGGCAACCAAATTATTTAAACTTAGAAACATCTTTAATTGAATCTACCTTAATGGGTAACTATTCTTATAGTAAAGAGGTTTCTGAAAAATATCATAAAACTATTCCTGACTATACAGTATTTCATCACCGAGATACTGACTATTTGGGACAAAACGATCATGCAAACTATCCTTGGCGTTCCCATGCAGTTTGGATGTTAACTCAGATGATTCGTTGGCATCATTTAGACATTTTTGACTACCCAAAAGATGCTGATAAAGTTTTAGATAAAATCTACCCTCTCAGTTTCTATGAAGAGGTAGCAGAAGAGTTAAATATTCCTTTACCCACTGATAAGATGAAAAAAGAACCACAAACTGCATTTATTGATGGTCGAGGTTTTGATCCAAGTGATCCTATTGCCTATTTGAATCAATTTCCTATTCGCGCGAGTCGTCCAAAAATATATGGTTTTGTTTGAATTGTATCATCTAAACAAAGTGACAAATTAGGTAATAATGGTCAGGAAATTTTTTCTCCTAACCGATTTTTGCATTGAAAATAGTAAGCTGATGCACTGGCTACCTTAAAATAGTTCACTTGTATCTTCCATATTTAGTGTCTTTTCTATAAAATTGTAATTCCGAACGCTACATATAGAGTTTGTGGTTATTAAACTCAAGAGAGAAGAAAATATGAACTATCAACAAGAATGGTTAAATAGTTGCGTTGACGAGAGGCTTATAGAGCTTAATGTGAAACCGTTAGAGGGAACTGCACCCTCAGAATATTTATTATATTCCGATGAGCTTAGCAGAAGGAATGATGGCAGACTCAGCAATAGTATTTTAAAGCGTTATCAACATACAGAACAAGGGGGTTGGTGGTGTTCAGGAGTTGATGTAATCACAGGGAAAAACGATCTTTGGGGTTGTTTTAAGCCAAAGCAACCCCGTCTTAGCTATCAACAAGGGAAACCAATCAAGTATGAACATCCCCCCCAAACTCCCACAGGAATTTTTGCCTTAAGAGTTCCATTATATCTTTGGTCTACTATTGCGCAACAGTACCAACTTGAGTTTAGTTCAGAGATAATGGATCAAAGCCTCTCAGATAAGGGGTTTTGGCAATGGATACTGGCTAATCCTTCTATTCCCTTGTGTATTACCGAAGGGGCTAAAAAAGCGGGGACTTTGTTAAGTGCAGGTTATGTTGCGATCGCCCTTCCTGGGATTAATAATGGTTATCGTACCCCTAAAGATGAGGCAGGAAATCGCATTGGGAAATCCTATCTAATTCCTCAGTTAAAAATGTTAGCTCAGGGTGGACGAAAAATTTATATAGCTTTTGATCAAGACAGTCAACCGAATACAATTAAAGCGGTTAATCACGCTATTAGAAAATTGGGCTATTTATTTAGACAAAGTGGGTGTGAAGTTAAAGTAATTAGTTGGGATTACAAACAAGGAAAAGGGGTTGACGATCTGCTCATCAATCATGGACAAAAAGCCTTTGATGACTGCTATCAAAAAGCTTTACCTTTTGAATTATGGAAAGCTAGGGAGTTAACCCAATTAACCTATGAGTCTGCTATTGAAATTAATAGCCCTTATCTTCCCAGTTTATCAATTCCTGAAACGGCTAAATTAGTGGGAATAAAATCTGGAATTGGTACAGGTAAGACAGAATATTTATCAAAAATTGTCAAACAAGCGATCGCTAATCAGCAAAAAGTCTTAGTCATTGGACATCGCATTAAATTAGTGGAACAGTTATGTCAAAGATTTGGGCTTCCTTATATTACTGAAATTTCCCAAGCCACAGTCAATACATATTCCGGATATGGGTTATGTATTGATTCCTTGCATGAAAATTCTCAAGCGAAGTTTCATGTATCTGAATGGGAAAATGCCTTAGTAATTATTGATGAGGTAGAACAAGTTATTTGGCATACCTTAAATTCAGAAACTTGTACTAATAATCGAGTTGCTATTTTGAGGTGTTTTAAGACATTAATGCAAACTATTATGGCCGGCCAAGGGAAGATTTTAGTGGCTGATGCTGACTTAACTGATGTTTCTTTAGAGTATCTTATAACTTTATCTGGATTAGATATTAAACCATTTATCATTAAAAATTATTGGCAATCTCATCATTTAGATACATGGCAAGCTTATCATTATCCAGAAAAAAACCCAAGACGATTTGTTAAAGAGTTAGTTCAACATATTCGTCAGGGGGAAAAACCCTTTGTCTGTTTATCTGCTCAAAAATTAACCAGTAAATGGGGAACCCAAACCTTAGAATCTTATTTACAGAAACAATTTCCCCATGCTAGAATTTTGCGCATCGATTCCCAATCTTTAAGTGATCCCAATCATGAGGCTTATCAATGTATTCCTAAACTAAATCAAGTTTTAGGAAACTATGATATTGTTTTGAGTAGCCCTGCTATTGAAACAGGAATTAGTATCGAAATTACAGATCACTTCACCTCAGTATGGTGTTTGGCTCAAGGAGTCCAAACTCCTACATCTGTTGTACAATCTTTAGGACGAATAAGAGATAATATACCTCGTTATCTTTGGTTAGCTGCTTATGGGTTTAATAAGGTGGGTAATGGGGCAACAGCTATCCCAAATTTATTAACTTCTGGTCATCGTTTAACGCACTTAAATATTCGCTTATTACAACAATCTGACTTAGAATCTTTGGATGATTTAGATATAGTATTTCAAGCAGAATCTTTATTATGTTGGGGTAAAATGGCAGTACGAGTTAATGCACAAATGATTAACTATCGTGAGACAATTATTAATATGATTCAAGCAGCTAATCATCTAGTTAAGTTGCCATTAAAAAATAGAATTAATAAAAATAATAATAAATCTCTATCTAAAAACAAAAATAAATTGATAGAAACTATTGAACAAGTCAGACAAAATAATTATCAGTTAGATTGTGAAAAAGTTGCCCAAGCAGAAGACTTAAGCGAGCAGGAGTATCAAACTCTCAAAAAATCTTTAGTTAAGACGGTAAAAGAACGCAGAAAATTGAGAAAATATGACCTCAAACACCGTTATTATATACCGATTACGCCTCAATTAGCGGCTTTAGATAACGAAGGTTGGTATCATAAATTAAGAATACATTACTTTTTAACTAAAGGTCGTAATTATTTAGCTGATAGAGATGCTTTAGTTGTCAAAAAACTTATTAATCAAGGAGAAGGAAGTGTCTTTTTACCTGATTTTAATAATTGTCAATTCGGAGCTATTATTGGTACAATGGAAGTGTTAGGAATCTCTGTGTTGCTAAGAGATATTAACCGAAAACTAATAAATACTGATGCCGATCTAATTAAAATGGCAGAATTAGCTATCAATAACCGTAATGATATTAAAAATATCATGAAAATTGGGATTGCAAAAAATGCCAGTCCTATTACTATTATTAGACGATTTTTAGAAAAAATAGGTTACGGGTTAACTTGTTCAGGAACAAAAACAATTAATAAAAAAAGAGTTCGTATTTATCAAATTGTTACCCCCAAAGATGATCGAGAAAAAGTATTTGAACAATGGTTGTTGAGGGATCAAGCTTTTCCTGGAACTTCCGAACCTTGGTTTGAATCTTATCTATTATCAAAAAGAGATAGCAAGGAAGTTAGTAACAGTATCAATCATATTCAATTGAGTTTAGATTTTTCTAACACTTAATCGATCTGGACTTAATATTACTTAGCCTCTCCTATGTTGGACTAATATTGTCTCGAATTCTATGATAAAAACGCCATACTTCTCCTATCCATAATACAAGAGAAGTTCCGAAAATAATTAACAACCAATCTCTGAAAGATAGGGGAACTGTTCTAAAAATTTTACCTCCCCATTGAACAATTATAATCTGCCCAAAAAAGATAACCGCAACAATAGCTAAAAAGGCTTTATTTTCTGCTAAACCTTGCCAAAAAAATTGTTTTAAACCAAAACAACGGGTATTAAATAAATTCCAAAATTGTAGAAATACAAAGACAGCAAAAAACACAGAAAGTTCATAATTATTTATGTTTCCATCCCTCTGTAAATATACTAAAAATGCCATCAAAAAGAAGAAAAATATCAAGCCTATTCCCAGAATCATTTTCAACATTAAAGGAGAAATAATAAAATCTTGAGGATGACGAGGAGGTTTATTCATAACATTTGTGTGGGGAGGCTCTGTCGCTAATGCTAAAGCAGCAAAAGTATCCATAATAAGATTAATCCATAGCATTTGTGTAACCGTTAAGGGTAAAGAAATGCTAATAAATAAGCCAAAAAAAGCAATACCAAGGGCGACAATATTAATGGTTAATTGAAAAATCAAAAACCTTTGAATATTCTCGTATAAGGATCGTCCCCACATCACAGCCGTAACAATACTTTGAAAGGAATCATCTAATAAAATGATATCACTAGCTTCTTTAGCGATCGCTGTTCCACTTCCCATTGATAAGCCAACTTGTGCCTGTTTTAAAGCAGCCGCATCGTTCGTTCCATCTCCTGTCACAGCAACAACTTCACCATTTTCTTGTAACAGTTTCACTAACCGCAATTTATCTAATGGGGTAGCTCTGGATAAAACCTTTAAGGATTTTGTCATTTTTTTTGCTGTTTGATCATCTAGGGCATTAAATGCTTGACCTGTTAGGTGAAAATCAGCATAATTTTGGTTATTTTCTAGAGCATATAAATTGATTTTCCTCGCAATTTCTTCTGCTGTTTTTTGACTATCTCCTGTGACAATTTTAATGTCAATACCTGAATTAAAACACTTTTCAACAGATTCCTTAACATCAGAACGTAAGGGGTCTGTAATGGCAAAAAATCCCAACCAAATTAAGTTATGACAGGACTTATGAAGTTTATTTTCTCCCACCTCATTTTCTAAACAATTATAAGCAAATCCTAATACTCTCATTCCTCTTTCTTGATATTTATGAATGCTGTATAACCAGTCATTTTTATTATCTAATACTTTAATTCCTTGTTCAGTTAATTGTTGAGAACAGCGAGACAAAACAATTTCTGGCGCACCTTTAAAATAGAGAATATTACCTAAACCGAGGCTAGACTTTCCGAAAGTAGCCATATATTTATTATCCGCAGAGAAAGGGATTCTAGAGAATAGTTGAAACTGATGACGATAGGTAAGATAATCAATTTTTTGTTCTTGTAACCATAATAATAAAGCCCCCTCAGTGACATTACCAATCAAATCATAACTGTCTTGAGATTTATATTCTAAATCTGCGGTACTGTTGGCAGCGATCGCTTCATAAACCAAATTTTCATAAACTTTTTGTTGTTCACTCGCTTCAATTTTTAAACAAGGAAATTGAGCAGCATAAACCTCCATTTTATTTTGGGTTAATGTACCTGTTTTATCAGAACAAATTACCGTAGCAGCCCCGATAGTTTCGCAAGCGTGTATTCGTCTAACTAAATTATTCATAGCTGCCATTTTTCCCATACTATAAGCTAGGGATAAAGTGACACTCATAGCCAAACCTTCAGGAACAGCTACTACAATGATGGTAACAGCAACCATAAAATAATTGAGAATAATCATGCCAACACTTTGTGGTAGCCCAATATGATTAAAAGCAATCCATCCTTGAAAATAACTAAAAGATATTCCTCCCAAGAAGATAATTAACCCTGTACCTAAACTATTTTTCCAGAGAGAAAAAGAACTATTACCAATTAATTGAGAAATATTAAACTTTATATTAAGAGCCTTTAATCCATCTTCTACAATAGGTAACCAGATAGGAATTAAGATAAAAATACTGCTCATAATAATCACAAACAATAAATAAAATTGAGAAATATCTAAGCTAATTGTTTTACTAATTATCCCTTGTACTAACAGTCCCGAAAAAGTTAGAGTAGCGACTAATAAGCCAATAATACCAATGAATTGACTCAATTTTTCTAATTGGATATTAAGGGGAGTTAACTTGCCTTCCTCAATAGAAAGAACCGCTTGGGCCAACTGTCCAATTTCACTGCAATCCCCCACTGCTGTTACTTGAAAAACTCCATGACCTTGAGCAACAATCGTACTACGATAAACTTGAAAACAAGGATAATTTTTCTCAGAAGAATAATCAGATTTATGGTTTGATTTAGCCAACTTTTTAACGGATTTTGACTCCCCCGTAATTTTCGCTTGATCCACCAATAAACTCACTGCTTCTAACAATTCGCCATCAGCAGGAATCTCATCTCCTTGTTCAATATAAACCAAATCTCCAACTACCAAATCTTGGCGAGAAACCTGAGTAAACTTATTATCTCGAATCACTTTAATAGGGGTTTTATCATAAACATTATTCAGTAAATCAAACGCCTTATTCGCTTTATATTCGTTAACAAAAGCCAGAGTCGTTGCCAAAAAAATTGCCACTAAAATACCCAAAGCCTCGGCATACTCTTCATCAATCCAACCAATGCCCAAAGCCATCAGAGCCGCAATAATTAAAATACGAATTACCGGGTCATTAAACTTATCTAAATAAAGGGACCACCAAGGTTGTTGTTGAGGCGGCGTTAAAACATTGCTGCCATAATGACGACGATTTAATAGGACTTGTTGAGAAGTGAGTCCAAGATAGATCAAAGGGCGATCGCTTGTGTCGGGGGAAACCATCCCATGCCTCTATTGACTGTTTCTTTATATAATAACTAGCAGACTTGAATAATTGATCTCAGAGTATAATTTAATTGACTCTAAGGAAAAACAGGGGGATGATAAGAGAAGAGTTAACGCCAGTTGATCAAGTGTCTGTCGGGAACAGAATGCGAACCCACCAACCTAGAGACCTGAGTTCGATATAAGGAAATGTGAAGACAAGTTTCTCAAATCAGCAGTCTCAAACCCTGATTGTCTCCTTTAAACAATCATAACTCCGAACTCCGAACTCCTAACACCGAAC
>JASJEA010000212.1 GCA_030064935.1 Crocosphaera sp. | reverse complement strand
GTCTACTTAATCCCAATCGTAACCCCCAATTTACTCAACAAAAAATCGAGATATTTCTCTGTAAAAAATTAGGTCTGAGAAGAATTATCTGGTTAGAATACGGACAGTTACCAGGAGACGATACCGATGGTCATATTGACACCTTAGTGCGTTTTGCCCCCCATAATACCTTAGTTTATATGACTTGTAACAACCCCAAAGATGATCATTATCAAGACTTTAAAAACCTCGAAAATCAATTAAAAACTTTAAAAAATCTTGATGAGCAATTTTATCGTTTAATCCCCCTTCCTTGGCCTCAACCCAAGTATGATCAAAAAGGGAATAGACTTCCGGCAAGTTATGCCAATTATTTGATTATTAATAACGCCATTTTAGTTCCCACCTACGATGATCAAGCAGATGAAACCGCCTTAAAACAAATTCAAAAAGCCTATCCTAACCATGAAATTATCGGTATTTATTGTTTACCTTTGATCTATGAGTTGGGTTCTCTCCATTGTATGACAATGCAGCTTCCCAAAGGATTTCTAAAATAATGAATCAGTTCTTAAAAGTCGCTTTAATTCAGCAAAGAAATTCCAATAATTTAGACCATAATCTAAGCAAAAGTATCCAAAATATTCAGCAAGCAGCATCCCAAGGAGCCCAATTAATTGTCTTACAGGAACTTTATCGAAGTCTTTACTTCCCCCAGATAGAAGATGTCTCGTTTTTTGATTTAGCAGAAACCATACCAGGACCGTCGACAGAGATTTTAGGACATCTAGCCCAAGAATTAAGGGTTATCATTGTCGCTTCTTTATTTGAAAAGCGAGCGAGCGGTTTATATCATAATAGTACCGTTGTCTTAGATAAAGACGGTAGCATCGCAGGAAAATACCGTAAAATGCACATTCCTGACGATCCCGGTTTTTATGAGAAGTTCTATTTTACTCCTGGAGATTTAGGATTTGAACCCATTGATACGTCTATCGGACGTTTAGGGGTATTAATTTGTTGGGATCAATGGTTTCCTGAAGCAGCAAGATTAATGGCCATGAAAGGGGCTGAAATTCTGATCTATCCTACCGCTATTGGTTGGAGTTATGATGATTCTCCACAAGAAAAAATAAGACAAAAAGATGCTTGGATGATGGTTCAACAGTCCCATGCTATTGCTAATAGTATTCCTGTGATCAGTTGTAACCGTGTGGGATATGAAGTTGATCATAGTGGTCAAACTTCGGGAATTATTTTTTGGGGTAATTCTTTTATTGCTGGTCCTCAAGGAGAAATTTTAGCCCATGCAAGTGAAGATCAAGAAGCGGTATTGATGGTTAAACTTGACTTACAACGTTCAGAAAATGTACGCCGTATTTGGCCTTTTTTAAGGGATAGACGAATCGATTATTATCACGATTTACTTAAATTGTATCGAGATTAATCATTGTCTGGAGGAACTTCTGACTTCGTTAACCCCCAATTTGTGACATAGTACGTCCATAATTCCCTGTATTGTTTCCTGAGTCTCTTTCTTTGTAATTAATTTCTGGTTTAATCGCTAATATTTGAGCAACTTTGTCTTTAATTTCTGTTGTTTTTACATTGTTTCTTAAGAGAGTTTTTAAATCAATTTGTCCCGTTTCATTGAGTAAACAAGGTCTCAGTAAACCATCGGCAGAAAGACGCATACGATTACAGCGATCGCAGAAACATTCTGACATCTGACTAATAAAACCAAGGGTTCCTTTTGCCCCAGGAATTTGAAAGATATCTGCTGGACCATTGCCTTTAATATTACTCTCAATCAGCCCCCATTTTTGACGTATTGTCTCTCTAATTTCTTCAGAAGGAATCCAAGCTTTATCGTTAAATAAGTCTCCATTGCCGATGGGCATAAATTCAATAAAACGAATGTGCCAATTACGATTAATACTTAATTCTGCTAAAGGTTCAATTTCCTTTTCATTAACCCCTGGAATAACGACGACATTCAATTTTAAGGGGTCAAAACCCACTTCGTAAGCAGTTTTAATCCCTAGCCAAGTGTGTTGCCAAAGATTACTTTTAGGGCGGCCAATAATACTATTAAATGTTTCTGAGTTTAGGGAGTCTAAACTAATATTAATCCGTTTTAATCCTGCCTTGTATAAATCTTCTGCTAAGGAGGCCAATAAATAGCCATTCGTCGTCATTGATAAGTCTTCTGTAGCTGATAAAGAGGCAATATCTTTGACTAATTCTACCACTCCGGGGCGTAATAAAGGTTCTCCCCCTGTCAAACGAAATTTACGAAATCCGAGGGGAATAAATACGGTTTCTAATAAAGTTATAATTTCTTCATGGGTTAATAAATCTTGACGCAAAATATAGTTTAATTCTGCCTCTTCTGGCATACAATATTGACAGCGAAAGTTACAGCGATCAATTAAACTAATACGAAGATAATCGACTTGGTTCATGTTACGGGATGGATTTCGATGACTTGTCTTTAGTTATAGCATATTAATTAAATCTGCTTATCATCTATAGCACTAAGCATAATAGTTAAGAGATTAATGGGATTCCTCGTAAGCTGGGAATGATGCTTAAAGAGACTAAAAATGTCTTAACTAATTTTTTTAATCTTATAGTATGACAATTATTGTAACCACTGAATAAGTTTAAGGAAGCCATTCCTCATCAATTAATTGTTCAATGGTATAAGGACATTTTTCAGGAAAATTTATAGAGTATCCCGTTTTTTGTCTGACATATTTTAAGGCTTTTTTATAGACCTTAATTTTGTGTTCCTCTAAGTGCTTTCGGAGATTAGTTGTTAAGTATTCCTGTATTTGTGTTCTAAAACTCATAATTTCTGCTTGCCAATGGTTAGCATTATAAAACTGTTGTTCTTGCCAATATTCAAGTAGTAATAAATGTCGGATTATTTGTTCTAAAAAACTCTCAACTGTTAACTTATCTCGACGACCCAATTCTTCTAATTCCTCAATTAAATGGTCTAAATCTAACTCTTCTAATCTGTTTTCTCTTAAGAGTTTAATTGTGATATCTAGCCATTGATTAGTGTCAAGATAATAGATAGATTTTAAGTCAGTTATAATAGTCATTTTTTACCTCACAATTTAATATTGAGTATCATTAAACCATTCTAAAATTCGATTCCAAGCCCACCAGCGATCGCCGTCTTGATATTGACGTTGACAAGTCTTATTACTAATAAAACCCACATGACCCCCATAATCAGTTATCCTTAAATCAACATAAGAATTCTTAGCACAACTTTCTTTTAAATCAGCAATAATACTGGGGTCAAAAAGAGGATCATCTGCTGCATACAAAATAAAAGTAGGTTTACTTAAATGAGGCAATAAGGGCAAAGGACTACTGGCATTATAATACTCTTCAACCGAAGAAAATCCTAAATTTTTAATAACTAATTCATTATCAAATCCCCAAATACTTTTAGCACGAACAATTGCCTCAGGATCAAGAGATTTTGGGTGATATTCATGGATCTGCCAAGCTAATTTTTTTAACTGTTTAGCGATTCTTTTTTCAATATATTTACCCCATTTATGTTCAACCAGGTAGGATAGAGAACGATTAGCATCTAAGTTAGGACAAATAACGGCACCTCCGGCAATCTCTGATTCTTGGATGGGTAGATCCCGTCCCCAACTGGAGAGGGTTTGGGCTGCTTTAATACCCCATAATGCTAACTGTCCCCCTAAAGAGAAACCAGTTAACCAAAAAGGAGAAGGACAACCCATATTTTTTGCTTCAGCAGCAATACGAATAAAATCCTCTCCTTCATAGAGTCCATCAGAGGTTAAAGTAGGAGAGAGTTGGGCCGTTTTTCCGTGGGCACGCCAATCAAAAATAACCACTGCATACCCCGCAGCAAAGGCTTTTCGGCTTAATAAACGTAAATACCATTGATTATCGAGGTCCCCAGTAATACCATAGGTTCCCACAATGGTGCCACGAGGATTTTTCGGAATAGCAACCAGCCCAAAAATAGGCACACCTTGCGCTCCAATAAAAACTTTTTCCTGATAGGTTGGTTCAGGAAATTTTACCGTTTTTTGCCAATTTTTTCCTGCTAATAAACCAGCATAAAAGCTCATCGATAAGCCATTTTTGAGACCCCAAGGAGGCGTGTAATTGGTAGAGTGCATAAAAATAAATATTCGGAAATTCAGTTCTTATAAAGGTGACTATTTAAGAATACTCACCACTTAACGTCTATTCTGAGTGTAGCATAACTAACCCAGTCTTTTGTGTGATTCAGCATTCAGAAATAGACACAAATGAGCATTAATTAATCCAGGGACTAAAACGGCGAAAACAATTTGAGAAAATAAAGATAAGCCCACAGTGTAACCAGAATAATTATTAATCGTTGAAGAACTATCTGTTACGGATAAAGACAACACATTACTTAAGAGAGCAAAACATATATATATTATTACAGGATATAAGTATAAAGAGAAGACTCTACCGGCATTCCCCTTCATAACAATCAAATTATAAGTAAAAGCATCTTTTATTCTTTCCTGTCGCAAAAGGAAGGCAAAAATAACTGATGAATTATTAATTAAATAGATAATTCCTGGTACGATTAACAACAGCAATCTTAAAACATAATTTATAGCAAGCCTCAACATTAATAACCATAAAGAAAATAAGTTATGAAGAGCATCTTTTGATAGAACCCTATAACTAAAAGGTTTTTGATGAATGTAATCATAAGCTAAAAGTACAATAGTTTTATAGTAGAGAGCATACATGATTAACACAATCAGGTTAATCATTAAGAAAAAACTCCAATACAGAAGTAAATTTGAGCTAGAAAAATCAGTTGATAACCGCTCCAAAAAATGATTAGTCAAGGTATAGCTAATCAAAGAAATTATTAAAGTTAGAGGGAAGTAAATTAAACCAAGGAATAAAACAATCTGATTAAATGTTTTTTTATAGATATAAAATCCGATGGATAATAGTTGTCTAGATGTCAGTTTTTTAGTCTTAAGTTGAGCAGGGATATTCATAATTAATCTTACATAGAGTAACAATTTAGAAGTTAATCTAACTCAGATTATTTTCATTGACAACCGAACTTTAGGACTTTAAGAGAAGATTTGCAGATTAATTATAATTTAACAACAAGTTGTTACTCCCTCCATAAAGTCTGGTTCTCTGCGATACAATACCCATAGGGTTATGACTATTGGTACTAACCCCATATATAGTGTATGAGTGTGTGTTTAAGATGACAGATCATCCCCTCGGCGCAGTCGTTCAAGGTTCTCTCTCACAAGGGTTAGAAGTTCGCTTACATTCTGATGTTTCTGTAGAACAGATGCGCGTGGGTAAATTTTTGGTGGTCCAAGGGGTGCGCTCGCGGTTTTTCTGTCTCTTAACTGATGTTTCTTTGGGAACTGCTAACCCCCGTATTTTAGCCAATCCCCCTAGTTTCCAAGATACTTTTATGCGGGATGTCTTAGCAGGAAGTGCCACCTATGGCAATGTGGAACTAGCACCAATGTTGATGTTCACTCCCACAGAAGAAGAAAACAATCATTCTCCTACAGAAGATACTTCCTTAGGCTCCTTTGAGGCACAAACAAACGCCGATTTAGAATTGCTGCCAGTCAAGACTATTCCGACCCATTTTAGTCAAGTTTATGAAGCTTCAGAACGAGATTTTAGGGCAGTTTTTGGTTGGGAAGATGATCCCACACGGCGTAACTTTGCCATTGGCAAACCGTTAGATATGGACGTGCCAATTTGTATTGATTTAGATCGTTTTGTTGAAAGAAGTAATGGGGTATTTGGTAAATCGGGAACGGGAAAATCTTTTTTAACCCGATTATTAATTTCTGGGATTATTCGTAAGCAAGCAGCCGTTAATTTAATGTTTGATATGCACTCAGAATACGGTTGGGAAGCCATGAAAGAAGGAAAAGAAGTTTCCACGGTGAAAGGGTTACGTCAGTTGTTTCCTGGACAGGTAGAAATTTATACTTTAGATCCTGAGTCTACTAAACGTCGAGGGGTTAGCGATGCGCAAGAACTATATTTGAGTTACGATCAAATTGATATAGAAGATATTCGTTTAGTAGGAAATGAACTAGGCATTTCTGAGGCAAGTTTAGATAATGCCAACATCTTAGAAGCAGAATATGGTAAGTCTTGGATTATGCAATTATTAAACATGACCAATGAAGATATAAAACTGTTTTGTCAAGAAAAACAAGGTCATGCTGGTTCAATTATGTCCTTACAAAGAAAGTTAATGCGCTTAGATAATTTAAAATATTTACGCACTGCTTGCCCTCATAATTATATTAATCAAGTTTTAGAATCCTTGGATGCAGGAAAGCACGTTGTTATTGAATTTGGTTCTCAATCTAATATGCTGTCTTATATGTTAGCTACTAATATGATTACCAGACGTATTCATGGCAGTTATGTTAAAAAAGCAGAACGATTTTTACAAACAAAAAGTCCCGTTGATCGTCCCAGACAATTAGTTATTACTATTGAAGAAGCGCACAGATTTTTAGATTCCAAAATTGTGCATCAAACTATCTTTGGAACTATTGCTAGAGAGATGAGAAAATACTTCGTTACCCTGTTGATTGTGGATCAAAGACCATCAGGAATTGATAACGAAGTTATGTCCCAAGTTGGGACAAGAATTACCTGTTTGTTGAATGATGAAAAAGATATTGATGCCATTTTTACAGGAGTTTCTGGGGGACAAAATTTAAGGTCAGTCTTAGCTAAATTAGACTCTAAACAACAAGCCTTGATTTTGGGTCATGCTGTTCCCATGCCTGTTGTGATTAGAACTCGTCCTTATGATCAACAATTCTATGCAGAAATCGGGCAAACCGATTGGTCAGAATTACCCGATGATGAACTACTCGAAGCAGCAGAAATGGCCAGATCAGACTTAGGATTTTAAGTTAAAATTACCGACAAAAAGGTTTACATCAGGAGTCAATAATTCGCGCATTCTACTTAACTAACTCATAAAACCAAGGTTCAAAGCGATCGCCTAACGCCTTGAGAGAATAGTCTGTTTCCGCTTGTTGACGACATTGTTTTCGCTCAATGCTATCAATTTTATTAATAGCCTCAACTAGCCCAGAAACACTATCCGGTTCCACTAAAAAACCTGTCTTTTCATGTTGCACAATCTCAGCCGGTCCACCCCTTTGATAAGCAATCACAGGAACCCCACAAGCTAAGGCTTCAATGGCTGCATTCCCAAACGCTTCTACCCATCGAGGAGTCATCAATAAAGCCTTACATTTACCCAACTTTTCTTGTAACTCTACAGTGTTAAAAAACCCTTCATATTGATAAGGGGCAGAGGGATAATTTTGACGAATAGTTTGCCAATATTCCTCATCTGTAACTTTACCGAAAATCTTCAAAGGAATATTAACCCTAGTAGCCGCTTCTATGGCATCCTCTAAAGCCTTTTCTGAGGCAATTCTTCCCACCCAGGCTAAACAATGATCAGGGGTGTCACAATAATTATATAAAGATAAATTTAACCCGTTTCCCACAACACGACAAATATCATTGAAAGAAAATGTTTTGGCCTGAGCATTAGTATGAACCCCAATCGTGTTGGGATATTTTCTTGCCACTCGGTTCATGATCTCATCCAAAGCATCCGTCATAGACCCCATACTGATAAGATGGGCAATAGGAGTATCAAGAAAAGGAGTTAGATAAAAAGGTAGCCAATCAAAGGCAAAATTAACAATTAAATCGTAATCAGTCTCTACCCTCTTGGCATAATCCCACATATTTCCCAAAACCGAATTTTCAGGTAAAACAATCGGTGTGTCTCGATGATTATTTTGAATCATTTCTTGCCAGGTTCCTGAAATTTGTTGACAAGAAACACCTGTAACTACCGAACCTTTAGGGGCTACCACCTTAACCTCATGTCCCCGTCTAATCATTTCTTGGAGTAGGTTAAGCAGGGTTAATTCAACCCCTCCCCCGATTCCTGAGCCTAGAGGTCCCACTGGGGTTGACAAAAATAACAACTTAAGCATTGAACTTTCAAAAAAAACTTGACAATAACGGTTCCATAAATCGAGAGATCGATGTTATCCTGAGAGCTAATTTGTCTACAATCCGACCCTTTCCTTTTAACATTGTCCCATACTTTTTCTGCTCAATACAGATTCTTTCCTTTCCTATGACTTCTGTAACCCCTCCTAGTGTTAACCAGCAAACCACTGAACTAGCCCCAAGCTACAAAATCCCCATTGTCTTAATCCTGATTGCGATCGCAACGTTGTTCATCCAACCTTGGCTCAGTCTTCCTCTGGCATTATTTGGCTTATTTCTTTTACTGCAAACTGTCACCATTCGTTTACAGTTTACCCCAACTGCTTTAGATGTTTATCGTTCCGAGCGACTTATACGTAGTTTCCCTTACAGTGAATGGGAAAACTGGGAAATTTTTTGGCAACCCATACCGATTTTATTTTATTTTAAGGAAGTCAATAGCATTCACTTTCTACCGATTATCTTTGATCCCCAGGCTCTTAATGCCTGTTTGGAACAATTTTGCAATTTTGATATAGTAGAAAAAGATGGGTTGAAATCAACACCGATGGAACGATAAACTTTTTATAAGTTAACTCCCTTTGGTCGAAAAAATAGGTAGCAGGTATGGCAAAAGTCAGAACTCAGAAGTCAAACTAGAGTTTGGCCTAAGGCTACTGACTCTCACTATGCTTCGACGGCCGTAATTGACAAAAATTGGGTGAGTCACTAAGGATAAAAAACTGACTTGGTTGATCCCATCGTGATCTCCCCGGACTTAACAGATAAGCTAGTCTTCATCTGTAAACCTTTGTCTCCTAACCCTCTTATTAACTCAATCAGACTCTCAATCTTGAACCCTGTCCCTGTAATCTAAATCCATGACCTCAGACGTTCCGCAATTTTCTAACCCCGATCTCACCCCTGACACTTCTCAAGAGAACGACTCTGTGGAGGAAATTAAAGGGCTAGAACCCCTAAACCTTCCCGATACTCAGGGTATAAACAAGCAAATAGTTGACTCATCAGATAAGGATGTATCCGCTATTGATGAGGAATCTAAATCAGTGGATTTAGAAAACATTATTAAAGAACTTAATCAAGAGGTTGAAGCCCTCAAAGAAGAGAAACAGGGATTAATTGCTGAAATAGAAACCCTAAAAACCAGTAAAGCTAAAATACTGTCCGAAAAAACCCAAACAGTAGAACAGGCCTTGCAAACAATGGTAAGCGAAGGGTTAAAAGAACTTCAGCAAAAGAAACAAACCCTAGAACTCTCGGTTGAACAATTAGAACGTCGTCGGGATAGGATTCGCGAGGAGATGAAAACCACCTTTGCCGGAATATCCCAAGATTTAGCCATTCGGGTGCAAGGGTTTAAAGATTATTTAGTAGGGAGTTTACAAGACCTCGCTGTAGCGGCTGAACAGTTGGACTTACCAACCCAAGAGAGTTGGGAAAAACCTCCAGAAACAATGGAAGCCCCTTCGGTGAGTGGAGCAACCGTGCAGTTTTCTCCCCAAGAATTTGCCAGTCAAACTCGGAAAATTCAAGAAATAATAGAACAGTATCGGAGAAATCCCGACTATTATGGACCGCCTTGGCAGTTACGTCGGACTTTTGAACCTGTTCACGCTGAAAGAGTTCAAAAATGGTTCTTTTCTCAAGGAGGAAGAGGCTCGATTCGCTCCGTAGGAGGTCGCCTACAAGACATTTTAGTGGCCTCGGCAATTATTTCTATTTTAAATGAACTGCACGGCGATCGCACTCGCTTCCTAATTTTGGCCAATACGCCAGAAAGACTAGGAGAATGGCGACGAGGATTACAAGACGCTTTGGGTATTTCTCGTGGTGATTTTGGACCTGAAAGGGGTGTCGTCTTATTCGAGTCCCCAGAAGCTTTAGTTCAAAAAGCAGAACGGTTAGTAGAGGATGATTTTTTACCTCTTATCATCATAGATGAAGCAGAAGAAGAGATCAGCCTATCCTTGCTGCAATTTCAGTTATGGTTAGCGTTTGCACCAGATCTACAGCAGCAGACGAGCAATTATCTCTATTAAACAATAAAAATTTTGACCACCTTCAATTCTACTCATGACTTATGGCTTTTTTCATTAGCGCATTACTAATTTTCGTCGGCTATTTACTCGGTTCTATCCCCACCGGTTATTTAACCGCCCGCTCCCTGAAAGGAATCGATATCCGTGAACACGGTTCCGGTTCCACTGGTGCGACCAATATTTTGCGTAGCGTTGGCAAAGGGGCCGCGATTTTTGTTCTAGCGGCAGATTTAGCTAAGGCGATGTTAGCAGTTATTCTCATTAAATTCTGGTTTATGCTAGATGCCTCTGAGATGATTCCCCTAGCCTGGAAGCCTTGGTTAGTCATTTTAGGGGCGATCGCTGCTGTTTTCGGTCACAGTAAGTCCATTTTCCTCAATTTTACCGGAGGAAAATCCGTTGCTTCTAGTTTAGGGGTGTTATTGGTGCTTAACCCCATTGTTGCTTTAGGTGCTTTAGGCAGCTTTTTAGGGATGTTGAGTCTGTCTCGTATCGTCTCTTTAAGTTCCATTACAGGAGTGATTGCGGTTAATGTGCTGATGTTTGGATTACATCAACCTTTACCCTATTGCTTATTTGGGGTGATTGTGGGATTGTATGTTACCCTTCGTCATCGGGCAAATATTATTCGTATTTTCGCCGGAACGGAACCCAGAATTGGACAAAAATTGCAACAAGAAGGAAGTTAATTATTTCTGAACTTAATACCACATATATTAAGGAGGGAGTTATTGGATAATAACTCCCTCCAGATTTTTAGTCATCAGTATAGATACTACAGGATTTATAACAATTTTATCTTAACATTCAGTAAACTCTTGCAATTTTTGGTAACTTACTTTAACATACGGTTGGATTACTTAAAGTTCTCTAACACATTAGAGCAAAAACCGATGAAACTCAATAACTTAACAAAAACACAACGTTTACTGGCTGTGGGAGTTGTTACTCTATCTACTCTATCAATTGCCGAGGAAGCTAAATCCCTGGGCATTTCAGTCTTCACACAGACTCAAAACTTAGAATCAACCCTGACCCCATTTGGCAGTACAGGGGCCACACCTAACATTGATCCATTTATCTTTCCCTTATATGATCCTGCGAACTTTGATGGACAGGAGCTACACACTGTCATCATTTCCTGTTCGGCAAATGCCACCACTGACCTGACTTTTTCAACAACTACTACATCAGAAGTGGGAGGCTCGGCTGGGGCTACTATTGGTTGCTTTCCCGATAACACACCTGGAATTTTCCTAAATCCTAATCCAGTCGCCAGTTTTGGTGCAGATCCCGTAGGGTTTGGCCTACCCGGTGCGATCATAGTTGATCAGACCAATACCCCACTAACATTAGCAGACTTATCTGGTTTTGATGAGGATATGATCACCATTGAGAAAGGTGAAGCTGGGTTTGATGGTTTTATTGGTAGTGGAAACTTTCTAGTCGACTTGGTTGGCAACGCAAGTTCTAGTATTGACGCTGTTGGAGGTAACGTAACCACCGAGCAGATTACCCTTGCTGATATTGAGTTTACCATTGAATATTTTGCCAAACAGGAAGAAGTGGAAGAATCAGTTCCTGAACCTGCTAGCATCTTAGGTTTATTGGCTGTGGGTGGTGCTGGTTTAGTAACCCGTCGTCGCAAGTCATAGAATATCCATTCCATAAAATAATTTTTTAATACATCCAATGATTTTGGTGTGTTGAGTGTGTTTTTAGAATCTGTTTTTCAGAAACAGTTCTAAGGCACACTATTTTTATACTTCCTCCCTGATTTGGACAGACATAACCGAAAAAAAAGGTTCCAAGTCTCCAACTTGAGATAGAGGTAATCCTCATTCTACATTCTGATTGACAAGTCCTAGAACTAGGAAAAAATCTATCCATTTCGATGTAAGTTTTCCCTTCTTTTTCTACCTTATACGGGTGAACTACCCCAACTAATTGCAAGCAATATAGTTGGGGCTTCCAATTTCTTTGGGAGTTGCGTCTAAGAGGCAAGAAATCTTGCCACCTAACCGTCTTACATTCCTTCCATTGGCAGTCTCGCTAGTTCCTAACGAGTGTCTTGAGTGCGTAATTCGGCTTGCGAAGCCGAATTACGCACTCGCAGTATCCGTAAGGCTTCATTTCTAATATTTATTGATGCGTTTATGTCACGATCATGATTAGTTTGACAATGCTCACAAGTC
>JASJEA010000211.1 GCA_030064935.1 Crocosphaera sp. | reverse complement strand
CAGTGTATCACAAATTATCAGAAAAATATAGTCAAATATGACATATTCTTATGTTTATCTCGGAGGTAAATGTGCAGGAAGAACACTAATAGAAGCAATAGCAATATAAACTAGAGCAAATCTTGTTTCAAAAATAGCGATCGCCTGAAACCTAGCTTGACGATACCAGTCTAAGACAAAATGGACTATACCAAATTTAATTAAAGCTACAGCAAAAGATAAAGCGGTAATTAATGATAAATAATCTAAACTGTACATTGCAGCCAAAACTAGCACTGATAGACCATGATAAATGATGCCTGGTTTCAATGATTGAGTTTTTTTCTTCCGTAGCTTGATAGTGTAAATAGCACTACTAAAAAATAAGGTGTTCAAAATCCACATCCCCATTGCTTCAACCGAGAGATTTCCTGTGGTTGCACCATAAGCCAAAGGTGCTGCCAGGGAAATAGCAGCAAAACTGATCATTTCGTTAGCAATGGACTTATGCTTTTGCTTAACCACAGCAATACCATCAGCAATCAAGGCTACTACCACTAAAGCGTAAATAGGTAACAAGATTGGCGAGTGAAACCCCAGCAAGATGGCTAAACTGAGCGCACTCATTCCATATATGCTTGCCCAAATTAAAAAACGAGGTTTCCAGCTTTTCCTTTGTTTCAGTTGCACCACATAAGGATGTTCCATCTGTAACGTTAAAAAAGCGCAGATCAAAGCCAAATTAGTCCATTGATTCCACTGCTGTGCCAAAGCAGCACCGGTCAAAAAAGAACCAAACAAGACCAAAAACACGCCCTGTTCCGGAGCCGATGTTGGACGACACCAAAGAAGAACTTGATCATATTTGTGGGACTCAGAACTGTTCGTGAGGAAGGGAAAGGAAGAGAGTGCCATGAAATCACAATTACTTTAATAATAAATATTCTCAATAGTATTACAACATAGCTTTACAGATTCACAAGACAATTTAAGCTTTTATTCGTTATCATGACCTCGTAAACTTCGTTTTTCCTTTGTCTTTGAGAACCCCAGCCATAATCAACAGGGAATATTTGTAAGCCCTTTATTGAAAATTAATTTTAATTATCTTAAATTAATAGATATATTAAAAATATCTTAAATATCTAATTTCTTCACAGTTGAGGTAGTTCAAGATCATGAGACTAGAAACATTTCCAGTCATTAGAGAAATCCTTAGAAACTATCATCATACACGGGCAATGATTGAGTATATTGACGGAAAAATCCCTATTTTGCCGAGATTTACTGATGCTGATGATTTTCACTATTTTTTAGCAAAATGCTGTGTTTCCCAGACAGAAACGGAAATGTTGCAGAAAATTGCTCCAAAAAGGGTTGAAGTGATCAAAATAACGGACTTGGATCAATTTTTACCCTCAACCCAAAGCTTACTCAATCAATTTCATCAAAGATATCACTAAAAAAATTCCCCTGGTAACAGGGGAATCTTAAAGCAAGAGGATTGGATTAAAAAAAAGGTAAATTACTTAATATTAAGCAATTACAGAGCAAATTCTATTTTTATTTGAGAAACCCAGGTTTTAATACGATCTTCTGTTAAGTCTGACTCATTATCTTCATCCAGTGCTAACCCGACAAACTTACCGTTTTTCACTGCTTTAGACTCGTTATAGTCGTAACCATCAACGGGCCAATGACCAATGGTTTTTCCTCCTTGCTCACTAATTTTTTCTTCCAGCATACCCATCGCATCCTGAAAGTTATCCCCATAACCGACTTGATCTCCTGTGCCAAAATAAGCGACTTTTTTGCCACTAAAATCAATGTCATCTAAATCATCATAAATACCTTCCCAGTCACTTTGTAACTCTCCCATGTTCCAGGTAGGACAACCGATGATCAGACAATCATACTTTTCCAAGTCTGCGGCCTCGCAATTAGAAATATCCATTAATTCTGCCACGTCATCACCACCTAGTTCAGATTGAATCATCTCTGCGGCAGTTTCAGTTTTTCCCGTTTCTGTCCCGTAAAATAGACCGATCTTACTCATGTTTTTCTCCCTGCATTATTGATAATATTTTGCAGTAAATTCCTGGGATCTAATTTAAAATAATTGTTAATAAGTGTCAACACCTTGTTCTGGGTTTTACTGATCTTTGATTGGTTCTTTAACCCTCAACATAGACCAATTTACCTTATAAAATTGTTATTACATGAAAATAAAAGCTTATAAAGCTATATATACTTATTATTGTACATTTATATTTTTTTTACTCTGCTTAACTTGATATAAATGCTTTGTTAATATGATTATTTACTTTCTAAAGCGGATTTGGGAGAACACCGAGATCAGGTTACCTTAAAGTTTTTTTTAGGATTTTTTAAAACAATTAATGCTAATTTATAGCAAGAAAATTCAGAAATCTTAATGAGATAGACCCCTTCTCTGTCCTCAATCAATACGACTCAGTTCTTAATGTTTTCTTAATTCAATGCTTAAGCTCCGTCTCCAGCAATCGTTCTAGAATTAAATTAGAGTAATTAGTAGGTTTTCTCAACTGCTGTTAATAACCTTTAATTAACTAACTCGAAAATTTGCGATTTATTGCGGTAAATTGCCTTTTTTATCAAAAAGATAAATTAAGGCAAGGTTAAAAAACAATAATGTTTCTAAAATCTTATTGCAAAGGAGATCTATATGGACTGGAAAGTTAATGACAATAGTGATCCTCCCCGTCGTCGGCGGAGGGGTTGGGGTTTTGACTTTTTTAACGACTCTAGAGAAAGTCAAGAAGATAACCAGAAACTAGCAGAAACCTTTAAAAATAGTGATTCTTACCCTCTTTCCCAAACCCATGTGGGACAATCAGTCTGGATCGTTGGTTTTGTGGGACATGGGGGCATGAGTCGACTGTTGGGGATGGGATTAACCCCTGGAAACCAAGTTCAAGTAATTAGCGCACAACCCAGTGGCTCGGTGCTTGTAGCGATTCAAGATAATCGCATCGGAGTGGGTGCAGGGATGGCGCAGAAAATTTTAGTCAGTAATGAACAACTTAAAAAAGGAGACAACATGAACACTCAAACCCAGACATTGTTACGAGAAATGCCAGAAGGCACTAAGGGCCGAGTGGTGGCTTATAACCAAGTGCTGCGGGGTTACAAGAAAAAACTCCTATCTATGGGCATGACCCCTGGTGTTGAGTTTACCATCATTCGGATTGCACCCCTCGGCGATCCCGTAGAAATTCTCGTTAGAGACTTTCATCTCAGTCTTCGTAAAGAAGAAGCCGATGCCTTAGTAGTGGAAAAACTCTAAATGCGTCGAAAAACCCAAGTTTTCAGATTTAATCATTAACAAGGATGCTAAAACCTATTATCGCCCTCATTGGTAATCCCAATTGTGGAAAAACCACACTTTTTAACGCCCTAACTGGAGCAAACCAACGCACAGGGAACTGGCCAGGAGTCACCGTAGACAGGAAAGAAGGCCAGTTTCGCTACGAAGACCAAGAAATGACCCTGGTTGACTTGCCAGGGGTTTATTCTTTGGATGTAGAAGACGGAACCACCGGAATGGATGAACTGGTAGCTAGAGATTACCTGCTTTCAGGAGAAGCGGACCTGGTTATCAATATTGTCGATGGTTCCAACTTAGAGCGTAACCTCTATTTAACCACCCAACTTATGGAAATGAGGCTACCGATGGTTATCGCCCTCAATATGATGGACGTAGCCAAAGATAGAGGCATTTCTATCAACGCCGAACTCCTGCGAAAACGGTTGGGATGTCATGTCATCCCCATGAACGCAGCCAAAGAAGACGGAGTAGAAGACCTCTTACATATTATTGGGGCCATGGTTAAAAATATCAATCAGACCCCCAGTTATGTTGCTTATCCTGCGGTGATTGAAGATGCCCTAGGGGAATTAGTTCCTTATATTACCGAAAATACCACCAACCGTATTGTTGAACCCCGTTGGACTGCTTTAAATCTTCTGCAATATGAAGATCGAATCGTTCCAGAATTACAAGGCAATGAACTATTAAATATAGTGGTCAAACATCGCCGTCAAATTCATCAAGTATTGGGGGAAGATATTGATATTATTATTGCCGACAGTCGTTATGGGTTCATTCGTCAAGTCACCCAAGGGGCCACGGAACGTAGGGGAGAAGTAAGTAATACCGCTTCCGATCGCTTGGATCAGATTGTCCTTAACCGTTGGTTAGGTATTCCTATTTTCCTGGCGGTGATGTATACCATGTTCCTCTTTACTATCAATGTCAGTGCTGCCTTTATTGACTTCTTTGACATTGCAGCCGGCACTATTTTTGTCGATGGTTTCGCTAATTTATTACAAGGAATAGGAACCCCAGGATGGTTAATTGCCTTATTAGCAGATGGTGCCGGTGGCGGGATTCAAACTGTAGCCACCTTTATTCCTGTAATCGGCTTTATGTTCCTTTTCCTCTCCATCTTAGAAGATTCTGGGTACATGGCCAGAGCCGCCTTTGTTATGGACCGTTTAATGCGGTTTGTGGGCTTACCTGGAAAATCTTTTGTTCCGATGTTAGTAGGATTTGGCTGTAATGTGCCAGCAATCATGGCCACACGGACGTTAGAAAGTTCCAGGGATCGTCTGATGACCATTATGATGAACCCGTTTATGTCTTGTGGTGCCAGACTTCCTGTCTATGCCTTGTTTGCTGCGGCCTTTTTCCCTATTGGGGGACAAAATATTGTCTTTGGACTCTATTTATTGGGCATTGTAGCAGCCATTTTCACAGGGATGGTGATGAAAAATACCATCTTGAAAGGGGAAGTGAGTCATTTTGTCATGGAATTACCCCCTTATCACCTACCTCGTGTTAAAGGGGTTTTAATTCGTACTTGGGAACGTTTAAAAGCCTTTTTATGGAAAGCTGGCCGAGTCATTGTTTTGATGGTAATGATTTTAGGAATGTTAAACTCTATTGGCATGGATGGTTCTTTTGGTAACCAAGACAGTGAGCGATCGGTTTTGAGTAGTACCAGTCGTGCGGTGACTCCTGTTTTTGCACCTATGGGAATTGAACAAGACAACTGGCCTGCAACGGTGGGCATTTTTACAGGGGTTTTTGCAAAAGAAGCGATGGTGGGAACCTTGGACTCCATTTATGGACAATTAGCTAAAGAAGATAACCCCGAAGCAGTGGAAGAAGAAGGGTTTAGCTTCTGGGGAGGTATTGGTGAAGCCTTTGCCAGTGTTCCTGCTAATTTAGCAGATTTACCTAATCAATTGCTCGATCCTCTGGGTTTAAATGTTGGGGACACTAGCAATGTTGAAACGGCATCCGAGGAACAAGAAGTGCAGTTAGGTACGTTTGGGGCAATGGTGAAGCGGTTTAACGGTAAAGTGGGAGCGTTTGCTTATTTACTGTTTGTCTTACTTTATTTCCCCTGTGTTTCAGCTACTGCTGCGGTTTATAGGGAAACCAATGCAGGTTGGACATTATTTGTAGCTTTATGGACTACAGGGTTAGCTTATATTGTAGCCACTGTGTTCTATCAAGCCTTGACTTTAGCAGAACATCCTATCTTTTCTATTAGTTGGATCATTGGTTCAGTTGTGGTGGTAGCAGCAACTTTAACTATGATGAAATCAGCCAAACCTATTGGTAGCAAAGCCCAACAACCTTTAATACAACCAGAAATGGTAACTGAAAATTCAGAAGTTGAAATGAGTAGTCGCTCTTAAATAACCGTAGGGTGGGTTAGGTTTCATGGAGTGCAAGCATCCTGCTTGCTATTTTTCTAGCTTGCTATTTTTCTAGCTAGTGAGCAAGATGCTCACATTCCTATTGCCTCATTTTAGTCAAGTAGGGTGGGTTAGACGGCAATAATTTTGAGACAATAAACAAAGAACTAAAAATCCGTCGTAACCCACCATTTTTTTAGCTATTTTCAAGTTTGTTACTAAAAAAATTAAAGTAAACTTTAAACACCTTTAAGAATATCTATCGACAACAAAAATGACAACCAACAAATCTGATTTTCAGCAAATTTATAATACTTTAAAAATTAATCTAGAAAATTTAAAATCAAAATATGAAGTCAAAACTTTAGGAGTATTTGGTTCTTTTGTGAGAGGAGAAGCAACAGAGAATAGTGATTTAGATTTATTGGTAGAATTTCAAGGAGATGTAACTTTTGATAATTATATGGACTTAAAATTTTTACTTGAGGATTTATTTAAGCGCAAAATTGATTTAGTGATCAAAGAAGATATAAAACCCCAGATTCGAGAACGTATTTTAGAGGAAACAGTTTATGTCTCGTGATCTTAAACTTTATCTTACTGATATTTTAAATAGTATTCAAAAAATTCAAAATTATACGAAGGATATAAACTATGATGATTTGCTAGAAGATAATAAAACTTTTGATGCAGTCGTCCATAATTTACAAATTATTGGCGAAGCAACTAAACAAATTCCTGATAAAATTAGACAAAAGTATCCTGAGACTGATTGGCGAAAAATTGCCGGTTTAAGAGATATTATTGCTCATGCTTACTTTACGGTTAACCCTAAAATTGTTTGGGATATCATAACAACAAAAATTAAACCACTTTATAAGACTATTAAATTGATTTTAGAACATGAAATTGAATAACGTAACTTTCTCATTGAAAAATTGGACTTATATAAGAATTTTTAATATTTTTTTAATCCAAGAGTTTAAGCTATTATCAACCAATATATATATAATTATAAAAGGGATTAGTTAAAAAATATTCTCAAATAACGCTTAATTAATTGCTGAAAATCACAGTATTTTCTGAAGAAAAGTTTTAAAGCCATGATTTTAACCGACATTCAAACTTACTTAAAGACATATAAAAAAGCATCTTTATCTGAATTAGCCCTTCATTTTCGCATAGAAGCTGATGCGTTACGCCCTTTACTAAACAAATTAATTCGTAAAAAAAGAATTCGTCTCATGTCAGGCAAAAAATGTAAAAGTTGCTGTGATTGTCCCCCAGAAACCATTGAATTTTATGAATGGGTGACTTAAATTGTTAATTATTATTGAACATTAAATCTGAGAAAAATGTTACCGACAATAACTCCAGAAAAAATCGATTGGCAAGTTGGTTCATCGGTTGCCTTGAGAGAATTTAATCAAACGCTACAATAATTTATTTTTTCCGCTCTGTTTTTCTACCATCTACTGCCATGACTCAACTTCCTTTAATTAGAATTTCCCCCAAATATGCCCAAGCTTATGCCACTGTAACCTGTGCTATTTTAGTAATACTTGGTGTCATCTCTTTTCATTTTAATTGGGTTGCTGTAGGAATATTTATATTGACAGCAGCTTATGTCATTGGAGGTTATGAAAGCACCAAAGACGGAATAACCACCCTTTGGCAAGAAAAAGAGTTAGATGTAGATTTGTTGATGATTGTCGCTGCTTTAGGGGCTGCGGGTTTAGGGTTATGGCGACAGGAATATCATTTAATTGTTGATGGAGGGATCTTAATTCTTATTTTTGCCATCAGTGGTGCCTTAGAAAGCTTTGCTATGGAACGCACGGAACGCAATATTCAATCTTTAATGGCAGTAACGCCGGACACAGCTAGAGTAATAGATAAAGATGGGGAAAAAAATATTGCCATCTCCCAGTTAAAAGTAGCAGATAAGGTATTAGTTAAACCTGGAGAAATGATCCCCACTGATGGCATTATTATCGAAGGAGAAAGCACCGTTGATCAAGCTTCCATTACAGGAGAATCGGTTCCTGTGGATAAAATGATGGGTGATGAAGTTTTTGCAGGAACACTTAATGGGAATGGTGTCTTAAAACTAAGGGTAGATCAACCGCCAGAAAGTAGCCTTATTCAAAGAGTCATTCGTTTAGTTGAACAGGCCCAAACTCAAGCCCCTCCTTCTCAGGAATTTGTAGAACGTTTTGAGAGAGGATATTCTAAAGTTATTGTCTGTTTAGCCATACTTTTAACCATTTTACCCCCTTTTATCTTGGGTTGGGACTGGGAAACTACCATTTATCGGATGCTGATTTTTTTAGTGGTGGCTTCTCCTTGTGCTTTGATGGCCTCAATTATGCCAACCTTGTTATCAGGGATTGCTAAAGGTGCGAAACAGGGTATTTTGTTTAAAAATGGGGCGCAGTTAGAGAAAATGGGAAGAGTAAAAGCGATCGCCTTTGATAAAACGGGAACCTTAACCCTGGGACATTTGGAAGTGGTGGATATTATTCCTGTCGGGCAACTCTCAAAGGAGAGTGTCTTAAGATTAGCTGCAGCCGTTGAGTCAGGTTCAGAACACCCTATTGGTGACGCTATTGTAGAAGCCACAAAAACCACTAATCTATCCTGGGAAACTGCTGTAAATATACAAGCCAAAACCGGTCAAGGTATTGTAGGAGAGATAGACGGAAAACGAGTTACAGTGGGCAAACCCATAACTAAAGTTGAGTCTGAAGTATTGAATAAAGCCAGTGATAGGTTAGAAAATGAAGGTAAAACCGTTGTTTGGGTTAGTGTAGATAAAGAGGTAATGGGTATTATTGCTGTGGCCGATACCATTAAACCAGAAGCTCATCAGGCGATCGCTAACTTGAAAAAATTGGGCATCCAAGCAACGGCGATGGTGACAGGAGATAATCAACGTACAGCCCAAAGTGTGGGGGAAATGCTAGATTTAGATCGAGTTCATGCCCAATTATTGCCCGAAGATAAACTAGCTGTTATTGGTCAACTAGAGCAACAATATCAAACAGTAGCTATGGTGGGAGATGGGATCAATGATGCTCCCGCTTTAGCAGCAGCGACAGTGGGAATAGCTATGGGAACCAGTGGCACAGATGTTGCCCTAGAAAGTGCCGATATTGTTTTAATGTCGGACAATTTAGTTAAATTATCTCAAGCTATGGAATTAGGTCGTCGTGCCAATAGTATTATTAAACAAAATATTACCTTTGCTCTGTTCTTTATCTTTTTACTATTAATCGCTAATTTATTAGGTAGTATTAATTTGCCCTTGGGAGTCATCGGCCATGAGGGTTCAACCTTATTGGTAACTTTGAATGGTTTGCGTTTGTTGAGATGATGGGGAAAAGTTTGTCAGAGAGGCGATCGCAATAATAGAAGAGTTTTTTTGTGATATAGTCGTTTCAAATAAGTTTGAGACAGAGTAGTGTGAGCATCCTGCTCACTATAATTAATCAACTCACTATACTAACCTGCTCACTATATTAATCAACTCACTATACTAACCAATTCACTATATTAATCAATCCACTATACTAACCAATTCACTATAATTAATCAATCCACTATACTAACCAATTCACTATAATTAATCAACTCACTATATTAATCAACTCACTATACTAACCTGCTCACTATATTAATCAATCCACTATACTAACCAATCCACTATACTAACCAATTCACTATATTAATCAACTCACTATACTAACCAATTCACTATATTAATCAACTCACTATATTAATCAATCCACTATACTAACCAATTCACTATATTAATCAACTCACTATATTAATCAATCCACTATACTAACCAATATTAAGCATTTGACCACCATAGACTCTTGTTTTTACTTCATTGTTTTAGTGATAAAGGCAATATTTAGATTAAAAAAATATACAGAAATTAGAAACGCTATCATTAAACTAAGAATTTGAAACTTTCAGTTAAAGCCATGCAATTAACCTTAGAACAAATCATCTTACATCCTGGTCAACAACTACTTTTAAAAGAGCTTGACTGGAAACAATTTGAAACAATACTATCAGAATTAGGAGAAAGTCGTTGTTCCCGATTATCCTACAGTAACGGGGTATTAGAAATTATGGTACCTTTACCCGAACATGAAAAGGATAAAGAAATAATTAGTGATATGGTTAAACTTCTCCTAGACGCAGTCAACATTAATTTTGAATCGCTAGGATCAACGACATTTAAAAATGAACGTATGAATCAAGCAGTTGAACCTGATGCTTGTTTTTATATTGAAAACTATCAAGCCATTATTGGTAAAAATAGACTGAATTTAGACATTGAGCCTCCACCCGATTTAGTGATAGACATTGATATTACTTCCCGTACTCGTTTAGATAACTATCGACTTTTAGGAGTTCGGGAACTTTGGCGTTATACTCAAAATGGTTTACAGATTAATTTATTGCAAGAAGGAGAATATCTTGAGTTTTTAAGCAGTCCAAACTTTCCCAATATTCCTATTATTGAATTAATTAATCAAACTATTGAACAAAGTCAAAAACTAGGTAGAAGTGAGGCGATAAGAAACTTTAAAAATTGGCTTCAGGAAAATATTGGTCTTCTTTTGTCTTAATTCAAAATTGGCTTTAACCCAAAAATATTGGTTTCAAGCCTCTAATTTAAGGTCTATATGTTTCCCTATAATACATTCTACATTCTGAGTAAAAAGTATAACAGACTACATATTCATAATTGTGGGTTACGGCACAGATAAAAACTTAGGATGTTTTCATCAAAATTAACCCCGCTCCCAACCCACCCTACCATCGGGTAATATTTTCTTATCAGCATGACTACGGGAAAGGCAAAGTCTAATTAGGGGGATTCAATACGGAACTTCTCTAACCCTACTAACGTCAGCAAAAGCATCTAGAATTAATTTCCATTAGTTCTTGTCAACTAATTTGAGGTTAATTATTAAACTTGCTAACCGGCCACAAGTTGACAAATTCTCAACTTGTCCTTAATATTTTACGGATGCCATCATTAGCCTTAACCCAAGAATTAATTGATTCTGTCAACCAAGGCCAAACGATAAAAAAAGTTATTAATTAGTATCTTATGAAAGTCCTGATTGCTGATTTCGATTTATTTAGTAAGGTTGGCGGTGGTCAAACCTTTTATCGCAGTATTATTAAAAAAAATCCTCAAATTGATTTTTATTACATTGCCGAAAAAGAGCCTTTAAACACATCGAGACCGGCAAATGCTACAGCTATTCCCTATAAAGAGCAATTTTTACTTAGTAACTTTAAAAACTTTTTTGAAGTTACACCCCCTAAATGGGTAGAACGTGCTTTTGTTATGGCTAGTAACATTGCTGCATCTGCTGCTAATCAAGAATTTGATCTAGTTGATGTTCCAGACTATGATCAGTGGGGACTGTTTTTAAAGCCAGCATTACAACAGTATCAAGTAAAATTTAACCGACTTGCACTATCAATGCACGGTAAAATATCGAAAACCCTTAGCTTAGATTGGTTTGATTGGGGACAGGCGAATATCCCCCTTGATTTGCAGGAAAAAATGCAGTATAAAGTGGTAGATATTCGCTACGGAATTAGTAAAAGTTATCTCGATGAGTGGCGAGAAGATATTAAAGAGTTTGATAGTTATTATTATAATCCGCTTCACTTTTTCGACCTCCCTAGACCTACTCAGTGCCTACCTTCTGTGAAGCCTCCAACCCTTAACTTTATTGGTAGAACTGAAAAGAGAAAAGGTCCTGATACTTTTATTGATTTAGTTTGGTGGTT
This sequence comes from Crocosphaera sp., assembly GCA_030064935.1. Classification (GTDB taxonomy): domain Bacteria; phylum Cyanobacteriota; class Cyanobacteriia; order Cyanobacteriales; family Microcystaceae; genus Crocosphaera. The sequence goes on along the minus strand of JASJEA010000211.1, from coordinate 867 downwards.
GCCCGAAAATAGCTACAGCCAAGCACAGATTATTGGGCCTCATAGTTACAATTATAATAATATCAAATCCTCTGAAATTTATCTGCGAGAAATGATGCAGAATCGTCAGAGTAATTTAGTGATACGTCCCCCTATGAAACGGGAAGAGTTGACAGAATTATTTGCCAGTAAATCCCTAACTTTTCTCCCATCTAGATACGATACACTAAATTTAGTTGCCCTAGAATCTTTATTTTCCGGTTGTCCTACTGCCGTAGGAAATGGTGCAGGAGTGTGTCGTTTTCTAGAAGAAAGCTTTACAGAAGTTCCCTTTATTAAGATTGATATTGATGATATTTATGCCTGTCTTCCTGATATTCACAATGTCTTAGATAATTACGAAGATTATCGACAACATTTGCTTAATAAGTTGTCTAGTTCAAGTCTAGAAGTGAATGATCCAGTTCTAGAAGATATCTATAATGGTTCCAAGGCATCTCACCAAGAAAGTCAAGAAGAATTAGCCCAATGGTATAGTCAACTATGGTCTTATTGGCAGTCTTGTCAAACTGGTTTTAGTCTCTCGAAACTACCTGGAGTTAAACCCGTTAAAAAACAAATAAAAGGCCAAATTAAACCAACTTATAAACAACTTAAAAAGACCTTAGCAGAAACAAAAGAAAAGATAAGAAGACCCCTAGAAGAAACGAAAACAGCCCAAACATTAAAATCTTTTCAGTTATTTGAACGCTATAAATATACATTCAATGCTTCAGAATTAAACCGAAAAGATTTAAGTAATAAAGTCAAAGAATGCTGGAAACTCGCCTCAGCTTTTGGCTCAGAAGAACAAGGATGGCGTGATAAACTTAAAAATGGGTACCGTAT
>JASJEA010000214.1 GCA_030064935.1 Crocosphaera sp. | reverse complement strand
ATCGTAGCCCCTTCCGATATGATGGATGGGAGAATAGGGGCAATTCGTCGAGGTTTAGATGCTGCTGGTTATTTTGATGTAGGAATCCTGGCTTATTCGGCTAAATACGCTTCAGCCTATTATGGACCTTTCCGCGATGCTTTAGAATCGGCCCCTCAATTTGGCGACAAACAAACCTATCAAATGAACCCTGCTAATAGTCGAGAAGCCATTAAAGAAGTAGCTTTGGATATTGCTGAAGGTGCGGATATCGTAATGGTTAAACCAGCTTTAGCTTATCTAGATATTATTTGTCGCATCAAGGAATATACCAACTTACCTGTTGCTGCTTATAACGTCAGTGGTGAATATGCAATGTTTAAAGCTGCTGCACAAAAAGGTTGGATTGATGAAAAGAAAATCGTTTTGGAAACCCTTACCAGTATGAAACGGGCAGGGGCAGATTTAATTTTGACTTATTTTGCCAAACAAGTCGCTTTAATGTTGCAGTAGTCAGTGAATGACAATTGATCGAGCAAGGATTTAATAATTCTGGCATCAGTACATAAAGGTATGAGGAGAGTGCAAAGCGATCGCTATTCGATCAAATTAAGTTGAAACCAGCTTAACCACTGGTAATGATTTATTTTCTGCTCGAAACTGTAAAATTAATTCTTCCATTACTTCCAAACCATTTTGCAAAGCCGATTCATAAGTATCTCCATGAGTTACAGGCTGCATAATTTCATCAGCGAAATCGGGGAGATAAGCTAAATAACACTCGTCTTCTTGACTCCAAACGATTGTAATTTGATACTTATGATTCATTTTTGGCTCTTTCAATTGCTTGTTTGACCTGCTTTTGGTGAGTATGCTTTAGCATCAGATCCATCTTTTCCAGGTAAGTTTACTCTTATTGTAGTCCCTGGATATTGATATATGGCATGACTGCCTTTACCTCGTTTTGGCACTAGCTCAAATCCTGCTTTCAACAACATTGCTTTTAACTCACGAATTTTCTTAGGCAAATTGCTGATTTCCTAAACTTATCTAACTTCAACCTATTATAGCGATCGCCCATGAATTACTGCTCTTTATTTTAGGCGATTCCGAAGTTATGTCTATTATAACGTCTATATAACAGTGCTTTAACATTGTTTATGCTGTAATCAACGTTAAAATTCAGGGAACTCAGGTAGTAACTCTAATAATGTCTCTACAAGTCTTTGATTATCTCTAGAGGCAAGTAATCGTTTTATGTGATTAATTAGTTGTGGACTTTTCTTCGTATGTTTAAATCCAAAAAAAGAAGTAACTTGAGGAAGCAATCCTTTATTATCGTAAATACGTAAAGCCATAGAATAATCTTTAGTTTCTAATATCCTATTTATTAGTTCTTGAGTTTCTTGATATATCTGTGACAAATCAATTCTAGTACATACTTGGTTTAACGATTCCTGTAATTTGGATTGACCAATTGCTTTAGCATCGAAAGTTTTAAAATTGTTTTCTATCTGAGTAGCTACAATAGAAGAAATTAGACGTTCTTTTTCATCTTCCATTTGCGTAAAGACTAAATGTTTAGTTTTATCGATTATTTCATCTACATCTTCACGACATAAAGATTCAGCTACTAGCTTTAGAATATTTTCTGATAAAAGTAGATTTTCAATTTCTGAAAAATCAAGACAAAATACTCCTTTAGATTTTAAGTTTTCAATTTGCTCATCAGTCCTAAAATCACTATCAATGATTCCTTTACAGTCTAAACTATGAAGGGTTTTTAGCTGAGAGAAAGAACAAGTTGCATGAATAACATCATGACTTCCACCATTAGGAATAATAGTATAGTTTTTGAATAAATGTGAAAATAGAAAAAAATCCAGACTGGTTTTATCTCCTTCAACAAATAAAATAGGTTGTCTACTACCAATAATTTCTAAAAGTAGTTGTTCTCTAATATCCAAATCCTCGGATATCAAATGCCAATCCCATTTATCATTCTCGTAACTTTTTAACCAAATCTTCCTAGAGTTCACACGAGTTACAGCAAAATCTAAATCATGGGTTAAGTACACAAATAAGCAATCAGACCTTTCGGTTTCAATTGCATCCCATAAACGACTCTGTAAAGCTTTATGTAAATGCAATTCAGGTTCATCAATAATTATAATACTATTTTCTTTTACTGCTAAACATTGACCAATAAGGTATATAATGACTCGTTCACCATCACTCATTTCAGCAGCATGATAAGAGCTTTCTTCGTTTCCAGAACAAACTTCTATTTTTCCTGCCCGTATGATAAGTTCACGATGAGGTAGAATAAATTCCCAAATACGTTTGATAATATCTAAGGATGTTTCTGGTGGAGTCTCTGGTTGTTGATTAACAGAAGCTTGTTGACGATACTTTACACTTTTATCAAATTCTTCTGTAAATAAATAAACCAAAAGTTTGTCATAATCGTTGAGAAGAAAAGTATTAGGTTTTTGATTCCATCTACGAATCTGTTTATTTGCTTTCAAATTACTCTCGTTTAAATTTTCGTTATGATAACCATAAAATAGGGAATTCTTAGCTGCATTTAGAGATGATGTCTGACAGTAATCTGGAATTAAAAGGGATTTCTGCGCTGCTATTCTATGAACAAAACGGCTTTGTTGTGACTTAAATTCAAGCCAAGAACCCAGACGAGTTTTTCCTGAACCATTTGCACCGACTATAACAATGCTTGACTTTCCCTGAATTTCTAGCTCTTCTTGTGCAGTTGAAACTGATGGAGGAAGAAGTAATTTTTCTATTTGTGTGTTTTGCATATGTAACTCTCATTCATGTTAGAAAGTAACAGTAATACTTGAAAGTATTGATGCGTTTGAGAATTTTCTTATCTGTCTGTTGCCAGTACAAATAATCCTCCCAAGCTTTTTCTGCAAATGTTAGCTTCATTCCTCTATTAATTCCCGTTCTGTTCCACCTCCAGAACGAAGTTCATTGATCGCATCATTTAACCTGTCTGCATTATTTTTACTAGATAATAGATGAAAAGTCGCTTCGTAAGCTTTAAAATCATCTAAGCTCATTACTACTACCGAGGGTGCATTTTGCCTAGTAACGATTAACGGAGTGCGCTCTACTTCAATTTTGTCGAGATATACAGCCAGCTTTTGCCTAAATTCTGTATAGGTAACAGTATCCATAGTTGAGTCGTTTCTGTATGTACATATAATTGTAGATATATTAAACTGGATTTAGCAACAGAAGGTAATGGGAGATCCCTTTGGTTGCAATTCTCGAAACAATACTATTCTGATTTTTAGATATAATGATAACCGTTATCAAAAATTCTCGTTATGATTATTGCTGTTGCTAGTCCCCCAGGTGCGGGCAAAACCCACTGGATTCATCAACAAATAGCCCAAACTAATAAACCTGTAGGCTATTTCAGCCCCCAAACCGATTCCATACCAATTGATGCAATTTATCTCCAAAGTGAATATCCTCAATTGAAGCTTTATCAGACAGGAGAAGAAGCAGCATTAACTGAAACCATCACTTATGTTGAAATTCCCTGGTATTTAGATTTAGCAGGAATTGAATCTTTACTACAAACTGTTAATTCTCATCGAGTGGCTATCATTCCAGATGATGCAGACAGTAGAGAATTAAAGAGTTGGGCAGATGAAATTATTCCAGGAACTAACATCACTAACCCAACTACAGCTTTACAGATTCATCGAGGAGTTTTGACTGGAGAAATCTTAGATTTTGATAGTTTAGCTACTTTTTGGCTGGAACTTACCCAAGGTGCTTATGGTGAGGTTTTTCGGGCCAAGGGAATTTTTGATTTAGCAGATGGACAAATTTATTATGGGGACTTTACATCAGGAAAATCGGAATTAGAATTCAAACCCTTAAATTTACCCCGTTGGTTAAATGGTAGGCCAGATCGTTTTAGTGGTTTTGAAATAGTCGGTAGTAATTTAGATAAAGCTGAAATTGTTCAGACTGTCCAAGATTGCTGCGTTCCCGAAGACGCTATTAATTATTATCAACAACAAGTCAAAGAATCTTTAGGAACTGAATTAGAGGTAGAGGTAGTATGAAAATAGCAGTAATATCCGATATTCATGGTAACTATGAAGCTTTAGATGCAGTTTTACTGGATATTGACCAACAAAAAGCGGAAAAGATTTATTGTCTTGGGGATCTAGTGGGTTATGGTCCTTTTCCCAATGCAGTAACCGCACAAATTCGTTCTTTAGATATTCCCACTGTACAGGGTTGTTGGGATGAAGATATTGTGGAAGGACTCAACTCCTGTGAATGTAGTTATCCTTCTCTGTTAGCAGAAAAAAGAGGTGTAATCGCCCACGAATGGACAAATAAGCACGTGCATCCAGAAGTTGTGGAATATTTAGCCCAACTTCCCCATACTTATAAGGAAGGTAATCTCTGTTTCGCACATGGTAGTCCTCATAGCAACCACGAATATTTATTACCGGAAATGGATGCTTTTACTGCTTTAGAAAGAGTGCTTTCCAGTGATGCAGAGATATTATTTTGTGGACATACTCATGTTCCTTATGTTCGCACCCTAGATGCTGGACAATTACAGGTAAGCGTTCATCAACCTAATAAAAAGGAACAACCTACTGTGAGTTTTAATACTCCCCTGAAACGTATTATCAATGTCGGTTCCGTAGGCGAACCCCGTCATGGTCGTCCTAATGCTACCTATGTGATTTATGATACGGAGACACAAGGGGTAGACTTACGAGAGGTAGAGTATGACTATAAAATAACCTGCAAAGCTATTTTAGATGCTGGTTTACCCCCGATTTTTGCTTGGCGTTTGGCTAGAGGTTTAGAATTTGCCGAAAAAGCTGATGATCCGACTCATGTTTGCGAGAGGTAAATAGTTTTGTTTTTGTATCTGGCGATCGCTTAATTTTCAGGACTCCTACTGTAGCGCAACAGTAAAAAAGGCGATCACTCTATTTTGAGGAGTCTTACTGTTGCGCAACAGCTAGAAAGACGATCATTCCCTTTTGGAAACAAAACTCTAGCACTATAGTAATCAGACTATCTCTAGATTTTCGGGACTCCTACTGTAGCGCAATAGTTAAAAAGGTGATCGCTCAATTTTTAGGAGTCTTACTGTTGCGCAATAGTTAAAAGAGCGATCGTTCCCTTTTGGAAACAAAACCCTAGCACTATAGTAATCAGACTATCTCTAGATTTTCGGGACTCCTACTGTAGCGCAATAGTTAAAAAGGCGACCGTTCTGTTTTATCTATCGTTGATAATATCTTCCAAGCTGTATTTTCGTTCTTGAGGAAAGCGATCGCCATTGATACTACTTTTGGTTTTTTTGACGGCAGCTTGATATGCTTTACTATAGAGAAAATCTAAACGTTGAGCGAGATGCTTGCGTAAATTAGTCGTTAATTTATTGTTAAGCTGTAGTCTGAATCCGGTTATTTCTGCTTCCCAATGATTGCGATTCCACTCCGATTGTTCATACCAGTATTCAATTAGTAACAGATGAAGCATAATTAGGTAGGCAAATTGCTCCACCGATGACTTTTCACCTCTTACCAATGCTTCTATCTCCTCAACTAAATTATCGATATCTAAATGTTGAAAATTGCGATCGCGCAATAATTGTGCTTGCTCCAATAGCCAGGAATCATATTCTGTATCAATGTTATATTTTAACATAGTTCCTAAGACTTTAAAATTTAGCTGTTAGTATTATTTTACTGTGCAACCTAGTCATCTTGATTATTATTGTCTCAAATTAAGGAAAGCGATCATCAAAATATTTTACAAGGAAACTCCCTTAAACCAGCAACAAAACCTTCATCGTAAAATATGCGAGTGGAAACCCCGTCGTCTGAAAACGTCGGGGAGGAAACGAGCATCAACTAACAAACAGTTGCTCTTTACTCTCCATAATGCGACCACATTCGGATAATTTTTATTGTATTTTGCGACTCTATGACCTCATAGACTAGGCGATGTTGTACGTTAATACGACGATAATAAGAGCCTTTTAAATTTCCCTGGAGTTTTTCGTAACTGGGAGTTGAGGTAAAAGGATTTTGTCTGATAATTTCTAATAATTGCTTTGCTTTAGGTTTCAATCCAGCCGCAGCAAGTTTTTTAGCATCTTTTTGTGCTTGCTTAGTAAACTTCAACTGCCATTGACCATCTACCACTTTAATTCATCTTCAGAAATACATTCAGACAAGGGAGTTGCCATCCCTTCTACAATCGATTGCTGCATTCCTGGAATAGACTGTAAATACAATGTCTCCTGGATGTTTTCCCAATCATCTTTAGAAATTAATACCCCATCACCCTTACGAGAAGTGATAATACAAGGTTTGCTCTCTTGATTAACTTGTTCTAATAACTTAAACAAATTGGCTCTAGCCTGACTAGCAGTGTGAATATCCATGATTTAGTTTATATGTTGTACCTTTTATTGTACCACTGCTCAAACTGCAAATGTACAAAATTTTGATTAGGATATTCCAGGAAGAAACAGTCAAGTCGCTCCGCTCCAATTGAAAATTAAACCCCAATTTTCCCTAAAACATCCGTGTGATGGCTCTTTTGGTGGTTGCCTTTTATTTCACAGTGATATAATGATTATCATTCTTAAAAATAAGCAGATCAATGTGGGCAATTTTAAGTGGAATTGAAGGAAATATCGCAGCTTACGAAGCAGTATTGGCAGATATCAAACGCCAACGCATCCCAGTAGAAGCATTGTACATTTTAGGGGACATCATAGCAGCCAACCCCAATAGCGAAAAAGTAATTCAACGAATTCAAAACCCTTTACCTGGAGAATTACAACCCCAAGTATGTATCGGTTGGTGGGAGGAACAATGCTTTGCTTTACACGCTGTGGGTTCAACCGCAGAACCCACAGAATTAATCGATCGCTTTGGGATGGAAACCGTAAAACTTCTTTGGGATTCTGTATCTCGTGAAACGGTACAATGGTTACGCAACTGTCATTTTGGCTTCTTTGAATTAGATTGTTTGTTAATTCACGGTAGCACTGTTAGTGCCAGTGATGAGTTAACCCCCGAAACCCCCCCCTGGCAAATGCTAGATCGCTTACAAAGAGTAGAGGCCAATTCTCTTTTTTGTGGTCGTTCCGGTCAAGTGTTTGAATATGTACTACAAGGCGGTTCTGTTAATAGTTCGGTGATGACTTTAGATCGCCAGCAACCCATGCAAACGATGAGTGCACCCAAAAGAAGGGTTGTCGGGGTGGGGAATGTGGGTAGAGAACCCGGAAACGCTACTTATACACTTTATAGTCCTAATAGCGATCGCTTGGAATTTAAAACAGTTTATTATGGGGAGAAAAAAGGTTTTGGTAATTAAAAAATCTGTCTTAGCTAGGTTTAATTTGTCTTTTACTAATGCGTCGCCAAAATCCTTTGACTACTTTGAATTGATCGATTGCGTGTAAGATAATAAATGCTAAAAAAGTATAAGCTAACCAAAAATGAATATTTCGACCTAAGTCTACTAAGTCACTATTCTGGGTAAATAAATCAGGTAAGGTTACACCAAAAAAGCGGACATTATTGCTTTTAAAGGAGTTAGAAAAAAAGAAGCCACTAATAGGAACAGCCCACATAAAGATATAAAGAGAAGTATGTAGGGCTACTTTTTGCATCCATTGAGAACTATATTTAGGAAATCGTTTAGTATATTTCTTCCACCAGACTCGTAATAGAGTTAAAATTCGCCAAGTTAATAAAGCCATTGTCAACACTCCTAGAGATTTATGGAAATCATAAAGAAGGTTTCTTCCGAAGACTTCTCTAGGCAAACGCGACATAAAAGAACCAACTATAAATAGAACAATATAACAATTAAACATCCACCAATGGACCGACATTAAATTTTTATAAGCAGAATTTTTTCTCGATTTGGTTGTTTGTAACGCTTGAGCCATGATTTTCTCTCAATTTATTTTGCAGTGATACTATTTCAGGTTGAATTTAAAGATTTAATATCAATTATAAATTTTTTATTAAGACTTTGTGGTAATTATCACTTGAGAAGTTTTTATAGCAGCGATAAGTTGAGACGCAAATTAATTCTGATAGCAAAAAAATGATCGTTTTTAAATTTTTCAAGCGATCGCTGATACTATCCGAGCGGTAGTAACAGAGCGATCGCCTGATCATTTCTAAGTTTCGGTCAATCTGGGAATTAATTGAGCTAAATTACAAGGACGATTACGAGAATCAAGTTGCTCTTTGATGATACTCCATCCTGTTTGACAAGCACCGCTAGAACCAGGCAAACAAAAAATATAAGTACCGTTAGCCACGCCAGCTAAAGTTCGAGACTGAATGGTAGAGGTTTTAATTTCTTGATAGGAAATCATGCGAAATATCTCACCAAACCCTTCAATTTCTTTGTCTAAGAGTGGTTTAATCGCTTCTGGTGTCCCATCCCTTCCTGTAACTCCCGTACCACCAGTGGTTAAAATTACTTGGACAGATGAATCTGCAACCCATCTAGATACTACGGAACGAATTTGATAAATGTTATCAGGAACGATAGTTTTTTCTGCTAACAAATGACCGTTTGTGGTTAAATTATCCACTAATATTTTGCCCGATTTATCATCAGCTTCTGTTCTTGTGTCAGAAACTGTCAACACTGCAATTTTTAAGGGAAGTAAAGATTCGTTTTGGTTCATTGTTGTTATTTTTAAATTAATTTTCAAGAAAAATATTTTTCTACTTCTAAAACACTTTTGCCAAAACAACTATTCACAATTGTTGTAACGCGATCGCTATTTAAGTTAGGCAAATAATTACTTTTCATTAATTCTAAATATCCTGAATCATGATCAACAAAAAATCTAATTTTATTGTTTTCCCATAGCCAAAATTCAGGAATCTTTAAGTATTGATATTTAGTTAAATCGTCTATACTCCCTGATGTTAGATTTATTTCTACTGCCAAATCTGGCTTGTCTTTGTCTCTCTCAAAACAGTAAGCCACATCAGGCTCGTTCCCTTCTTTTCCTTCTTCCTTAAGAGTAGTTTGATTAAAGGTGAAAACAGGAATATTAAGATTACGACAATAGGCCAAAATAATCAACCTAATATAATCACCAATCAATTCATGATTACGCCCTGGGGACACTATAGTAATAACTCCATTGCGAAATGAGACTCGTTTACTGGGCAAATCTAAACCAATATATTCAGCCCAAGTTGTATTAGTAATTGTGGTAATGCGATCTCGAAGATATACGCTTTGCGGTGCGTTTTTTTGTGTTCCAATAGTTAACATTTTGACTTAGGGGATATAGTTCCTTTGATGCTTTACTAATTTACAATATCAGAGTACAAAATCTAAATATTAGTCTTATTAGCGATCGCATCATCTAAACTCTCTTTGAACTCTATTATATTTCTACCAAATAACCAGCAAGTTTTAAGTAATTATATTTCTACCAATAACCCGTTTTCACAAGTGTCTTGCTCTGCACCAACTTTCTGCAATGCTTCAGGAGCTTCAGGCAAAGCAGATGAGTGATGTTCGATAATTTCCCATTGATTATTGCTGTCTTTCTGATAGACAAAACTATAGCGTGCAGGCACTTCTTTGGTTTGACCATTTTTACTATAGGTGAAAGTATAATAGCCAGTGTTAATAGCAATATTTTCATCGTACATTCTTACGCAACCTTGATATGAACTAACGCTCAATTCGGGAAGCTTAGCAAAATATTGAAAATAATTGCGGATTTCTGCGGGGGTATCCCTTACTTGCTCGGAGACAGTACCCCATAACACTCCATCTTCCGCATATAAAGCTACTACCTCATCTACTACCCTTTCAGAGCCAGAAGTAACTGTATTGAGCCATATCTCAGTAGCTTCTGCTACCTCTTTTTCGGCTTTTTGCGTTTGAGCAAAACCAGATTGAGGAGTAATAGCAATTAACAAAGCTGTCACACAAACCAAAGAGATTAATTTCTTTTTTCTCCCCATTGAATTGAAAAATTTAAACTGACTTGAGATTGCAGAATATTTTGATAAGGACATAGTTTGTTTACCTAAATTTAACCAAAAGCAACACCATATTCATGGGAGTCTTCTTTTTGCATTTTAAGATAGATTCCCGATGAATAAAATGAAGAAAATAAAATATTTTGCTTTGGTTATCCTCTAAATCTTAGTCTTATGAACTAAAACCTCTGCCAAACTCTCTTTTAACTCAGTCAAAGTCATTGTCCCAATATCTCCTTGTTGGCGAGTACGAATACTCACAGTTTGAGTTTCAACTTCTTTGTTTCCAACTATGGCTACCACAGGAATTTTTTCTAGTTCGGCATTACGTATTTGTTTGCCTAAACGTTCCTCCGTGCAGTCTATTTCTACCCGATAACCGGCTTCTTTGAGACTAGCAACAACAACTTCCCCATATTCTCTTTGTGCTTCACTGACTGGTAACAAACGTAATTGGATAGGTGCTAACCATAACGGAAAATCTCCTGCATAGTTTTCGATTAAAATGCCGTAAAAACGCTCTAAAGAACCAAAAATTGCCCGATGAATCATAATAGGACGTTGACGAGAACCATCGACAGCTACATATTCCATGTCAAAGCGTTCTGGTAAGTTAAAATCGACCTGGATAGTGGAGCATTGCCAAGTACGTCCAATTGCATCTTTAATTTTGATATCGATTTTAGGACCATAGAAGGCACCGCCTCCCTTATCTTCAATATATTCCCAACCTTTGCTATTTAAAGCTTCTACTAAAGCTTGAGTGGCCAATTCCCAACCTTCATCTGTACCCACTGACTTATCCGGACGAGTGGAAAGATTAACTTCATAGTCTTTAAACCCAAAATCAGAAAGAATCTTCTCTGTTAAATTTAGTACACCGAGAATTTCTGAGGCAATTTGTGTCGGTAAACAGAAAATATGAGCATCATCTTGAGTAAAACCCCGCACCCGCATCAAACCATGTAGAACCCCAGAACGTTCATAGCGATATACCGTCCCTAATTCTGCCCAGCGCAAAGGAAATTCCCGATAGGAATGGAGTTCATTTTTATAGGTTAAAACGTGAAAGGGACAGTTCATCGGTTTGATTTGATAAGCTTGTTGCTCAATCTCCATCGAATCAAACATATTTTCCCGATAAAAGTCAAAATGTCCCGATGTTTTCCACAATTCTAAATTAGCAACGTGGGGAGTATAAAGAAGTTCGTAACCTGCATCCAAATGAGCCTTACGCCAATAATCTTCAATGATGTAGCGCATCTTTGCACCGCGAGGATGCCAAAAGACCAAACCACCACCAGCATTTTCTTGAATGCTAAATAGCTTTAATTCTTTTCCGAGTTTGCGATGATCTCGACGTTTAGCTTCTTCCTGTTGCTTTAAATAAGCGTCTAATTGTTCGGGTGTTTCCCAAGCTGTTCCATAAATGCGTTGTAATTGGGCTTTGGTTTCATCTCCTCGCCAGTATGCCCCAGCGACGCTTTCTAAAGCAAAAGCATCTGGGTTTATATCCCCTGTATAGTTAATGTGAGGTCCGGCACAGAGATCCCACCAAGATACGGTAGCAGGAATTTTGACAGGCTTAATCAAAGAAGGCTCTGGTAAAGCAGCTTTGAGCTTTTCTCCCACATTGGGCAATCTACCACCGTCGGGACTACCGATATAGTAACGAGTGATGGTTTCTCCTTCAGGAATGCTATCTAAAATCTCTAGTTTATAAGGTTCCCCTAACTGTTCGATTTCGGCTTTAATTTCTTCCCTAGTAATCTCTTCACGAATAATCGGCAAATTAGCTTTAATAATAAAGCGCATTTGCTTGCTGATTTTTTTCAAATCTTCAGGGGCAAAAGGTTGTGGGCGATCAAAATCGTAATAAAAACCCGTATCTGTAGTCGGACCAATGGTAACTTTTGTCTCTGGAAATAGGATTTGTACCGCCATTGCCATGACATGGGCGCAAGTGTGACGAATGCGCTCTAATTGTTCTGGGTTGGCAATTGCTAAGGGAGAATGAGTTAATTGGCTGACCACTGGTAAATTATTAGAATGATAATCATTATCAGTATAGCGTAAATTCAATGGGGATTAACAGTTGACATTTTTGTTAAATCGTGAGTTGGGAAGCCCACGCTATACTGCCTAGCAGTTAGCGTGGGAGGATGTCACAT